>CAZQRX010000045.1:0-20706 GCA_964595845.1 uncultured Occallatibacter sp. | reverse complement strand
TGACGGCGTGAAAGCTGAAGTGCTGGCAGCGCGAGCGGATGGTCTGCGGAATGTCCTCCGGCTGCGTCGTGGCCATCATGAAGATCACGTGCGCCGGCGGCTCTTCCAGCGTCTTGAGCAGCGCGTTGAAGGCCGCATCGGTGATCTGGTGCGCCTCGTCGAGAATGTAAATCTTGTAACGGTCGCGCGACGGCGCATAGCGGGCGGCGTCCCTCAGCTCGCGAATCTCGTCGATGCCGCGATTGGTGGCCGCGTCGATCTCGATCACGTCCACCGCGTTGCCCTGGCGAATCTCGGTGCACGAAACGCACGCGCCGCAGGGTTCCGGCGTAGGCCGCTCCGGGGTTCCAATTTCGGTGCGGCAGTTCAGCGCCATGGCCACAATGCGCGCGATGGTGGTCTTGCCGATGCCGCGATGCCCCGAGAAGATGTATCCGTGCGCGATGCGGTTCTGCGAGAGCGCGTTCATCAGCGTCCGCGTCACGTGATCCTGCCCGGCCACGTCGGCAAAGCGCTGCGGACGGTATTTCCTGGCTAGAACCTGGTAACCCATGCGAACCCGCTCCCTCAGGCCCACCCGGTTGCGGAAGGGCTTGGTAGAGATTCTATCGTTCCGGGCTAGGGGCGCGGTGGGGTGGAAAAGCGCCAGATGCTGTCCGCGACGAAATGGCAGGGCCAATTTGCTGGCCGGGAGTTTACACTACGGTATTAATGGGCGATTTGAGCTGCGGTTGGGCAGAATGAGGGCAAAAAATCATGCTGACGAAACTGGTCATTCGAAATTTCAAGAGGTTCGAGGACGTTGAGATTCCCCTCGGCAATCCGGTGGTTTTTGTGGGCCCGAACAACTCTGGCAAAACCACTGCCTTACAGGCCCTAGCGTTGTGGGATCTCGGATTGCGCCGCTGGAGGGAAAAGAGGGGCTCCGTATCGCCGGAGAAGCGGCCCGGCGTGACCATCAACCGGCGCGATCTACTGATGGTTCCGTCCCCGAATGTGAATCATCTTTGGCGGCAATTACATGTTCGGAATGTACAGCGGATTGCAGGAATACAGGCTACAAAGAATATCCTGATCGACATTCTTGTATCGGGGAACACCGGAGGAACGAACTGGGAATGCGGTCTGGAATTTGATCTCTCAACCAGTGAAGCGTTCTTTTGCCGACCTCTCCGCATTGAGGAGGGAAAACAGCCGCGGCGAATGAATATCCCAGACGAAGTTGCGGGAATCCAAATTGCGTTTTTACCTCCTATGTCTGGGCTTGCTTCAAACGAGACGCGGCTCGATATGGGCGCAATCAATGTGAGGTTGGGCGAGGGCCGTACGGCTGAAGTTCTGCGTAACTTGTGTTATGCGCTTTGCCAAAGAGAATGGCATGCAAAAGAAGAGGGTGATGCCGACGATGGTTGGACACGATTGTCGGCGGACATGCTGGAGCTTTTTAAGGTCAATCTCGATCAGCCGGAATACATCCCCGAACGCGGCGAAGTTCAAATGACTTATCGCGACGAGAATGGAATCCGTCTCGATCTATCAAGTTCCGGACGCGGACTGCAGCAGACCCTGCTCCTGCTAGCCTATCTCGCCCTTCATCCGGGCGCAGTTCTGTTGCTGGATGAACCGGACGCCCATCTCGAAATTCTTCGGCAGCGGGAGATTTATTGGAAACTCAGAGAAGCCGCGCGCGCCAGCGGCAGTCAGATTATCATTGCCAGCCATTCGGAAGAAATTCTGAATCAAGCCGCCAGCCTAGACGAAAACAGTGTGGTGGCGTTTCTCGGCAAACCCCATATAATGCCCGGAAGCAGAAAACGGCAGGTGAAAAGCGCGCTGAACGCTATCCGTTTTGACGAGTACTATCAGGCGGAGCAGTCTGGATGGGTTCTCTACCTCGAGGATCACACCGATCTGTCCATTCTGCGCGCTTTTGCCGCGAGGTTCGGACATCCGGCTGAGGCGTCCTTGCGCACTGCTTTCCTTTATCCGATCGGGAACCATCCGAACAAGGGCCGGGAGCATTTTCACAATCTGCGCGAAGCCAAGCAAGACCTGGTGGGGTTCCTTCTTGTCGACCGAGACGCACACGGATTACGAAGTGGGGATGGATTGGAGGAACAGCAATGGGTTCGCAGGGAGATCGAGAATTACATTTGCCAGCCGGATACACTTGTAGCCTTTGCCAGAGCGGTTGGGGAATCGAAAAGCGGTGGACCCTTGTTGGATTACGTGGTTCCCGCCGCGGAAGCGATGCAGGGTGCTCTTCAAGACAGAATCGCCCCCGCGGCGCTACGCGATCCGGCCGATCCTTGGTGGAACACAGTAAAGGCCAGCGACGAGCTTCTTGACCTTGTGATCCCCGAGTTTTACAGGCGCATGGGATGGTACATGGAAACGAGAAAGGCTGACTACTACCGACTGGTTCCCCATGTTCCGGAAAATCTGGTTGCGGATGAAATCAAGGTTGTGTTGGACAGGATAGAAGAGGTTGCGGCAAAGGCTCATCCAGCATAAGAGCAGCTGTTTTTAAGAAGCTCCGCCCAGCTTGCGCTTTGCCTCTGCCCATAACTCTTCTAACTCAGCGGGCGCAAGCTCTTCCAGCGGCCGCTCGCTGGCCAGTTCCATCGCGCGAAAGCGTTGCCGAAAGCGCAGATTGCAGCCGCGCAGCGCCATCTCCGCATCCACTCCCAGATGACGGCCCAGATTGACGACCGTGAAGAGCATGTCGCCCAGCTCCGCTTCCACCGCAGGCTTGCGCGCCGGGTCATCCGAGGCGGCCTCGGCCTCCAACTCCGCCGTCTCCTCGGCCAGCTTGGGCAGCAGATCGCGCCACTCCGGCCAATCGAAGCCGGCTTTGCGCGCCTTGGCCCCCAGCTTGGCCGCCTCGGCCAGCGCCGGCATCGCACGCTGTACTGAATCCAACCGCGAGGAGTGCCGATTCCCTGCCCCGCCGGCATTTTCTACATCGGGCTGTAGGGTGTGAACGCGGTTTTCCGCGGCCTTGATCTCGTCCCAATTGCGCAGCACCGCCGCCGACGATCCCTCCACCGCCGCATCCACATCGGCCCGGTTGCCCGCCGCCCGCGAAGCCTCTTCGCCGAAGACGTGCGGATGCCGCCGCACCAGCTTGCTGTTCAGTGCTGCGAGCACATCGGCAATCGTGAAATGGCCGTCGTTGGCCGCCATCTCGGCATAAAACAGCACTTGCAACAGCAGGTCGCCCAGTTCCTCAGCCAGGTGCGGCCAGTCGCGCCGTTCGATCGCGTCGAAGACCTCATAGGTCTCTTCCAGCGTGTACTTGCGAATCGAGTCGAAGGATTGCTCGCGGTCCCACGGGCAGCCGCCGGGCGCGCGCAGCCGCGCCATGATCTCGACCGACTGGGCAAAGAGCGCTGCCGCCCGCGCCGTGTCAGTGGCGAGCGGCGTGGAAGCCTCTGCATTCAAGCTGTCTGATGAGTTCGAGCGTTCTGGCGAAGAGTCCATGCACCTCCAGTCTACTTCGCGGAGGTGCGCGGCGATATACTCAACCTCGTCTATGATTCGTATTCTAGGAACAATCTTTGCGGGGTTGCTTGGACTGGCCTTCGGCAGCTTTCTGAACGTCTGCCTGAGCCGCTGGCCCGCGGGCGAGAGCATCGTCCAGCCGCGCTCCCACTGCCGCCAGTGCGGCCGCACCCTCGCCTGGTGGGAGAATGTGCCGCTGGTGAGTTGGCTTGTCCTGCGCGGTCGCTGCCGCACCTGCCGCGCCTGGATCGGCTGGCGCTATCCGCTAGTGGAGGTAGCCGTTGCTGCACTATGGGCAATTTTCTTATGGAAAATATCTAGACAATTTGAGGTTTCCGAAATTGCAAATCAGATGGGGATTATTCCTCCCCATATTGGTTTCATTCCTTTGATCGGAACATTGTTCTTTCTCTGTCTACTCGTCGGAATTGCGGCCCTTGATGCTGAGTATTTTTGGATAGCTGACGCTATCACTTTACCGGGAATCGGGTTAGGAATTGCATTTTCAGTTCTCTCTGAGTCCATATCGCAAACGCCTCTGCGAGAACAATCTGAATTCTGGATTCGCCTTGGTGTTCGTTTAATGGAAATCCTTGCCGCCGCCGGACTGATCCTGCTCATCCGCTGGCTCTACTGGTTTGTCCGCCGCCGCGAGGGCATCGGCCTGGGCGACGCCAAGCTGATGGCTCTGCTGGCTGCATGGCTCGGTCTGCCACAAGCGCTGCTGGCCTTTGGGATTGGGATTGTGCTGGGCGCGCTGGCCGCCGCCGTTCTGTTGGTGATACCGTCAGCGCAGCGAGGCTCGGAGAGTTGGGCCGTAAGCAAGCTGCCACTGGGAACATTTCTCTGCATCGGCGGCATCGTCAGCAGCCTGTGGGGGCAGTCCATCCTCGCCACCTATCTCCGCTGGGCCGGACTTTAATTCTTATTTAGCTATCTCTGTCACGGACTGAGCTGACGCGGCGTTCTTCCCGTGGGCAATCTCCGGCTCCTTGAGCGCCTTGATCGCCTCCTTGCCGTGGCGGCTGTCGGGATCGTACTCGGCCACCTTCTGATAATTCGTGCGCGCGTCGGCTAAATTTCCGAGATGCCGGTCCGCTTCGGCCAGGCCCCAATAAACATCGGGATTCTCCGGGTCCAGCACCAGTGCCGACTCGAAGCGCGAGAGCGCCGCCTTCCAGTTCTTCCGATCCAGGTAGTAGCCGCCAACCTCAATGTCCTTGGAGGCGGCCTCCTGGTGAGTAGGCTCCTTGACGGAGAGTTTTCTCTTCTTGCCGGACTCATCGTCCTCCGGCTTGGGCAGCAGACTCTCCAGGCCGGTAAGGCTGGAACTCGAATCCTCCTCCGGCCCGCTTGCCGCCTCCGGCGCAACGTCGTCCGGCGAGCGCACCGGGTCAAGGTCCTCTCCGGGCAGCGGCAGCCCCGCGCTCTCCCCGCTATATGTGCCTTCCGGCAGCGCCGGTGCAGTCTTCGAAGGCATAACCGGAACCGTGCTCGTATCCTCGGGAAAGGGATTGGCGCTGGAGGTCTTTCCCGGCTGGGCTGCGCCCGCCGCCGGCTTCTGGCCCTCGCCCGCCGGCTTGCTCTGTCCTGATGCCGGCGTGTCGCCCCCAGCGGGCGCCTGCGCCAGCAGACGTGGAGCCGCCGTCAGCCAGCCCGCCAACAGCAACACAAGATAAACCATCCGTGTAATCTTCATACGCCTGTTCCCTGTTCCCTGTTCCCTTTTCCCTTTTCCCTGTTCCCCGATCCCTGACCCATGATCCCTGTTCTCTGTTACGATGCGATTCATACCGCTACAAGGAAAGCATCGCACACTTGCATGGGATTGATCATTCGCTCCTCCGCCATCCACGCCGCCGGCTGCTACACCACCACGCCCATTCGCAAGGGCGCGCGCGTGGCCGAGTACACCGGCCACCTGCTGACCAAAGCCGAGGCAGATAAGGCCTATGAAGCCTCGCCCATCACCTATCTCTTTGGACTCGGCGACGGCTCGGTAGTCATCGACGGCCACTCCGCCGCGATGTTCATCAACCACAGTTGCGACGCCAACTGCGAGACCAGCGAGGAAAAGGGCCGCATCTGGATCAAGGCCATCCGGCGAGTCGCCGCCGGCGAGGAGATCACCTACGATTATTGCCTTTACGACGGCGGCGTAGACGAAGCCCTGTGCAACTGCGGCGCGAAGAACTGCCGCGGAACCATGTACTCCAAGGAAGAGGTCAAGCGCCGCAAAGCCGCCGCAAAGAAGGCCCTCAAGCAGGACGCAAAAAAGAAGCGCGGCTAAATTGAATGCCGCGCACCATTAAACAATTGAATCCCGATGGCTGCACTAACTTCCCAGCGGATGTTCGGCATAGTGCAGCAGCACGGCCACGGCGCAGCTGGTCAGCCGCGTCTCCGCTGAATCGGCCCGGCTGGTAAGGATCGTCGGCACGCGCGCCCCCAGCACGATGCCGGCCAACTGCGCTCCGCCCAGGTACTCGAGCTGCTTGGCCAGCATATTGCCGCTCTCCAGATCGGGCACCACCAGAATGTCGGCCTGCCCGGTGACCGGCGAGACCAGTCCCTTGATCTTGGCGGCCTTCGCGCTGACCGCGGTATCAAAAGCCAAAGGCCCATCCAGGATGCCGCCGGTGATCTGCCCGCGGTCGGCCATCTTGCATAGCGCCGCCGCGTCCAGCGTGGACTTGATCTTGGTGTTCACCGTCTCGATGGCCGAAAGCAGCGCTACTTTGGGTTCAGGGATGCCCAGCGCATGCGCCAGATCGATGGCGTTCTGCACGATGTGGATCTTGTCTTCCAGCTCCGGCTCAATGTTGATGGCCGCATCGGTAATCAGCAAGGTGCGGGGATAGGCGGGCGTGTCCATCACGAAGACGTGACTGATGCGGCGGCTGGTGCGCAATCCGGTCTCGCTCTTCATTGCCACCTTCATCAACTCGTCGGTGTGCAGGCTGCCCTTCATCATCGCCTGCGCACCGCCGCCGCTGCGGCACATGCAGACACCCAGCTCGGCGGCCTTGCGCTCGGTCTCGGCGTTGAGAATCGGGTAGGGACTGATATCGACCCCGATCTTGGCGGCCAGAGCTTTCATCGCGGCCTCGTCGCCGATCAGCGTAGGCAGGATCAGACCTTCCTCGGCGGCTTCGACGGCGCCCCGCAGGGCCACATCGGAGAGCGGCCAGACGACGGCGGTCGTGATGGCCGGCAGATCCTTGCAGCGCTCCAGAAATTGATGAAAGACGTGGTAGTCGGCGGGATGGCCAACCAGCGGATCAACGGCTACGGATTCAGCCAAACCTGCAAGATCGCTCATAAGCATCTTCTCCTGGCCGGCGCAGAGGAGGTCTGCGGAGCCTTACCTATAGATTGTCGGCCAGTGGGGGGAAACAAGACTGTGCCAAAGGTCACAAGCCGGGGCAGCGTACCGCGATACGGGATTCTTCTTCGTTGTGACGAAGGAAATCTGCTGATTCAAGGACGTTTGACCGCAAAATAATCTCTGGCGAATGCCGGAAAGTAGCCGATAATCAGCATGAACCTTCGCGTGGCGGCTTTGCGATGGGAGCGTGCTGTGATCGGATCAAGCAAGCGGGATTGCGCCGGGGGCTTGCCATGGGCAGGAGCGCGCCGGATTCTGCCCAGGCCAGCTTGGGGTTTGAGCTGCGCGGCGCTTCTGGTTCTGATCGCCATTCTGGCTTCCGCTGCCTCGCTGCGAGCGCTCGATCCGCAAAAGCAGATCGACCAGTATGGCCACGATAATTGGACATCACAGCACGGTCTGCCGGGAGAAGCCGTTTATCAGATCCTCCAGACCAGAGACGGTTATCTTTGGCTCCGGACAGGTTCGGGATTGGTGCGCTTTGACGGTGTTCGTTTTGTTTCCATGGATGCGGAGTTTGGCAGCGAGACCGTCAAAGCCATCTGCATGGGCGCGGACGGCGACCTGTTGATCCGCACCGCTACCAGAACCCTGATCTACAAGGATAGGCGATTCTCCGACTACCGGCCCCCGGTTCCCTTGCCGGACGGCGCCGTTCGGGTTCTTTTTGAAAGCCGGGAGCACACGGTATTCATCGGTACGGATGATTTTATTTACAAGCTGGAGAAAGACGGCAAAGTCACCTTGCTGCGCAGCGGATCCGGTTGGATCAGCACTTTTCTTGAAGACCGCAAGGGCAGGATATGGATTGGCGGAGGATCCAACGTTTATTTGTATGAGAACAGTTTTCTGTCTGTGGCCCTTGACGGAAAAGCCAGTTCCAATGGGATTACAGCACTGAGAGAAGACAGCCAGCACAGAATTTGGGCAACTGCCGGAGACGGACTCTATCTACTCCATCCGGAGAAGCCATATCTGGAGCCTTTGCATCGAGACGGGCTTCTCCTATTGACATCCATTCTTAACGATGCGCAGGGAAATTTTTGGGCGGGAACCGAAAAGTCGGGGGTTGCCCGCATTGCAATCGACGGATCCACCAAACCGGGCTTCACCACTTTCAGTTTTACCGCAGGTTTGACCGACGACAACGTTCTCTCGCTTTTCGAGGACCGCGAAGGAAGCATCTGGATCGGCACGGCCAGCGGGTTGGACCGGCTACGCGACACCAAGCTGACAACCATCACCACCAGGAAAAGCCTTCTTACGAATAGCGAGAAGTCCGCAATTGCGGCGCGCGACGGAACGGTGGTGGTATTCAGCGATAACGGAGGATTGAGCAACATCCGCAACGGAATCGCAACACCGTTCAAGCACAACCGCCAATTGCCCTCGGCCTATGGCGCCACCATCTTCGAAAGTATGGATGGAAGCTTGTGGGTAGGCGCCTATGGCGGGTTAAGCCGGATTCAGGGAGAAAAGGTTACCGTCTACGATGGAAACGGCCATTTCTCCAAGTTCTTCATCTCCGCGATTTCCGAAGACGACGAAGGTCTGATCGTTACCAACTCGGAGCCGCGTGCGTTTCGATTCAAGGACGGCAAGGTATTGCCATTCACAGTGCGCGGTAAGAGCACGCCGGTCACCGATTCCGGGAATTATACCTTTACAATCGATCGCGATGCGGCGGGAACGCTTTGGTTCGGCACAACGAAGGGTCTCTACAAGTTGCCCGCGGCTGGCGGTCCCGGCGGCGGGTGGCAGCTCAAGGATCCCTTGGAAGTCACCAATATCTTCGACGACGGCCATGGCCATCTCTGGCTGGGCGGGCGCGTGCCGGGGATCTTCCGCTACAGCATCAATAACAGGCAGTTGACTCGCTATACAAAACGCGAGGGGCTCTTCGATGGTTTCGCGTCGCGCATCCTCGCCGGCGATGACGGCAATCTGTGGATCAGCGCCGAAGACGGGATTTACTCCGTCAGCATGAAGGAACTGAATGACGTTGCCGAAGGCCGAAAACCTTCTGTTTCATCGGTTCACTACGGACTTGCCGACGGCATGAAAACCACCGAGGCCTCCGATGCGGCATCGCAGCCGGGCGGCTGCCGCACTCCCGATGGCAAGCTCTGGTTCACGACGAAAAAAGGGATTGTAGAGGTCGATCCCGCGCATATGATTCACAACGATTTCATTCCGCCGGTCATCGTCGAATCCGTCGCCGCCGACGGCATCGTTCAGCCCTCCGGCAGTGATCTGCAACTAGCGCCCGGCAAAAAAAGCATCGAGATTCATTACACCGCGCTCAGCCTGCGCATTCCGGTGCGGGTCCGCTTCAAATACCGGCTGGAAGGCTACGAGAACGAATGGGTCGATGCGGGCGCCCGCCGCGTTGCATACTACACGAATCTGCCTCCCGGACAATATACCTTCCGCGTCATTGCCGCGAATGACGATGGCGTCTGGAATCTCCAGGGCGCATCAGTCAGCTTCGTGCTGAAACCGCGCTTTTACCAGACCGATTGGTTTTATCTCGTCTGCCTGCTGCTATTGATTCTTATCGTATTCGCCGGCAACAGGATTACCACGCGCCTGATTCGCGCGCGAGCGGATCAATTGGCCCGGCTGGTTGAAGAACAAACCGCCGAGCTGCGCAAGAGCCAAATGGAACTGGAGAAGCTTGCCCACTTCGATAGCCTGACCGCATTGCCGAACCGCAGGCACTTTGTAGAAGACTTTGACAGGATGTGCGCCCCGGAAACGGGCGATGAATTCACCCTGCTTCTCATCGACGTGGACGATTTCAAGGCGATCAACGATACCTACGGCCACGACGCCGGGGACGCCGTTCTCGTCGAGACATCGAACCGCCTGCAATCCGCCGTCCGTTCGACGGATCAGGTGGCGCGGCTGGGCGGAGACGAATTCTCGATCCTGCTGATCGGCAGACGCGATGAGGAGTGGCTGCATAAAATATGCGACCGGATCGTAGACAGTTTCTCCGCTCCGGTATCGTTCAATGATGACACGATCCGGACCACGGTCAGTGTGGGGGTTGCGTCGTATCCCAAGGACGGCGACACTCAGGAGAAACTTTACAAGAGCGCCGACATTGCGTTGTATGAGGCCAAGCGCCTGGGCCGGAACAACTGGCAGAAGTACCGCCCGGAGTTGCAGCAAGATTAGATTCTGTTCCTGCTACCCCGGTTCCCTATTCCCGTAAAGCCCTAAAATGGTATGCTTCCAGCGCGGGGGAAACGCAATTTTTTGATCGGGAGAAGCGAGATTATGTGGTTTTTAGGAATGGATGTAGGCACCGGCGGCACGCGTGCCGTAGTGGTGGATGGAGCGGGAAAACTGATCAGCGGAGCATCGAGCGAGCATGCGCCCTTCACGACGGCCCATCCGGGCTGGGCGGAGCAGGATCCGGAAGACTGGTGGCGGGCGGCGCAAGAGGCAATTCGCGGCGCAATCGCCGCCGCGCCTGAGCCGCATCAGCCGATTGCCGCCATTGGCCTGACCGGCCAGATGCACGGCGCGGTGATGCTGGACGCCGCCGGAGCGGTGCTGCGCCCCTCGCTGATCTGGTGCGACACGCGTACCCAGCCGCAATGCGACTGGCTGACGGAGAAGATCGGATACGAAAAATTAATCGAGCTGACCTGCAACCCTGCGCTGCCCAACTTCACCTTGACCAAGCTGCTCTGGGTCAAGCAGCATGAGCCGGAGATCTTCGCCAAGATTCACCACATTATGTGCCCCAAGGACTACGTGCGCTACCGCCTCACCGGCGAGTTCGCCATCGACGTGCAGGAGGCCTCGGGGACGCTGCTGCTGGACGTGACGCACCGCCGCTGGTCGAAGGAAGTGGCCGAGGCGGCGGGGATTCCCGAGAGCTGGCTGCCCAAGGTCTACGAGTCGCCAGAGGTCTGTGCGCGCATCAGCGAGAGCGCGGCCGGGCTGACTGGCCTTGCCGCCGGCACGCCGGTCGTCGCCGGAGCCGGCGATCAGGGCGCGGGCGCGGTGGGCATGGGCATCCTCCAGCCGGGCTCGGTCTCGGCGACCATCGGCACTTCGGGAGTGGTCTTTGCCGCCACCGCCGCGCCGACCAAGGATCCCAAGGGCCGTCTGCACACTTTCTGCCACGCGGTTCCAGGCCTCTGGCACGTGATGGGCGTAACGCAATCGGCGGGCCTCAGCCTGCGCTGGCTCAAGGAGACCTTCTTCCCCAGCCACAACTACGACGAAATGACGGCGGCGGCCGGCAAGATTCCGGCGGGCAGCCAGGGCCTGGAGTGGGCGCCCTACCTGCTCGGCGAGCGCACTCCGCACCTCGACCCCGAAGTCCGCGCCGCCTTTGCCTGCATCTCCTCGAATCACACCGCGGCGCATTTTGTCCGCGCCGTACTGGAGGGCGTGGCTTATTCGCTGGAGGACACCTTCTCGCTCTTTGCCGAACTGGGCATTCCGGTCAGCGCGATTCGCCTGGGCGGCGGAGGCGCGCGCGGACCACTGTGGCGCAAGATTCAGGCCGGCATCTACGGCCTGCCCGTCGAGGTGCTCACCGCTGAAGAAGGCGGAGCCTTTGGTTGCGCGCTGATGGCCGGCGTCGGCGCGGGCCACTGGGCCAATCTCGATGAAGCCTGCGCGCAGGGAATCGAAGTCGCCCAGCGCATTGAGCCGGACAAGGACGATCTGGCCGCTTACAAGACCGGCTACGCGAAGTGGCGCAAGCTCTATCCGGCATTGAAGACCCTGCGGTAACCACCTGCGGTGGGGCGGACGCCTTCAGCAGGTTCCGCCCCCCAGGGAGTAATTGAAATGAGCAACACTTCTACAGCATCCGCAAGTTGAGCCTCTGAGTCAGAGCCATCCGTCAGGGTACGGCGAGCTCTCAGCGCAGGGCGCCGCGGATGGCCAGATTCAAACCCACCATCAGGACAGCGGAAGCTGGGATCACCAGCAGCGCCTTTTTCAGCCGGCGCGGGTCGTCGCCGGCGATGGCCCCGATGATGCGCGAGCTGACAGCCAGGCCCACCCATCCGCAGGTTATGACGAAGCCGATGGCGGTGCCGGTCATGCGTGGGAATGCGCCGCCCACGATGGCCAGTGTGGTGGGAAAAACTGGCGCCATGGATACGCCAGCGAGAAAGACCAGGGCGAAGGCGGTCGCTGGTTTGCCGGTTCGCAGCATGAGAAAAGTGGTCACAGCCATCGCGGCAGATGCGGCCAAGGTGACATCAATCGGGGCGACGCTCATCAGGATCGGCGAAACGCCGACCCGGCCGATCAGCAGGCCGAGCGCGAATCCCAGCGAGAGGATGTTCAGCGCGCGCGATTCGGGAATGCCCTGGGCGATGAGGTGGCGCGGCAGCCAATTCCACACGCCCACTTCGCAGGTGATGTAAAGGAAGAGAAAGAAACCGAGCAGAAAGAGCAGCGGACGGCCAAGGACTGGCCCCGCGTCCGCCAGCAGGAAGCGCGCCGCGCCGGTGGGCGGAGGCATCTTGGCCACGGCCTGAATCGCCAGCGCGACGACGGTGAGCGTGGCGACCGAGTAGCAGAGGCGAACCCAGTTGCTCTTGAAGAGATTGGCGGAGATGAAGGGCGTGGCCAGTCCGCCCAGGCCAAAGAAAAGGTTGACGAGGTTCAAGGCGATGGCGCGATGGGCCTCGCCAACGTCGCTGACCAGCGCATTGGCTCCCGTCACCACGATGCCCCCGCCGGCTCCCAGCAGAAACAGCAGGAAGAGAATGGCGCGGAAGCCGGGCGAGCGCGGCAGCGCGTAAAGCGCAATGGCGATGAGGGCGAGGCCCAGAATGATACCGATCTTCTTGCCTTCGCTATCCAGCAGCGGGCCTACGCTGAGCGAGGCAATAATCAGCCCCAGCGCCTGCGCGAAGGCGATGCTTCCATTCTGCGCGGGAGTGAGGTGGAAACGATCCGAGAGGTTGGGCAGGATGGTGCCCAACATGGCGGCTATCATTCCGTAGACGAAGATGGCGACAATGGCGGCAAAGATCAACATATGGCGGCCTCTCTCTCGTATTCCTTCTCAGAGCGCGGGAACCTCGACCCAGCTTCGTGTTTTATGGCTCTCTATCTCGGCATCGAGGATCACAAGCTGGCGCAGGCCGTCGGCGAACTGCGGATATTCCGGAGCGAGGCCGGGCGTGCCGATGGAGGCATAAAAGCGGCGGAATAATTGCTTGAATGCGTCGTCGTAGCCTTCCGTGTGGCCGCCGGGCAGGTCGGCGTAAGAGCGCGCCTCGGGGGTGAGCAGCGCCGGGTCCTTGAGAATGAGCTCGTTGCCCGTATCGCGGTGGCCGATCCAGAGTTCATTGGGCCGTTCCTGATCCCATGCCGCCCCGGCCTTGCTGCCGTAGACTTCGATGTGCAGCCGGTTCTTGCGCCCCGCGGAGACCTGGCTGGCGACCACGCTGCCGCGGGTGCGCGCGCCCATGTGAAAGAGAACCGTGCCGAAGTCTTCCGTGCTTACCGGAGTGACAATGGTTTCTTCCGGGCCGAGGAGCTTGTTGGCAAAGCTCTCGACGGAGTGTTTGGGCTGCTTGCGGGTCGCGTGGAAGGTCTGCAAGTCGGCGACCAGCGAGGTGACTCGCAGGCCGGTGACGTGCTCGGCCATGTCGAACCAGTGCGAGCCGATATCGGCCATGCAGCGCGATGCGCCGCCAGCCTGCGAGTCGATGCGCCAGTTCCAGTCCGTCTCGTAGAGCAGCCAGTCCTGCGAATATCCGCCCTGCACGGAGAGAATTTCGCCCAGTTCGCCGGCCTCTCTCATCCGGCGCAACTGCTGCACCATGGGGTAATAGCGCAGATTGTGGCAGACGCAGTTGCGCAATCCTTTTTGCGCGGCCAGGGCAACCAGTTCCCGCGCCTCTTCGACCTCAGTGGCCAGGGGCTTTTCGCAGGCCACGTGCTTGCCGGCTTCGAGCGCCTCTTTGGCCATGGAATAATGCAGCGCGTTGGGGGTGAGGATGTGGACCGCATCGACGTCCGGATCGCGCAGAATCTCCCGATAGTCGTTGGTAATCGCGGAGACGCCAAAGCCCGCGCCCAACTTCCGCGCAACTTCCAGATTCCTGCCCGCGATGGCCGCGATCTCGACGAATTCCTGCCGCCTGAGCGCATCGAGATGAACCCGGCCCATGAAGCCGGTGCCGAAGATTGCCACTTTACTTGGTTTCATCGTTTCACCATTTTATGTTGCTTCATCAGACCCACCAGGCAGCGCCAGCCTGCTCGCGGATCACGATGCTACTGAGGAAGCTGGCCGCCTTGGTCAGGCCTTCTTCGGCGCTGAGCAGGCTGTCCTCATGCTCGATGGAGAGCACGTAGTCGTAGCCAAACATCCGCAGCGTGGAGATGAACTCGCTCCACCACTCCGCGCCGTGCCCGTAGCCGCAGGTCCGAAAGATCCATCCGCGCTCGCGCTCCTCGGTGTAGGGCTTGGTGTCGAGCACGCCGGTGCGCGGCAGATTGGCCGTGTAGATCTGCGTGTCCTTGGCGTGAACGTAAAAAATCGCGTCACCGAGAACGCGAATCGCGGCGATAGGATCGATTCCCTGCCAAAATAAATGACTCGGGTCGAGGTTGCATCCCACGCTCGCGCCGGCGATGGCGCGCAGCCGCAGCATCGTCTCCGGGCTGTAGACTACGAAGCCCGGATGCATCTCGATGGCGATCTTTACGCCATGGTCGGCGGCAAATTTGCCGTGCTCTATCCAGTAAGGCGTCACCACTTCATTCCATTGCCAGTCGAGCACCTTGAGAAAGTCGGGCGGCCAAGGGCAAGTGACCCAGTTGGGGGCGGTCGAGTGGGGCGAGTCGCCGGGGCATCCGGAGAAATCCACCACCACCGGGATGCCCAGCTTTTCGGCGAGCAGGATGGTCTTGCGGCTGACCTCGCGATCATGCTGGGCGCGGGCCTTGTCGGGATGCAGCGCGTTGCCGTGGCAACTGAGCGCGCTGATCGATGCGCCGTGATCGGCCAGCGCCTTCTGAAACTCAGCCAGGGCGGAGCTGTCCTCGAGCATGGAGAGCTTGCAGTGCGCGTCACCGGGATAGTTGCCCGTGGCCAGCTCAACGGTATCGATGCCCAGGGATTTGAGTTTGTCGAGAACGGAAGCGAGCGGAAGCTGCGAGAGCAGCGGCGTGAAGACACCAAGGCGCATGAAGAGTTCTCTCCCATCGGAATCGTATCCGTGGGACCCCACCTTCCGCAATCGTTCCTCGAAAAACAGCGAAGGATGGAGCGACAAATTCCAGGGAAAGCTACTTCACCGTCACCTCCGCGCTGAGCGGCGTATTCTCGCTGGAGTCGCCGACACGCACGACAAACTTGCCGGGATCGATCGTCCACTTGTGGGCTGCTTCGTCCCAGTAGCTGAAGGCGCGCGCGTCCAGGTTTAGAGTTACATGCTTGGTTTCGCCGGGAGCCAGCCGCACCTTCTCGAAGCCTTTCAGTTCGCGCTCCGGGCGCTTGACGGTCGAAGAAGGATCGGAGACGTAAAGCTCGGCCACTTCCGCGCCGGCTACGCTACCGGTGTTGGTCACGTCGAAGCTGACGGGGACCGTGGAGCCGGAGGCGGCTGTCGCCGGCGCTTGCAGATTGGCGAAGCTGAAGGTGGTGTAGCTCAGTCCAAAGCCGAAGGGGTAAAGCGGGTGTTTGCCGGTGGTCGTCCAATAGCGGTAGCCGACCATCAGCTTGTCCGCATACTTCACGTGCGGGATAACGTAATCGACCGGCGGGCGGCCGTTTTCGGTCACATGCAGGGAGGTATCAGCGCCCGGAATCGGATAGTAATAAGCGAAGGATGGGCTCTCCTCCCAACTGCGTTCGAAGCTGACTGGCAGCTTGCCTTCGGGGTTGTGCAGACCGAAGAGTACCTGGCCGACGGCCGTGCCGCCCTCCTGGCCGGGATAGAAGAGATGCAGCAGCGCGGGAACCTTGTCCAGCCAGCCGCGCGTATCCATGGCCCCGCCGCCGGTGAGCGTGACAACAGTATGAGGATTGATCGCCGCGATGCTCTCGATCAGCGCGCCCTGGCCCCAGGGCAGCGCGAAGGAACGGTCATGGCCCTCGCCCTCGGATTGCGTATTGAACCCGGCGGCAATGACCACCACATCGGCCTTGGCGGCTATCTCACGGGCCTCGGTGGAGATCAGTTCCGGGAGATAGACAATTCCCACGCCGAAGTGTGGCGAGGCGCTGCGCGGCATCAGTTCGACAACTACGCTGGCAACTTCTCCGGCAGCCAGCACAACGGTGGCCGCCTGCGGAACCTGGCCCTCGGCCTGTTCCTGGCTGAGAATCTCTTTGCCGTTCAACAGCACTTTGAATCCATTTCCGCCCCAGCCAGCCGCGCCAGCCACCACCAGATATTTGCCGGCCTTTTCTGCCTTGTAGTGTGCTGTGTAACGGATGCTGAGTGGATTCTTGGCCTCGGGTTCCCAGCCAACCTCCTGCCAATTCGAGAGCCCTTCTTCTGTGGAGGTTTGTGGAGTTCCGGTGAAGTCCCGACTGGGGTAATCGTCCACCTTGACGGCGCCCTCCCAGCGCGTATGCCAGAAGAGTTCTGATAGTTCGGGTAGTCCGCGGCTGTACAAAACACTCACGCCGGAACCGGCTATATTGGCGATGCCGGTCAGGATGCTGACTGGCTCAAAGGCCTGCGCCTCCGAGGAGCCTCCTCCGCCGACAACCGCCGGCCATGCATCGGGTCCAATGATCGCGATAGTCTTGATCTTTGCTGCATCCAACGGCAAAAAGTGGCCATCGTTCTTGAGCAGGGTAAGGCTCTCCAGCGCGCCATTCAGGGCAACCGCGCGATCAGCCACTGAGTAGGTCGAGTCGGCCAGATCGAACTGCGGCCGGTCGAGGAAGCCGTAGCGCAGCACAACGCGCAGCAGCCGCAGCACCTTGTCGTCGATGGTGGACTCCTTCACCGTTCCTGCTTTGACGGCGGCAAGCAGCGTTGCGGCGTTCATGAAGCGGGCGTCGGGCATCTCCAGATCGAGGCCGTTGTTGGCCGCTGCCACTCCGTCATAGGTCGCGTCCCAATCGGACATCAGAATGCTCTGGAAACCCCAATCGCCTTTGAGCACCTTCAGATTCAGAAACTCGTTCTGCGTGGCGTGGGAGCCGTTGACCAGGTTGTAGGAGTTCATCACCGCGTCCACGTGGGCCTTGGTGACGGCGGCCTCGAAGGCGGGCAGATATATCTCTCGCATGGTCCGCTCGTTCGCGTCGGAGCTGGCATTGTGCCGGTTGAATTCCTGGTTGTTAAGGGCAAAGTGCTTGACCGTGGCGACGACGCCTTGCGACTGGACGCCTTCGATATAGGGAACCACCATGGCGGCGTTCAGGAAGGGATCCTCGGAGAGGTATTCGAAGTTGCGGCCTCCCACCGAGGAGCGGGCGATGTTCACGCCCGGTCCGAGCAGGAAGTTCACGCCGCGGGCGCGGGCATCCTTGCCCAGGGCCGTACCAAGGCTGCGGGCGAAGTCTTTATCCCAGGTGGCGGCCAGCGCGACCCCGCCGGCATAGGCGGTTGTCGGTCCCCAGGTGCGCACGCCGACGGAAGCGTCGGACATCTTGAAGCGCGGCAGGCCGATCGAAGGCACCGCTTGGGTGAACATTCCGTCTTCGCCGCCCAGCAGCTTGATCTTTTCTTCCAGCGTGAGCCTGGCTACCATGGCATGGGCCTTGGCCTCGATCGCGGGTGAATCCGGCGCGGGCGCCTGCGCGGAGGCGCCGAGCGTGCCACAGAGCAGAATCGCGAGCAAGCCTGCGATTCCCAAAGAAAACCTGTATGCGGAGCGATTTTTTGCGTTTGTCATCACAGGAAAATCCTATCGTATTGAGCGTCCCGGCGTACACCCGTTTGACCGTGGCCACTCGCAGGACGGGCATCTGCGGTGCGGTTCCGGCCCTCTTTGAAGCGTAACTTGTGACGCGAGTCACAGCCCGGGGTGAATGGTATCACTGCCATTGCTCCTTCCGGGGGCGCAGACTCTGAATCCTATAGAGAAACCATGCGGCGTAGCGGTGCGCCGGGAGGCATCATGAGCTTTGCCAGCGGGTTGGAGACCATCGTCGTGGCCACGGAGCTGACTGGCCGCTCGGAAGCGGCTCTGGAGTATGCCCGCAAGCTGGCTGCGGCCTATGGCGCGCGCATTGTGCTCGCTCACGGCATCGATCCCATGGAATATGCCGAGGTGGATTCGGTTCCCGGCCGGGTTCTGAAAATTCTTCCTGAGGAAGCGCGCGCGGTGCTGGATAAATTGTCCGGCGAACTGCTGCGCGAGGGCATCCCCAGCCACTCCGAGCTACGCCAGGGCGCGGTGGCGCAGATGCTTCTGGATGTAGTCCGGCAATACCAGGCCGGGCTGATCGTGATCGGCACCAAGGGCATGAAGGGCGCCGGACCGGTGATTGTGGGCGCCATCGCCGAGCAGTTGGTGCGGCTGGCGCCGTGCCCGGTACTGGCGGTGGCCGCGGATTGGAATGCCGGACCCTTTCGCCCCACGCCGGGCGGGCCGGTGCTGCTGGCTATGGAGCGCAACGAGGCTTCCACCGCGGCAATGGCCACAGCCAGCTCGCTGGCGCGTGTCTTCGAGCGCCCCTTGTTGCTGCTTCATGCGCGTACACCGGCCGAGGCGGCGGAGAATCCGGACCCCTGCGCGGCCACGCTGGAGGAGTTTGGCGTTGACTCGCAAGGAGCGTTTCCGGTGCGGTGCATCGTTAAGGACGGTAACCCGGCCGACGCCATCGTCGAGGGAATTGCCGAGAATCATCCGTGCATTCTGGTAGCCGGCGTCAAGCGCACGAGCGGAACGCCGGGGCCGCATGGCACCGCCTTCGCCCTGCTGGCCCGCTCGCGTGTGCCGGTTCTCTGCGTGCCGCCGGAATAATACCGGGGCCGGGTGACGTAAAAGACGGGTGCCCCAGCTCCCGCGTTTGGGAGCTGGGATACATCAAACTTCAACCGGCAAATAATGGGTGGCCCAGGTTCCGATTTTGGGATCTGGGAGACATCGAACTTCAATTAACCCAGTCTAGAGGAGCGGTGATCCCTCCGTGGAATTCGGTTCCACTCAAACTCGCATCACCAAAAGCCTTCACCTGCAAGCGGCAGGCAAATGGGGAGCAGCCTCGACCCTCCGCAACAGCAGGGCGAATGCAAAAGGAGATGGAAGCATGCAACGTGAGTCCAGGTCCAGGCGAATTGAGGCAGTCCGCGCGCATCCCGTGGCCGAACTGCTGGAGTGCCCTGCACCTATCGGGCTGCTGTTGAACGGCTCGTCCCGGTGCATCAGTTTTGCCGCCGGGGATATCGTCTTTCGCCAGTCCGAAGAGTGCCGAGGGCTTTACCTGGTCGTCTCCGGCCGGTTCCTGCGCCAGACCGAGCGGCTTCATACGCGGCTGGAGCTTTCCCCGGCCCACGCCGGAGACCTGCTGGAACTGGCGGCCGCCCTGGGGGACGTTCCGCATACCTACACGCTCACCGCGCAGACCGCCGGTTCACTGTTGATGCTGCCCATGGAAGCGCTCAGAGAGGCGTTTCAAAGCTATTCCCCGCTGCGCATGCATTTATTGGAGGAACAGGCCCGCGAAGTTTCCCGCGCCTATTACACGTGCTGCCTCTGCCACGCCATGAATTTCCGCAAGGGAAGCCACGCGGCCTGATTGGCTGTGGGGTAGCAATTTGCACCTGCAAAATCTCCTAGTCGCAACTTTTTCGGGGCTGTGGCGGAGATTCTGGGAAATCCCTGCCCTGCATCCCGCCCAAGTGCGCTATACTCAGTTTGCACGCCAGCGAGCACATGGCTACATTTCATCCCCATCACCCCCCGGAAGATTGCGTGAATTGTGAACATCGGCATTTGAGGATGTTCTGCAATCTCACCCCCGAGGCCCTCGCCGACTATGACGGCATCGGCATCATGATGAGCCATGCCCGCGGCGCCAAGCTCTTTTCCGAGGGCGACCCGGCGCGTAACGTCTTTGTTATCTGCTTCGGACAGGTAAAAATCTCCTCCACATCGCGCGACGGCAAGACCATGATCCTCAAAATAGCCGGCCCCGGCGACGTGATGGGCCTGAGCGCGGTGCTGGCCAATGTTCCCCACGAGGTCACCGCCGAGGCCATCGAACCCTGCCAGGTGAAGACCGTGCGCAAGCAGGAGTTCGTCGATTTCCTTGGCCGTCACGGCATCGCATCCATGCACGCCGCGCAGTCGCTCTCCGGCGAATACCTGACCGTCTTCCACGATGCTAAGCGGCTGGCGCTTTCCGGCTCGGCCGCGGGACGCCTCGCCCGCCTGCTGCTCGACTGGGGCCGCAGCAACAACAATAACAACGGCAAGCACGAAATCCGCTTTACCATGGCTCTCACCCACGAGGAGATCGCCAACATGGCCGGCACCTCGCGCGAGACCGTCACCCGCCTGCTCAACCAGTTCCGCCGCGACCAGTGGATCACTATCAAAGGATCCAGCCTGACCATCACCAAGCCTGACCAGCTCGAACGACTGACCGCGTAAATACCTTCCTCACTGACGTTCGAGTTCCTCCAGCGCATTGCAGGCCGCTCGCACGCCGTCCTCGCGGGCAAGTTGCTTCCCTACGCTCTCGGCGCGCTGGGCCAGCAGCGGATTGGCCAGCATCGTCTTCAGCCGCCGCGCCACGCGCCAAGGCGAATAACTGCCGCGCTGAATCACCCGCGCCACCTTCAGCCGTTTCATCCGCCGGGCGTTGTCCGGCTGGTCGTGCGAGAAGGGCATGATGAGCATCG
>CAZQRX010000044.1:0-21273 GCA_964595845.1 uncultured Occallatibacter sp. | reverse complement strand
TCATATGCAGCATTGAAGGAGCGGTTCAAACAGCGCCCTTTCAAGACATCGAGTTTTTCAGAAATTCACCGGGCCAATTCAGCGTCCGCAGCGCACCACAATCTTCGTTCCGGGCGCGACCATGGTTCCCGGCGCGGGGGCTTGTTCGCGCACCGTTCCGCTGCCGGCGATTTCGACTTCCAGGCCGGCGGCGGCGGCTTGCTCGATGACCTTGCGCACCGGCAGGCCGAGGAGCGAGGGAACGCGCAGGGATTTTTCACTGGAGACAAGTACTGTGGCGTTAGTTGGCGGCGGTGCGGTCTGCGGCTGCGGAGTTGAGGTTGCGCCGGATTCGGCCGCGTTCGCCGGCTGTGCGCTGGTCGGCGATGGGACCGGGGTTGCGGACTGGGTTGCCGCCGCTGGCTGGCTGGAGTCGCCGTGCAGGGGATCGTCGCTAGGCAAATCGTTGGCCGCGGCGTAGAGCGCGCTGATGTCAGCGTCCTGCTCATGGGCGTCGTCCTCGGTCAGAGGCAGGTTGGACTTGGTGGCGCGGGGGCGGCGCAGATCGATGTCGTGGGGCACGGTGAGATATTCGAGCACCTGCTGCGCCACTTCGGCGAAGACCGGCGCCGAGACGTCCGCTCCGTGGTAGGCGCCGCCTTTGGGATTATCCATGACCACGGCCACGGCGATCACCGGATTGTTGACCGGGGCGATGCCGACAAAGGAGGCAATGTGCATCGTCTTCGAATAGAGATGGGTTGCCGGATCGATCTTTTGCGCCGTGCCGGTCTTGCCGCCGGAGGAGTAGCCGTTGAGCTGCGCCTTCGTGCCGGTGCCGAACAGCACCACGCCCTCCATCATCTTGCGCATCTCGGCGGAAGTCATCGTCGAAATCACGCGATGCGCCCCAGGAGGCAGCGGATTGGGCAGTTCGCCTCCTGCCTTGAAAGGCTGTGGCGCGGCGGGCGTTTGACTGTTGGCGGTTCCATCCACCTGTCCCGGCAGCAGCACGCGCGGCGGCAGGTATACGCCTCCATTGGCGATGGTGGAAACCATCGAGACCAGTTGCAACGGCGTCACGCCGACCTCCTGCCCGATGGCGATGGAGCCTATCGAGGTTGCGCCCCACTTGTTCACCGGGCGCAGCAGGCCGCGCGTCTCTCCGGGCAGCTCCGCGCCCGAGCGCTGGCCGAAGCCGAAGTCGCGAATGTACTGATAAAAGTGATCCTGGCCCACCTTCAACGCCAGTTTGACGGCGGCCACGTCGCTGGAGTGCTCCAGCGCTTCATGCACAGTGATCACGCCGAAGTGTTCGCCCTTTTCGTCGTGAATGGTGCGCCCGAAGAGGGTGATCTGGCCACCCTGGCAGTCGATGGGATCGTCGGGCTTGGCCACGCCCTGCTCCAGCGCCGCAGAATAGGTGACCAGCTTGAAGACCGAGCCGGGTTCATAGACATCGCTGACAGCATGGTTCCTCAGCAGCGCTGGAGTGGTGCGGCGAAAGAGATTGGGGTTAAACGCGGGACGGATGGCCAGCGCCAGAATCTGCCCGGTATGCACATCCTGCACTACCACCGTGCCGTTGTCCGCATGAGTGCGATCCATGGCGTTGTCCAGCGCGCGCTCGGCGAGAAACTGGATATTCTCGTCGATGGTGAGCGTCAGGTTCTGACCGGGCTGAGGCTCGCTCTCGCTGGAGCCGAGGACGTGGCGGCGGGCGTCGAGGGCGGTGTACATGCGGCCGGGGACGCCGTGCAACTGCGGCTCGAATTTCTGCTCCAGGCCGCCCAGGCCGTTGTCGTCCAGGCCCACATAGCCGAGCACCTGCGCGGCAATCTCGTTGTCCGGATAGAAGCGCTGAAACTCTTTCTGGAAGTAGATGCCCTTGAGAGCCCCGGAATCGATCAGCGCTTTCACGTGGGCGGCCACATCCGGTGTGACGCGGCGGGCAACCCAGGCAAAGCTGCGGCCGGCCAGGAGACGGGCGGTAATCTGCTCCTCAGTGGTCTGCGCGTCGTCGGGGTCGGTGTGGACAAGGGCGGCGAGGGCTTGAGCTGCGGCCGGCTTGTCGTCGATCTCGCTGGGCACGGCGAAGATGGAGTCCGCCTGCACGGTGATGGCCAACTCGCGCTGGTTGCGGTCATAGAGGATGCCGCGGCGCGGCGCCACTTCGAAGGTGCGCTGCTGCTGCTTCTCAGCGCGTTCCATGAACTCCTGGTGGCGCACCACCTGAAGCCAGAAGAGGCGCGCGGCAATCAGGAGAGCCCAGCAGAGAAAGAGCAGGCAGACCAGCCAGAAGCGCATCCGCTTGAGAGGCATGGCGCGCGGTGCGGGGTTAGGGATGGGGCGAACGGTGGACGGCATGGTCATCGCTCCGGTGATCACAGCTAGGAGCTAGTGGCTAGCAGCTAGAAGCTAGAAGCTGAGCCTTGCGGCGGCGCTTGCGCGAGAACCGGAACGGAGGCGTCGGACGGGGCGGCGGGGCGAACCATCTGACCCGGCTGCGGCTCGGCAAAGCCAAGTTCACGAGCCATTTTGTCGATGCGGACCGGATCGGTCAACCGCGCCTCACTCAGGCGCAACTGGCGATTCTCTTCGCGCAACTGCTCGATGGACTGCTTCTCCGCTTCGACGCGGTAACCGCATTCTATGGCGCTGAAGTGCTGCAAGCCATAAAGCATGGTCAACGAGAAGAGAATGGTGATGGCCGCGGAGAAGAGGCGAATCTGGCGGGCGTGCGCCGGATCGGGCGCCTTGATCAGGCGGCTGTTGTCGAAGCTCTTGGGAAAGTTGAACTCCGGCGTGCGCGAGCAGCGCCGGCGCAGGGGTTGCTGGGCCAGCAGCTCGGCGTTGCGCTCGGCAACACGCGCGCTCCAGCTTCTGCCCGCTTCATAATAAATTGTTGCACATGCCGCCATCTTTCCCCCCCTTTAGGGACTTAGGGCCGATTCCCTTAGTCCCTACCTTCCCTAGTCCTTGTTTCCCGCTTCTCAGCCGCTCTCAACTTCGCGCTCCGTGAACGCGGATTGCGTTCTAACTCTTCTTCGCCGGCGGTAACCGGCTTCTTAGTGAGAATCTCCCAGATTCCCTGCCGCGCTCCTTCACGCAGGCTGTCTTTGACGATGCGATCTTCCAGCGAGTGAAAGCTGATGACCACCAGCCGTGCGGATGGCTTGAGCAACCTGGGTGCGGCCTCCAGCAATGCCCGAATTTCATCTAACTCGCGATTGACATAAATACGAAGAGCCTGAAAGGTCCTGGTCGCCGGATGAAGGTGCGCCTGTTTCATTGCCGGGGCGGCTGATGTTACAATCCGGGATAACTGCCCGGTGGTTGTAACAGGCCGCCCGCGAACAATGGCTCTGGCGATTCTCCGCGACCTCCTTTCCTCTCCGTACTCGTAAATAAGGTCCGCTAACTCACGTTCGCTCGCCTCATTCACCACTTGACTGGCGGTTGGGCCGGAGCGCCGATCCATGCGCATATCCAGCAATCCATCCGCCATAAAACTAAAACCTCTTGAAGCCTCGTCCAGTTGCAGGCTGCTAACTCCAAAGTCAGCCAGCAGGGCATCTACTGAGGCCGGCTGCACATGACTGACTATGGAGCTGAAAGCCTCGCCGATCAAAGTAACTCGCGGCGCATGGCTTCCTAACTCCCTGCAAACCTCGTCCAGCTTGCCCTTTGCCAGATCGAGCGCTTCCGCGTCCCTGTCAAAGCCGATCAGATGCCCATCGGTACCGAGCAGCCTTACGATCCCGGCGGCGTGCCCGGCCAATCCCACCGTGCAATCCACCACCGTGGCTCCCGGTCGCACCCGAAGCCATTGCATCGATTCTTCAAAGAGCACTGGCGCGTGACGCGGTTTCGATTCGGTCATGCGCACCCCCTGGGGAGTACTTTTGAATACGAGCTACACATCGTATTCCGTTGCCGCTTCATCATCCTGTGCGTTGTAAGGATTGTTCCTCACACTCTCCCGCAAGCCTGTCAGGCTCTTCACGCGCAACATAGAGCCTTCGCCTGAAACCTTCACGTCCATATTGACCATGCCCGCTTTGCGCAGCTCCTCGGACATCAGCAGACGGCCCTGAGGGTCCATATCCGCCCGTTCGCCGTAGAGCGCGTTGCTGGTCATGAGCTTCTTGCGCAACGGCAGGCCCTTGGGCATCTTGAAGATTCTGGCCTGATACTGCTGCCACTCCGGCATGGGATAAATTTCCGCGTCCAAGCCCTCCCGGCTTGTGATATAAAACGCATTGAAGTCCTTGCCGTACTTTTTCTCAATAAAGGCCTTGAATTCGGCAGGCATCTTCAAACGGCCGCGGTCATCCAGCTTGGCTTTCGGACTGCCGCTAAAGCCGATTTGCAGATCGTCCCAGCAGCCCGCGCTTTCGCCAGTAGCCTCGATGGAGGTCTCTGGTTCGCCGGCCGGGTTTTCTGGAATCTCTGCCATTGTTTTCTCTCGGCCGGGCCGGATGAAACCGGGCGGCTAACAAAAAGTCCCATGCTGGCCCATTTGGACCCGCTTTGACAAAGATCGCATAAAAAACCGCTGTGCGCGAGTGGAAAACGCGCGTCAAGGGGAAGAGGAATTAGCGGAGGGGAGCGGGCGAAGAGCGTGGCTGGGGAAAACCACCACTAATAGTGACTATAATAATCTAAACTACTACAAATAGCGCTAGTTTACTCTTATGGTTCCGAATAATAATTATGCGCCCGGAAGCGCAGGATTTATGATATAGCGAACAAAAAGCGAATTAGTTGTCTTCCGTGGGTGGCATTTTATTTTTACCTCGCTGCCGTTCCGTTATCAGCTTTAACAGATAAAAGAAGACCAGCACGTTGGCCGCCAGCAGGCCAGCCCTGAACAGCGTGACTCGGCGCAGAATCTCGAGGATCTCCCACGGCAGAAATGAGGCGGTGATGGCCAAGGTGAGGTACTCGCCCCAGGCCTTTTCCAAATAGAGGCCGGTCCCTTCGAGGATGCCGAGAGCCGCATAGGCAAAAGCAGCCAGTCCGATTCGCCGCAGCAGCGGGTCGTTGAGGAGGGAGGCCTTGTCGAGGATGAATTCGACCAGGCGCCATTCAGAGTTGAAGTGCAGATGGTCGGCCACGCGCCCCAGCACCTCTGCGGCGTCCTTGCCCACCAGCTTGACAGCACCCACGCCGAGGGCGGCAAAGAGGAGGGCCTGCAGCAGCTTGTAGGCCGCAATAAGAACCAGCCCCTTGTCGTGCCGGTGCTGCGGGGAGAAATGAGAAGGGGAATCGGTCATGGTCGTGAGTGGAATACGCGCAATACTCCTGCTGTCTTTACGTTAACCGATGTGCGGCGGTTCTGCTTGTTTTGCTGCCGGGAAGTGGTGAAACAGGAAAGAACGGGCGTCAGTGTTTCAATTTCAGCAGCGCGTCGCGGTCGATCAGATTTCCGTCCATGATGAGGCCGGAGATGCGGCGGGCGTTCCAGATGTTCTGGGTGGGGTCTCCGTCTACGATGAGGATGTCGGCGCGGCGTCCGGGGGCGATCTGGCCCAGCTCGTTCCAGCCGAACTGGAGGCTGTAGTTGTTGGTGGCGGCGGCCAGGGCCTCGCGCGGCGAAAGCCCCAGACGGACCAGCAATTCCAACTCGGTGTGCATGGAGATGCCGGGCAAGGCGCCCTGGACGGGCGCGCCGGAGGCGGCCAGATAGTGCGGGAAGGCGGCAAAAAGGGTTTCGTTGATGCGCCACAGGCGGAGGGCCGACTGCTCGCCCTTCTTGCGCTGGCTCTCTTCCATGTAGCGATCCATGTAACGCTGTCCGATCGCGGGCAAATGTCTCGTCCATGACGCGAGTGAATAATCGACTTCACCCGTGGAGCGGTTGGTGGACTCGAAGACGCGGGCCGGGTCAAGCAGCGCGGCGGCCGGCTCCTTCCACAGGTTGCGATGAGAGGGCAGACGCGCGAAGTCGATGCTGAAGGTGGGCATGAGCGCGGCGTGATGGCCGGCCAGGAAGCGAGCGTATGCGCGCAGATGCAGGTCGGTGGGGGGCAGTCGCTCGGCGTAGTCGTAGGCTGTGGTGGCGGCCGGACCGTCCGAGTCTTCCACCAGCGGCCGCTCCAACTCGTCGGGAATCACGCCCAGTTCGTAGCGGCCCATGTGGGGCAGCGCATCCACGCCGGCCTCAATACCCACACGATAGGGGGTGGCCACGAATTCGCCATAGGTAGCGAGGCCCATCTGGTGCGCGCGGGCAATGATCCACTGGACATTGGCGGCGGTGAGGTTGTGGCCCAACCATATGGCGCGCGTTCCCAGCCGGACGGTGTCGTTGAGCTGGCGGAGGGAGTCGTCGGGGCTCAGTTCCCTGGGATGGTCCAACTGACGGAGCTTGAGCGCCCACTCCGGGCGCTTGGCCAGCAGGCTCCAGTTGTCGGTCGAGCCGGCCGAGTCCATCAGGTAGAGGTGTGGAGTGGGCGAGGCGTTCAAATCGACCGCGCCGCGCCGCGCGTCGCTGACGGCGACGACCGTGGTGACGCCCATATAAAGGTAGGCATTGGCCTGGCCTTGGGAGTTCATGCCGGCAAAGCCGTCGATGAGGCCGGGGATGAGGTATTTGCCGGAGCAGTCGATGACCCGCGCGCCCTTGGGGATGGAGACCGCCATGCGCGAGCCAACATCGGTGATGCGGCCGTCGCGCACGATGACGATGGCGTCAGGGAGGTCTTTTGCCGAGCCGCCCCAGCCGGATACGTCCACGACAGTGCCGCCAGCCATTACTAGCGGAACCGAGGGCGAGAGCCGGGGCGTGAGCGGGGACGGGGCTTGCGCACCGGCAGCCAGTGCAGCCAGAAGCAATCCCAGAGCGCCCGAAGAGAAGTTACGAGAGAGTCGCATAAGAAAAGCGGTCTTGTGTGGATTGTCGCACAGAGACTCGGAATCCGGCGATGGGAGTGGCACTCTCCCATCGTCTCGTTCAATACACCGTCTCTTCGACGAGATAGAGGTCGTAGGTATTATCGCCATTTGTGGAGAATCTTCGGACAAGGTAGTGAAGATCGTTGGCGGAATCGAATAACATCTGATCTTCCGGATCTCTACCGTAGGGTTGACCCTCTTTGCCGTCCACTACAACATGACATATCCCGCCGTCGAAGGCCGCATACGCCAAGTGCCGGCCGTCCGGACTGAAAATGGGCCAGAGGATGTTAACGTAGGATTTACCCTCCTTACCGTCCACAACCATAAGTGACTTCCCCCCAATTGCGGCCACATAAACTATTCGCCGGCTATCCGGACTAAAATGCAAATTCGAGGGCAATCCGATGTTGTCATAGGATTTTCCCTCTATGCCATCCGTCACGAGAAAATACTTGTCACTATCCTTTGCCAAATAGGCCAGCCGCCGGCTGTCCGGACTAAATACGAGTCTCACGATCTCGTCGTAGGGTTTTTCTCCAACGCCGTCCACAACAACAACTCTTTTCAAGCCAGTCGCAGCCACATATGCCACCCGGCTGCCGTCCGGGCTGAACATGATACCCGAATCGCGGATCCTACCCGGAGCCTCGAAGGTGATGTCGAAGGGGTTCCCTTGCTTGCCGTCCACAACGACAAACTGCTTCCCTCCCGCAATGGCCGAAAAGGCCACTCGCCGGCTGTCCGGACTAAAAGAGAAACTTCCTGGGACGATCAAATCGTAGAATGTCCCTTCCACGCCATCTACAACGAAAGCCAATTTCAGCTTCTTTCCATCGGCGCCGGCTTCAAAGCTTCCAACCATATAGCCCATTCGCCGGCTATCCGGGCTGAAGAAGACCCTGCCGATGGCATCGTAGGATTTCTCCTCTTTGCCATCCACAACAAAAAACGACTTCCCGCCGTTTCCAGCCCCATAGGCGTGTCGTCTACTGTCCTTGCTGAAGACGACTCTATCGACAGAGTCATAGTGTTTCTCTTCTTTGCCATTGATCACGGCAAACTGCTTCGCGCCGACTCTGACATGAAATGCCACCTGCTGGCTGTCCGGACTAAAATCAAGACCCCAAGGTGAAATATCGTCGAAGGGACCCTCCTCATTGCCGTCCACCACTGTAAACCACTTGTCGCCGGTTCTGGCGATGTAAGCGACACGTTGACTGTTCGGACTGAAGGCGGGACTCATTTTGGAGAATCTGTCGGAGTTGGCAAAATCGTCATATGGCTTTTCTTCATTGCCATCCACAACGGCAAACCACTTGTCCCCGGCTTTGGCCAGGTAAGCAACTCGCCGGCTGTCTGGGCTGAAGACCACAGCGCTGATGTCATCGTAGGATTTTCCCTCTTTGCCATCCATAACGACAGACCACTTCTCGCCGGCTTTGGCCAGGTAGGCAACGTGCCGGCTGTCAGGGCTGATGATCAGCATTCCTGGCACTTTAGAGGCGTCTATGTGACAGATAAACTTTTCCGAGGTGACGCGGCCGCCGTGAAAGAGCGCGGTGATCTGTTTGCAACCGGTGGCGGGAAGAACTAGAAGGAGCAGGAGCAGTGCTTTTATCGTTCTCATGGTCTTTCCTCTTGCGGGCGTTGCGCCTGGGGTGCGCACATCCACGCAAACTGCTTACTTATATTACTGCGTGCCGCTGGGTACGCTGGCCTTTTTATTGCGGCTGAGCACGAAGGACTTCTTGCGGCTGTCTTTGCTGGCATGGTCGATCTTCTTCCAGAAGCCCACAAAATAATCGATAGCCGAGATGGTAGAGACCAGCAATGTGAAGTAGATGGCGGCAACGGCGATCCACTTAACGGGCACAATGAGAAAGCCGAACTGCCACTGGTACCAGCGGTGGGCCAGCAGCGCCGAGACTACGGAAACAATCTGAGCGACAGTCTTGAGCTTGCCCAGGTCGCTGGCTTCGATGGTGAAGCCCTCCGAGGATGCTATGGAGCGCAGGCCGCTGATGAGGAACTCGCGGCCGATGATGACAACTACGATCCAGACCCTGACCACATCGGGGTTGTACGCCACCAGGGCGACAAAGGCGGCGGCGACCATGATCTTGTCGGCCAGCGGGTCCAGCAGCATACCCATGGTGGTGATCTGCTTGCGCTTGCGTGCCAGGTAGCCGTCCAGGCCGTCGGTGATCGAGGCCAGCACGAAGAGCACCGAGGCGGTGATCTCCTGCGCGCCGTATGCATGCCAGGGAAAGTGAGGCGTCAGAATCCACAGCAGGAGCGGGATCATGACAATCCGGCTCATCGTGATGGAGTTGGGCAGGTTCATGCGGGTTGCGTTCGCCGGAAGGATGCTTGCGGCCTGACACCATTATTGCATCGCGAATCGGGCCGGCGTCTCGCAACTCCGCGTCGCACCTCAGGCATAAGCCAATGCGGGACGAGCAGGCGGCTCATCCGCTTTGGTATCCGGCTGCCGGTTACGGCAACCGAAGGAATGTATCAGAAGATTGGAGTGACGGGCTGCATGGGCAGGGTTGGCATTTTCTGCTGTTGGCTATGCACTTGATGAAAGCCGACAATGGCAGCCGTGCCCACTGCCGCAAATCCAACGCCGGTCATGATCCAGAACGCCCTGGGCGCTCCTGTTTCCAGATAGACGACATCGTCATAAGCTACCGGCGTGACTCCTGGATCGCCATAGAGTTGCAGGCCGCAGGAATTCTCGTCGATGCTGACGATTCGGCCCGAGAATGCCACCCCGTTCTGCAACTGCACGCCGACCCAGTTGCCCATACCGCGCTTGAGAATGCGCGTGTGCACAACCTCCGGAGTCAATGGATTGCGCGAGGAGCTGGTCATCGGCATCCCCATCTGAAGGTCGAAGATATCGTTGTAAGCCACCGGCGTCGCCTCGGTATCGCCGTAGCGTTGCAGACTGAAGGACCGCTCGTCGATGCTGACGATCTTGCCTGAGAAGGCGACTCCGCTCCGCAAGCGCACTCCCACCCAGTTTCCCAACCCGAGCTTGAGGATGTGCGCGTGAGCCTTTTCGGGAGTAAGCGGTTTAGGCGCGGCAAAGGCCATCGACGGCGCCAGCAGCGCGCACACCAGAAGCGTGGCAACGCACTTTGAAAGAGTACGGCTGAGAGAATTCATCTTCGTTCTCCTTGAAATAAGGACTGCTTCAGATAGGAACGGCGCCGCACGGAAATAGTTGCGCCGCATTGAAAATAAATGCTGGATTAGCCGGCGGCGCATCGCGCTTCATCCTAACATTCCGGCCTTTCATCTGCTTTTCCAACCCTTCGTCAGGAACCCTGCGCGCGCCGCCATCGTACCGTTTATATTCCAACAAGAGCAAAATTTGAAAAGGGAGCGGCTCATGGAAGAAATCGTCAACGTCGAAGCAGTCAGCCGAAGATTCCCGCTGGACAACAGTTCAGCGCACCACCCGGCGCACAGTTTTGTCAGCGCCCTCACGCACGCCAGCCTGCGCGTCACCGCGGGCGAGTTTCTGGCGATTGCCGGGCCCAGCGGCAGCGGCAAGACGACGCTGCTGAATCTGATCGGCTGCATCGATCAGCCCACCACCGGACGCATCCTGGTGGATGGCGTGGATACCTCGCAATTGAAGCCCGGCAGCATGAGCAAGTTGCGCCGCGAAAAGATCGGCTTTGTCTTTCAGACCTTCAATCTGATTCCCGTCTTCACGGCCGCTGAGAACGTCGAGTATCCGCTGCTGATTCAAGGCGTGAGCAGCCGCGAGCGGCGCGAGCGTGTGGCCGAGGCGCTGGAAAGCGTTGGCCTCTCCGCCCGCGCCCAGCAACGCCCCGACCTGCTCTCCGGCGGCGAACGCCAGCGGGTCGCCGTGGCGCGCGCCATCGTGCATCGTCCCGCGCTGGTGCTGGCCGACGAGCCGACCGCCAACCTGGACACGCACAACGCCACCCAGCTGATCGACCTGATGCACGGCCTCAACCGCAGCCTCGGCCTCACCTTCATCTTCTCCACGCACGATGCACGCCTGCTAGATCACACCGAGCGCATCATCCGGCTTACGGATGGCGAAGTGGTTTCCGACAGCTCTATCGAAGGAGGCAGCCGTGGCTAAATTTCTTCTTCTTGCATTCAGAAACATCTTCCGCAACCGCCGCCGCACGCTTATGACGCTGTTCATGGTGGGCGGAGGCGTGGCAGGATTGCTGCTGGCCGGGGGCTACTTTGCCTTCATGACGCACGGCCTCCGCGAAGACACCATCAACAGCGGCCTCGGCCACATGCAGATCTTCACCGCAGAGCACTTCAACCGCGACGAAAACCGCGTTCTCGATACCGGCATCGAAAACTGGCGCCAGGTGGCTGCATCCGTCAAGACTGGCAGCCACGTGCGCGGCATCGCGCCCCGCATCGATTTCTACGGCATGGTCTCCAATGGGACCAAAGCCGCCGGATTCATGGGCAGCGCCGTCGATCCGGAAGCGGAACAATCCCTTGGCTTCATTACCTACATCGAGTCGGGACGCAATCTCGATCCCAAGCCCAGCGGCGAGGTAGAGGCGCTCATCGGCAAAGGCCTGGCCAAGTCCATGAACGTCGGCATCGGCGACGGTTTGACGGTGCTGGCCATGACCTCTGACGGCGCGCTCAACGGCGTCGATGTTCAGATCGTCGGTATAATCAACTCCGGCGCAGCGGAAAGGGACGCGCGCTATCTGCGCATCACACTGCCCGCCGCGCAGCGCCTGCTGCAAAGCGATCGCGTCACCAACCTCGTGGTGGGTCTCGATTCCACGGAAAACACCGATCGGGCCTACGCCGAAATGATGCCGCGCTTGAACGGCCTTTCGCAGCAACTGGTCCTCAAGAAGTGGATCGATCTGGCCACCTATTACAACCAGGTCAACTCCATGTTCAACGGAATCTTCCTCTTCATGGGCATCATTGTCTTCTTCATGGTTCTCATGTCCAGCGTGAACACATTGCTGATGAGCATGTTCGAGCGCACCCGCGAAATTGGCACCATGCTGGCCATGGGAACGCCGCGCGCATGGATCATCGCGCTGTTCATGGTCGAGGCCACCATGCTCGGCCTGGCAGGCGCCGCTGTCGGCCTGGTTGCAGGCAATCTCCTCGGCGCGCTGCTTAACTCCTCCGGGCTGCATATGCCGCCGCCCCCCGGCTACACCCAACCCATGCCCTTCAAAGTCCGCTACGTGCCGTTGGAGATGGTAGCCTCGTCCTTGCTGGTCATTGTCTCGCTGGCGTTTGCATCCATTCTTCCGGCGGTCCGCGCATCCCGGCTCAGAATTGCGGAGGCTCTTGCTCATGTCTAAAATCAACTCCATTCTGCGCGCATTCTTGCTGCTCTTTGTTGTGAGCTTTCTGCTGACTTGCGCTCTCGTCTGCCGCGCCGCAACTCCCGACGCCGATGCTCTGCTCAAGCGCTCCGACTCGTACCGCAACGGATGGCCCTCCTATGTGCTGCGAGTCAAGATCACGCACTTTGAATCCGGCAAAGCGGACGAAGATAAACTCTACGAGGTTTCGCAGAAGGGAACGGAGAAGACCTACGTTGAATTTCTGAGCCCGCGCGAAAAAGGCCAGCACCTGCTCATGTTGGGCGACGATATGTGGGTCTATTTGCCCGACACCAGCCGCCCGGTGCGCATCACGCCGCTGGAACGCCTCAGCGGAGACGCCTCCAACGGCGACGTGGCCCGCACCAACTACGCCGTGGATTACACGCCGCTTTACGTGCGCGCCGAGAAGGTTGGCAATGAGAATTGCTACGTGCTCGATCTTACCGCTAAGCGCAAAGGCTCGACCTATCAGCGCATTCTTTACTGGCTGCGGGTCGAGGACGCGCGCCCGGTGAAGGCCGAGTTCTATCTCACCTCCGGCAAGCACATCAAATCCGCCACTTTCGACGAATATGCAACTGTCGCCGGCAAGCCTCAACTCCGCCGCTGGACCCTCTACGACGAGATCCGCCGCAACTCGCACAGCGTGCTGGAGTACTCCGGCACCGCCCCGCGCGAATTGCCCGACAAGCTCTTCTATCAGGGACGCACGGATCGTTTCTGATAGATCGGCCTTCACTCTCGAATGAAAGGAAATGAAATGTTGTCGAGAATCAAACTGTTCGCCGCGTTGTCCCTGCTTTGCTGCGCACTGCTCATCTCCTCCACCGGACAACTTAGTGCCCAGGTACCGGCGGCGCCTGCACAAAGCGCGTCCACGCTTACTGTTCGCGTCACCGGAATACGAAACACGAATGGAAAGATTCGCCTTTCCCTGTACCGCGATTCCAAGTTCGTTGAAGGACGTGAGGTTGAGATCGACGCCAAGACACTGAGCGCCAATACCGTCTTCGCGAATCTGTCGCAGGGATTTTACGCGGTGAATTTGTTTCATGACGAAAACATGAATGGCAAGATGGATACGAATCTCTTTGGAATGCCGGTGGAAGGCTACGGATTCTCCAACAATCCCCACAAAAGAATGGGCAAGCCGGGATTCGATGAAACGAATTTCCAAGTGAATCAGCCGGAAGCTGCTATCGAAATCAAAATGATCTATTGGTGAAGGCGGCCTGAGCCGCTTGAGAAAGAACTGAATGTCTGAGTAAGGGTGAGAACGCGAAAAAGCCCGGCAAAGCCATTCGCAACCAACTTCGCAAAAGGAGACTGTGATGATGAAAACCCTCTTCAAATCCGAACGATATGCTGGAACATTCCTGCTCTGCGCCGCGCTGCTTGCGGCCTCCGCCACCCGGCTTGCGGCGCAAACGCAGCCTAAACCAGCCCCTGCGCAAATTACCTCCACACTGACGGTAAAAGTAACAGGCCTGCGCAAAGCAAGCGGAAAGATCCGTCTGACTCTGATGCGCGATTCAAATACAGTTGAGAAGCGCGAGGCCGAGATCGACACCGGGACGTTGAGCGCCCAAACTGTTTTCGAAAACCTCCCGCAAGGGGTCTACTCCGTCTTCGTATTCCACGATGAAAACATGAACGGAAAGATGGATTTCAATGAGATGGGTATCCCGGTCGAAGGCTACGGCGCCTCCAACAATCCAGAAAAGAGGATGGGGCCTCCCGATCCCGATGAAGCAAAGTTCACTGTCAATCAACCGAAGGCCGCAATCGAAATCAAACTGATCTATTGGGAATAAATGGCAGAACTGTTCTGTTTATGGGAGGGTCGAATGACTTTTTCGAAGATACTTGGCTACGCTTGCAACTGCTTCTGGCTGCTGGTGCCAATTCTGATTTTCAACTTGCTCTTCACGCGCCTGCTTCCGGCCGCCTATCAGATGAACGTCTTCTGGAAGGATATTCCCAAGACGATCAGCCTTCCGGAAAACATCTTGCGCATGATCGTCATGATTTTGCCGGTCTTCATGCGGCTCCGTGTTTCCACGACGAGTCAGAAAAACGGCCTCGCTCTCTACCTCACAGGTCTGCTGGTCTACTTCGCCTCCTGGACCGTTCTGATCGTTTCTCCGCAATGCGCCTGGAGCATGAGTGCAATCGGCTTCATGGCGCCTGCATGGACACCCATAGTTTGGCTGCTAGGAATCAGCTTGATCGGCGATGAGCTTTTGCTTCCGGGTGTCGCGTTTAAGCCTTGGATGTATGGCGGACTTTCTGTTCTGTTTCTGATCTTTCACAACCTGCACGCCACGACGGTTTATTCCCGCGGCATTTGACGGCGAGAGTTGCAGCTGCAACTCTCAACAAGCACTTCGTCACTGATTCAACGAACTGAAGACAAACCCGATGAAACTCGCACACACATTTCCGGTTCTGTTGCTTGTCGCGATCGCGGCCATCGCCGCCGCGCAGGATTCGCCGCCGCCGGAGCCGCGCCTTGACTTCCGCTATACATTCTCGGTCATCGACGATGCAACTTTCGATAGCAGCCTGCAACCGCCGCTGCCGCCGTCGGCGTCGATGTTGAAGGAACCTTCAGTCATGCTCTTGCAGAATCAGTTACTGCTTGAACCTTCTTTCACGCTGCGCTACCGCTCACGATGGAGCCTGGCGTCGAGCATGGTGGGTCTCGCAGACACGTTTCATGGCCTCTCCGCCGAGGACTTCAATCTTCCGCCGGGTAACGTCGCCGCGTTGACCGCTCTGAACGCCGCGCTTGAACCGTATACCGGCACGCACACACAACTGCGCGTGAAAGAAACGTATTCCGGCCTCTCCGCCGGGGACTTCGACTTCATGGCTGGCCGGCGAATTGTGCGCTGGGGAACGGGCTATGCATTCACTCCGGCTGGTGTGCTTGATCCGCCGCGCGATCCCGCCAACCCCACCGACCGCCTGAATCTCAATCAGGGACGCGACATGGTCAAGGCAGACTTTGTCCACGGCCCGCACGCACTTTCTCTGGTCTGGTCAACGGCCGCGCTCGCCCCCGCCGGGTCAAATCTGCACGACACCACCGCTTTCCGGTATAACGTTCTTGTGCATGGATTCGACACTTCGCTGATCGCCGGCGACGACCGCGGCGGAGACGCTTTCGGCGGCCTCACCTTCACCCGCGTCTTCGGCCAGGCGTGGGAAATGCACGGCGAGGCAGCATGGCGCGAGCAGGGCGCAATCCTGATGGGCGCAAAATACACCACCGCATGGGGCCTCTCTTTTATTGGAGAGTTCTACACTCCTCCCAATACCGCGTACTATCGCGATAGCACCATCTCGTCCTCAGCCGGCCGCCAGCACTATGCATTCCTGTATGCGGGCAAGTCGCGGCTGCGCGAACTGCCCGGCTGGAAGCAATGGGACCTCTCCGCTTCGATGGTGGAGAACATGAATGACAAGAGTTACATTGTAATTCTTGATGCAAATCGGCGTTTCGGCAATCACTTTTCCTCCTATCTGCACCTGCAACTTCCGCATGGCGGCAAGACAACGGATTACGGCGCCACGCCTTACACCGTGGCAACCTCAGTGGGGGTCCGTTTTCAGCTATGAACAACGAAACCAATCCGCTGATATCTGTTCGGCCACCTGACCGTTGGCAATCGGGACACTTCGCCGCTCACATCATGAGGGGGGGATCGATTGCCGCCGGTTGTGCGTTGCTGATCGTTGCGATCCTTCTGTCTTTGGGCAAGTACAGGCTGTCTGAAACCGGACGCACACTATTCATTGCGTTCGTCTATTGCACTCTCATCGCCTTGCCCTCCATTGTGCTTCTCACCCGAATCTCGCATCGGTATACGGATCGATTCCCCCGGCTGATCGTTTTGATGCAGTCGCTGGTTCTTGTCTGCACCGCGGTCGCAGGCAGTCTCGGCGCCGGTCTCGTCTTCCAGTTCATTGGACTTGTTCCCCGCAATGAATTTTGGAATGAATACCGTGCGGTCCTTCCTTTCAGCGTCATTACCTCACTCATGTTTGGGCTGAGCATATCGACTTATGAGACGCTGCGCTTCAAATTTCAGGCAGCCACTCTTGAATTGCGCACGCGCCAGGTCGAGCAGGAGCGCGCTTACAAACTGCTGGCCGAAGCCCGGCTCTCTTCGCTCGAATCGCGTATTCATCCCCACTTTCTCTTCAACACGCTGAACTCCATCGCGGCGCTGATTCCCAGGGATCCGCAGTTGGCTGAAGACACGGTCGGCAAACTGGCCTCACTGCTGCGCTTCTCGCTCAACGCCAATCAGAGCGGCCTGGCGCCGCTCAGCCAGGAACTCAAAATCGTCCGCGACTATCTGGAGATCGAGCAGACGCGCTTCGGCCCGCGCCTGCGTTACGAGATCGCGATCCCCGAAGCTCTTCAGGACGCGAATGTGCCGCCGCTGGCGCTGCAATCGCTGGTGGAAAACGCGGTGAAGCATGTGGCCGCAGAGCGCAGCCAGGGCGCAACGATTTACATCCATGGGTCGGAAGAAGCCGGCCGCATCCTGCTCGAAGTCAGCGACGACGGACCCGGCTTCTCGCTGGACGCCATCACGCCCGAACACGGCCTGGGCAATCTCATCGCCCGCCTCGAACTGCTATTCGGCGGCGACGGCCGGCTGGAAGTCGCTCGCGTAAACGAAAGGACAGTAGTCCGCCTGTCTTTTCCCGCATAATGGAAATACCGATGGAAACCGAACCGCTGCGCGCCTATCTAGTCGATGATGAACCGCTGGCCATTGAGCGCCTCGAACGCCTGCTCGCTAACGCCGGCGGCCTGCGCATCGCCGGCAGCGCCACCGATCCGGCCGAAGCTCTCGATTTTCTGAATCGCGAATCCATTGACGTTCTCTTCCTCGACATTCAAATGCCCGGCATGAACGGCTTCGAGCTGCTCTCGCGCCTCAACGAGCAGCCCTTCGTGATTTTCACGACCGCCTACGACGAATATGCACTCAAGGCCTTCGAGGTCAACTCCATCGATTACCTGCTGAAGCCCATCGAGCCGGAGCTGCTGGCGCGCGCACTGAAGAAGCTCGAACGGTTTCGCCCATCGGCCAAGCAGGATTGGCAGCGGAATCCGGAGCTGCCAGCGCTGCTCAGGGAATTGGCCGCGTCGCTGCGCGGAGAGCGCGCCGAGTATCCGCGACGCATCGCCACGCGCGTGGGCGAGCGCATTTCATTTCTTGACCTGGATGCGGTTATGCATTTTATCGCCAGTGACAAGCTCACCTACGCCGTGGCGAACGGGCGCCAGCATTGCGTTGACCAGACGATCGCCGAACTGGAGCGGCGGCTCGATCCGGCAAAATTCCTGCGCGTGCATCGCTCCGCGCTAGTAAATGTGGAGTGGATTCACGAGGTGAATTCGTGGTTCGCCGGCAAGGTTATTCTCTCGCTCAAAGACGCCCAGCGCACACAGATTCCCGTCGCCCGCGATCGCGTCCGCGTTCTGAAAGCGCGCCTGGGAATTTAGCGCATTTTTCAGGCATGACGCTCGGCGCTGATGCCCCTGAGAGAATACTGCGATACAGGATAGTCCTAACTCTACTTCGCCAGCTTGTCGAGAGCGAGGTTGAGTTCGAGAACATTGACGCGGGGTTCGCCGAGCAGGCCTAACTGGCGCGGCGTAGTCTGCTGTGCGATAAGTGCGCGCAGGCTCTCTTCGCTCAGGCTGCGAGCCTTGGCGACGCGCGGAACCTGATAGTAGGCGGTGTCGGGGGTGATGTCGGGATCGAGGCCGGAGGCGGAGGTCGTCACCAGATCAATCGGCACCGGCTTGCCGGGATTCTGCGCGGCCAGCTTCTCGATGTCGCCCTGGATGCGCGTGACCAGAGTCTGGCTGGATTGGGCCAGATTGGTGCCGCCGGATGGCGAAGTGCTGGAATTGGCGGCGAAGTCGGAGCTATCGGAATAGCTCGCGGCCGAGGGGCGGGGATGGAAGTATTTGTCGCTCACGAAGCTTTGCGCCAGCAGCTCGGAGCCGATGACCGTGCCGTCGTTGAGTTGAATGAGACTGCCGCCGGCCTGATGCGGGAAGACCACTTTGGCGATGCCGGCGACCAGCAACGGATAGCCCAAGCCCAGCAGCAACGTGGTCACGAGAGTGAATCGAATCGATGTCTTCCATACGGAGTGCATTTTTTGTTTCTCCTTCGAGAGCTTGTTGAAGCTCTGTGTAACTTTGTAGCGGTGTTAGCGGAGCTAGCGGAGTTAGAAGAATTCAAAACCTGTCAGGCTAACTCCGCTAACCAAGCTAACCCCGCGAACTCCGCTTTCTTTACGCCAGATGCAGGGCGACCAGCGCCCAGTCGATAGCCCAGATACCGATAAACGGGGCGATGATGCCGCCGACGCCGTAGAGCAGCAGATTGTTCCGCAACAGCACATCGGCCGCTTTGGGCTCGTACTTGACGCCTTTAAGCGCCAGCGGGATCAGCGCGACGATAATGATTGCATTGAAGATGACCGCCGAGAGAATGGCTGAATGGGGCGAGTGCAGGTGCATGATGTTCAGCGCATTCAAGACCGGGAAGGCCACAGAGAACATTGCGGGGATGATGGCGAAGTACTTGGCCACATCGTTGGCGATGGAAAACGTGGTGAGAGCGCCGCGCGTCATCAGCAGTTGTTTTCCGATCTCGACGATCTCGATCAGCTTGGTCGGATTGGAGTCCAGATCGACCATGTTTCCGGCTTCCTTGGCGGCTTGCGTGCCGGAGTTCATCGCCACGCCGACGTCGGCCTGGGCCAGCGCGGGCGCGTCGTTGGTGCCGTCGCCGGTCATGGCCACCAGCTTGCCCTTGGCCTGCTCGCGCTTGATCAGGTCCATCTTGTCCTTGGGTTTGGCCTCGGCCAAAAAGTCATCGACGCCGGCCTCGCGGGCGATCACCGCGGCGGTCAGCGGATTGTCGCCAGTAATCATGATGGTGCGGATGCCCATCGCGCGCAGCCGCGCCAAACGCTCCTTGAGGCCGCCCTTGACGATGTCCTTGAGATGAATCACGCCCAGGGCCGTCGAGTTTTCCGCTACCACCAGCGGAGTTCCGCCTTGGCGGGCAACCTCTTCGACCTGCTCGGCTACCTTTTTGGGCAGCGAAGAGCCTTGCTCTTCAAGGAAGCGGGCGATGGCGTCCACCGAGCCCTTGCGAATGCGCGCGCCGGGCAGGTTGACGCCGCTCATGCGGGTCTGCGCGGTGAAGGGCACGAACTCGGCGTGGATGCCGCCAATGTCGCGTCCGCGCAGATTGTACTTTTCCTTGGCCAGCACCACAATCGAGCGGCCCTCGGGCGTTTCGTCGGAGAGCGAGGAGAGCTGCGCCGCGTCGGCCAGCCGCTCGTGGCTCACATCCGGCGCGGGGATGAACTCGGTGGCCTGGCGATTGCCCAGCGTGATGGTTCCAGTCTTGTCGAGCAACAGCGTGTTCACGTCGCCGGCAGCTTCCACGGCGCGCCCGCTCATCGCCAGCACGTTGTACTGAACCAAGCGATCCATGCCGGCGATGCCGATGGCCGAGAGCAGCCCGCCGATGGTGGTGGGGATCAGGCAGACCAGCAGCGAAACTAGCACGAAGACCGTCTGCGGCGCCTTGGAGTAGATAGCGAAAGGTTGCAATGTAACCACGGCGAGCAGAAACACAATCGTCAGGCCACTGAGCAGAATGCTCAGCGCGATCTCGTTGGGCGTCTTCTGGCGGGTTGCGCCCTCAACCAGCGCGATCATGCGGTCGAGAAAGGTTTCGCCGGGATTGGAGGTGATGCGCACCTTGATCCAATCCGATAATACTTTCGTGCCGCCGGTGACAGCCGAACGGTCGCCGCCGGCCTCGCGAATCACTGGGGCCGATTCGCCGGTAATGGCCGACTCGTCCACCGAGGCTACGCCCTCGATCACCTCGCCGTCCCCAGCGATGTAACTCCCAGCTACAACATAAATAATGTCTCCGGCGCGCAGCATGGCGCTGGCCACATCTTCCAGCTCATTCGTCGCGGTGTAGCGTTTGGCAATCGTCTCGCCCTTGGCCTTGCGCAGCGTGTCGGCTTGGGCCTTGCCGCGGCCTTCGGCCATCGCCTCTGCGAAGTTGGCGAAGAGCACCGTGAACCACAGCCAGAGGGTGATCTGGAGATTGAAGCCGAAGCTTACCTGGTGGTGGATGAAGTTGTCGATCAGCAGCGCCGTGGTCAGCACACTGCCCACCTCGACGACAAACATCACCGGGTTCTTGGCCATGCCGCGGGGATCGAGCTTGCGGAATGCGTCCACAAGCGCCTGGGCCATGATTTCCGTATTCCAGAGACTCTTTTTTTCTAGCATGACAGTCCGTTTCGCCTTGTCCTGATTCGGTTTCGGTTAGTAAAGCTGGCCTGCATGAAGCTGCAGGTGTTCCAAAATCGGTCCCAGGCTCAACGCCGGGAAGAAGGTGAGCGCGCTCAGAATCACAATGACGCCGACCAGCAGCACGGTGAAGAGCGAGCCGTTCACAGGGAAGGTTCCGGGCGAAGGCGGCACCGACTTCTTCATGGCCAGGTTGCCGGCCAATGCCAGCACCGGAATCATCATGAATAGCCTTCCGAACAACATATCCCAGCCCAGCGCCACGTTATACCACCATGTGTTGGCATTGAGTCCCGCGAAGGCCGAGCCGTTGTTGCCCGCGCCGGAGGTGAATGCGTAAAGAATCTCAGTAAGACCGTGCGGTCCCTGGTTGTTCAGGCTGCTCAGGCCGATGTTGGGCGCCATCACAAATGCTGCCGTCAGCGAGAGAATGATTAGCGGGAAGATGAGCACGTAGAGCATGGACATCTTTACGTCGTAGGCCTCGATCTTCTTGCCCAGGTACTCCGGTGTGCGGCCCACCATCAGGCCGGCAATGAAGACCGAGAGCACCACCATGATGAGGATGCCGTACAAGCCCGAACCCACGCCGCCGAAGACCACCTCGCCCATCATGATGTTGAT
>CAZQRX010000043.1:0-21310 GCA_964595845.1 uncultured Occallatibacter sp. | reverse complement strand
GCCCATTGCGCCCAGCTTCATGTCTATGACGACATGATCTTCCAGGACGGCGCGAACAGCGAGGACTGCCTCTTCCTGAACGTCTACGCGCCCGCTGACGCCAAGGCCAAGAGTAAGCTGCCGGTGATGTTCTGGATTCACGGCGGCGGATACGCGGGCGGCTCTGGCTCTGAGCCGCGACATAATGGCGACTTTTTGCCCCTCAAAGGCGTGGTGCTGGTCACGATCAACTACCGGCTGGGCGTTTTTGGCTTTCTGGCGACTGCCGATCTGGCGAAAGAGTCCAACGGCGCGGCGGGCAACTACGGCCTGCTCGATATGGTCTCCGCCCTGCAATGGATCAAGGCCAATATCAAGAACTTCGGCGGCGATCCGGAGAATGTGACCATCTTCGGCGAGAGCGCCGGCTCCTTTGCCGTAAGCACGCTGATGGCCTCTCCGGCAGCCCGCGGACTCTTCCAGAAGGCTATCGGCGAGAGCGGCGCGGCCTTCGGCGATACGCTGCCCACCGACACACTGGAAGCGCGCGAAAAACTAGATGGAGAGTGGGTTACTTCACTCGGGGTAACTACACTGGCGGAGTTGCGTGCGCTGCCGACGGACAAGATCTTGAATGCGGCTAAAAATAGGAAGGGCGGCTTTTGGCCCGTCGTCGACGGCAAGTTGCTGACCGAGCCGGTCCCAGACACATACGCCGCGGGCAAACAGGCTCATGTGCCGCTGCTGGCCGGCTGGAATCGCGATGAGGGCAGTTTCCTCGCCATGCGCCCCATAACCGCGGATCAGTTCAAGGACATGATTGGCGTCCTCTACAAGGAGCGGGCCGCGGAGTTCTTGACGCTCTACCCCGCCGAAACCGACGCGCAGGCCCTGCGTTCGGCCATCGATTACGGCAGCGACAGCTTCATCGTCTTCAGCACCTGGAAGTGGATTGAGGCGCACCGCAAGACAGGAGAGTCGCCGGTCTATCGGTATCACCTCGAGCTGGGTGCTCTGCCCAGCAAATACCACCCCGGCACCTTCGCCTTCCACTCCGACGACATCGAGTACATCTTCGGCACGCTCGACACGCGCCCCGGCGCGGAATGGCGCCCCGAGGACCGCAAGCTAAGCGATCAGATGATGAGCTATTGGAGCAACTTCGCCAGGAGCGGCGATCCCAACGGACCGGGATTGCCAATGTGGCCGAAGTACGACGTGAACGACTCGCTCATCCACCTGGACAGCACCATCACCTCCGGCCCGGACACGCTGCGCCCGCGCTACGAGTTCCTGCTGAAAGGAATGCCGGCGTTCCACTTCTGAGGCGCAAAGAATATGCAAGAAAGGCCGCCCTCGGGCGGCCTTTCTTATGTGAAATGGAACAGGCCGGAATAATCACCGGTTCACGCCCGCGGCATCGGCAAAATCGGCCGCCTGCGCCGCTGGAATGGTGCTGGCTGGCGGCGGAGGGGCGAAGCTGGAGTTTTTGGCGTTGATGGCGTTCGAGTAATCGGGGCCTAGGCCAAGCTTTTTCAGGGCCCGCGAGTCGGGCATCAACTTCGTCTGCCAGCCCTGATCGGACTGAAACTTCTGCATGGCGGCCTTGGTCGTTTCGTCCCACTTACCATTGGCGGGACCGGGAAGATAATGCTCGCGAATGAGGGCCTGCTGAATCTCCATGACGCGGTCAGGCAGAATCGCCTGCTGGCCGCGCAATTTGGGCGCGGCTTTCTTGTGAGCGTGGTGTTTGGCGGTCTTACTAGCTGGGACGGAATGTTCTGTGGTTCCTAAGGCCGGGGATGCCGTCAGAGCCAAGAACAGCGCAACTGCCAGGCTTGCTCGTAGAGAAAGCACGCTGCTTCACCTCTGGGTCATCAGATTTGGCCGGACCTTATGGGTAAATACTAACGAATTGTCCCGCATGGCGGCAAGATAAAACCAATTTGCTACTGGGAATCCAGCGGTATAGGTGGATGGGCACGTGGTCTCCCACCCTAGCCGCAAGTGAGCAAGAAGCAGATCCTTCGACTTCGCTCAGGATGACAGGCGAGGGTGGGGCACCCACGACATTTCCAAACGTTACTGCAACGTTCCGCCAACGTAGTTGATGCCCTGGTCGGGATGGCGCGGGTCCATGACTTCGAAGACCACGTCATCGCCGGTTTTGAGCTTGCTCACCACCGCATCGAACTCTTCCTTGGTGCCGGTGGGCTGTTTATTGATGCGGATGATCACCAGACCGGGTTCCAGTCCTTGCAAGTCCGCGAAGGAGCCTGAGCGCACCGACTGGATGACTACGCCGGTAGTGTGCAGCTTGGCGGCGGTGGCCGGAGTGACTTCGCGGACTACAATGCCCAGCTTGGTCTCACCCGGATCGCCCTTTTCGTTCGTACCCTCTTCGGCGGCTTGTTTGCCATTTTCGGCAAATACCAAGTCGCGGTCGCCAATCGTGACCGTGGCGTCGGTCGGTTTGCCTTCTCTCAGCAGGCCCAGGCGAATGCTCGAACCCGGTCTGCGGCTGGCAATCTCGTTCACCAGATCGTCGCCGTCTTTGATTGATCGGCCGTCAATCGTGGTGATGATGTCACCCGGCTTCAATCCCGCCTTCTCCGCCGGACCACCCGGTGTAATCTCCTGCACCAGCACGCCGTTCTTGAAGCCGTAGACGCGGTTTACAGCGCCGGAGAGATCTTGCCGGAACATGATGCCGATGGAGCCGCGCGTCACCTTGTGGCTGGGGCTAATCAGATCGTTGTAGACCTCGACCACGGTGTTGGAGGGCATGGCAAAGCCCAGACCCTGGTAGCCGCCCGACTGCGTGAAGATGGCCGTATTGACGCCGATCACCTCGCCGTTCATGTTCAGCAGAGGTCCGCCGGAGTTGCCCGGATTGATGGCCGCATCGGTCTGGATGAAGTGCTGGAACTGACCGTTGGTGCCCGGCTCTATGGTCCGGTTCTTGGCGGAGATGATGCCCGCGGTGACGGTCTGCGCCAGCGCGAAGGGGCTGCCGATGGCTTCCACCCAGTCGCCCACCTGCGCCGTGTCGGAGTTGCCCAGCTTCACCGTCGGCAGCGGCGAGCTGGCATCGATCTTGATGACCGCCAGATCGGTCGACTTGTCGAAGCCGATGACACGCGCCTTGCGGCCCAAATCCTGGTTGTCAGGATCGGTGGAGAGTTTAACGTAAATCTCATCGGCCTTGTCGATCACATGATAATTGGTGATGATGTAGCCTTTGGGATCGACGATAAAACCGGAGCCTAGAGACTGGCGGACCTGGCCGTCATCTCCGCCTTGCATGTCGGGAATCTGCCCGCCGAAGAAGCGGTTGAAGAAGTCCTGGAAGTTCCCCGGTCCTTGATTTTGGCCTTGCTGCTGATCCTGATCCTCATCGTCATCTCCAGGCTGCTGAGGTACGGGCTGAACGCGGCCGTGAAAGCTGCGGCGGCCCTTGTCCGCGGCCTGTTTAGGCAGGGTCCGGGTGTTGATGTTCACCACCGCAGGGCCAACTTCTTTGGCGATCTTCACAAATTCGTTCGGCGCTACCTGAGAGTTGACCACTTTCAGTGGAGTGGCATCGGCGCTTGAGTTCTGCTTCTCTTGTCCGCGAACTCCGTGTGCGGCAAAAGAACCGCCCACGATTGCGGCCGAGAGCGTGGCAAGCAAGACAAACACGGAAGCGAGACGGCGCGCGCGCAGCCGTTCAAAGAGTGATTTCATGGATTCATTGACCTCGTCACGTAATCAGCCTTGCGGCTGGGTTGATCATAGTGTTGATTACACCAAAAATCAGTATAGCCAGTGGCGGGCAACCCCGTCTGACTCGCGGAATCCGCACGCCTGAACCAGTAAACTCCGCCGGCGTTAAAGGAACCGTTCCAACCATATAGACGCGGCCTGGCCAAAAGAGTCGCGAAAGAAAGCTGCAAGCGGATAGTAAAGGGCGGGAAGTCAGAATCCAGAATCCGGTAAACGGCTGGTTTGTGTGGCTGCCCACCAGGGATTCGAACCCCAATATGCTGCTCCAGAGGCAGCTGTCCTACCATTGAACGAGTGGGCAATTCATATGCGCGGCCCAACTTGCAGCCGCATTGGCAGTAGCCGCAACAGAGCGCCGGCGCTCAAAACCAACTAGGTCATCATAAAGGGATTCCGCGCCTGCGGTCAAACGCGCCCGGACTCCGGAGATAAAAGTTGACGGCAGCAGCGTGGGAGTTAACGCCCCGATGATCAGGCCTGCTTTCTATCGCGCCACCAGCTCAGGCCGCTGGCGATGTGCAAGCAGCGGCAGCACCTGGGCTTGCGCCTCATCGACGGTAAGGCCGTACTTGGCGCGCAGCGCTTCGACCTTGCCGTGCTCGATGAAATGGTCGGGCCAGCCGATACGCACCACCGGGAGCGCGCTGCCCAACTCCTGAAGCGCCTCGATGACGGCGGAGCCGAAGCCGCCCATCTTCACATGGTCCTCAAACGTGACGAAAGCGGCGACGCGGCCGGCGTATTCGGCGAGCATCTCGCGGTCGAGAGGTTTAATGAAGCGCGGATTGATGACCGCCGCGGAGAGGCCGCTGCGCTCCAGGCGGGCGGCTAACTCATTAGCCAGCGAAGTCATCGGCCCCAGGCCCAGAATCGCCACGTCGGAGCCGTCCTGGAGCACCTCCGCCTTGCCTACGGGAATCAATTGCGGCTCCGCCTTGCGCGCCACGCCCGGCCCCACGCCGCGTGGGTAGCGGATGGCGCTCGGCCCTGGAAGCTGGAGGGCGGTCGCCATCATGTCGGCCAGTTCGTCCTCGTCCTTGGGCGCCATCAGGACCATCTCCGGAACGCCGCGCAGGTAGGCGATGTCGAACAAGCCGTGATGCGTGGGCCCATCGTCGCCGGAGAGGCCCGCCCGGTCCATGCAGAAGAGCACCGGCAGCTTTTGCAGCGCCACGTCATGAACGATGCAGTCGAAAGCGCGCTGCAGAAAAGTCGAGTAGATGGCGCAGATCGGCCTGAAGCCGCGCGTAGCCATGCCGGCGGCGAAGACCACCGCGTGTTCCTCGGCAATGCCCACATCGAAGAAGCGCTTGGGATGGTGCGGCCGGAAGAGGTCCAGTCCCGTGCCGCTGGGCATGGCGGCGGTGATGGCCACAATGCGCTCGTCCTTATTCGCCAGACCTACCAGAGTGTTGGCGAAGACCTCGGCGTAGCTAGGCTGGCCTGTGGGCTTGGTTTCGCCCGTCTCCGGGTCAAAGGGACCAAGGCCGTGGAACTTCTTCTGCAGGTCGAGCGCGGGTTGAAAGCCGCGGCCTTTCTGCGTCAGCACGTGCAGCAGCACAGGGTGGTTGGTCTCCGCCTTGAGGAACTTGAAGGTTTCCACCAGCAGTGGCAAATTGTGGCCGTCGATGGGGCCATAGTATTGCAGCCCGAACTCCTCGAAGAGAATGGAAGGCCAGAGCAGGCTCTTGGCGGCCTCTTCGGCGCGGCGCGCCACCTCCGCCGCCGTCTTGCCGCCCACCCGTTCGATGATGCGATGGGCCGAATCGTGCAGGCTCTTGTAGTGTTCGTTGGTGACGATCTTGTGGAAGTAGCGGGCAATCGCGCCGACATTGCGGTCGATGGACCACTCGTTGTCGTTGAGCACCACGATCAGCCGCTTGGTCTGTTCGGCGATATTGTTCAGCGCCTCGAAGGAGATTCCATTGGTAAAGGCCGCGTCGCCGGCCACGGCGATCACATGCTCCTTTCCGCCGGCCAGATCGCGCGCCACGGCCATGCCCAGCGCCGCAGACAAAGCCGTCCCCGCGTGCCCCGCTCCGTAGCAGTCGTGCCCGCTCTCCGAGCGCAGCATGAAGCCGTTCAGCCCGCCCGGCTGGCGAATCGTCTCCATGCGGTCCAGCCGCCCGGTGAGCATCTTGTGGATGTAAGCCTGGTGGCTCACGTCGAAGAGCAGCTTGTCCTCCGGGGTATTGAAGACCGTGTGCAGCGCCAACGTCAGTTCGACCACGCCCAGATTCGGCCCCAGGTGGCCTCCGGTCTTGGAGAGCGTCTGGATCAAGAATTCACGAATCTCCTCAGCCAGCACCGCCATCTGCGCAAAGTTCAGGCGCTTCAGATCGGCGGGCGAATGAATCGATTCAAGCAGCGTTCCCATCGTCTTCCTTCCCCGGAAGAGTACCGGACAGTCCAGCGATATCGCACGGAAGCCGGGTCCAGTCAAACCAGCATCGCCAACGGATAGTATACCAACGCGGCGGATTCGGGCGCTGAGTGGATAGACGATTCGGACGGCGGCAAGTCGCGGTAATCGGATGCCGGTCATGCCAGTCAGGTTTGGGCGCGACTGATGGCCAAAGTCGCAAGAGCCGGACGCACACGCGGCGCGCTGGAGATGATTCTCACCACCGTCGCGAAGTAAGCGTATCGTTGTAACAGACAACGAATAAGATTACTCTGGCATCCAATTCACCATGTCCCCATAGCACTCCGGTACTTGAGCAAACATCGTGCAATCAGGTCTTAACACGGAATATGAGTCCGCGGCGCACGGCTAGTCCGCAAAAAGTGTATTCTTCAAGCCAGAGTATAAGATTTGCAATTCTTGCCAATTAGTACTCTCAGGAGCCAAAGAGCAGTTGCCGTTGGCCTGTGCGCCCAGATGAAGAAACTGATTCACATCTTCGCGATCCTTCTCGGCTGGGCCGCGACCGCCTGGGCAGAGGCGCCCTCCACGCTGACCACGCTGCGCGATCTTTCAGCCCTCAGCAACGGCGAGGCCGGCAAGGTTTTTCCGGTCGACCTTGAAGCCACAGTAACCTACTTCCGCGGCTACGAACATCTGCTCTTTGTGCAGGATGACGGCCTCGCCGCTTTTGTGAAAGTCACCACGAACGCCAAACTGCTCCCCGGAGATCGCGTACTGGTCAAAGGAACGACACGCAAAAGCTATGGCCTCATTATCGAGAGCCATGATGTGCTAGCTCTCCATCACGGAGCCCTGCCCGAAGCGCTTCCCGTCAGCTTCGGCGATCTGATCCTTGGGCAGCACGACTGCCTTCTGGTCAAGATGCGCGGTGTCGTTCACGCCGCAGATATGGTCTGGAGTTCGCAGGCCCCCATTCGCAGCGCCACTCTTCAGGTCTTGACCGATGGCGGATATATAGAGGTGGCCCTGGACAGCGACAATCAGGAGGCTCTGAATAACCTGCTGGACGATGAGGTGGAGGTAACCGGGGCAGCCGGAGGGGAATTCGATGACAAGATGCAGCAGACCGGCATTGTGCTCCATGTTTCCTCGGTTGCACAGATTCACGTCCTCAAAAGCTCCAAAGACGCCTTGTGGAATCTTCCGGTCACGCCCATGCACCAGATCATGAGCGACTATCGCGTCAACGATCTTTCGTCCAGAATCCGGGTCCGGGGCTCCATTACCTACTATCAGCCCGGTTCGGCGGTAGTGCTGCAGGACGGCGGCAAGAGCCTCTGGATCAGAACCAGGACCGACATTCCCTTGCGCATTGGAGATCTGGCGGACGCAACGGGCTTTCCCGGCGTCATGATAGCCGATCAGGCTCGCAGCGCAAATGATGGCTTTTTGGAACTGACTCATAGTGAAATCAAAGATAGTGGCGTGCAGGCGCCGGTCGCGCCACTCCCGGTGACCTGGCGGCAACTGGCCGTGGTCGGCGACCGGGGTGAAGGGCACCACTACGATCTGGTTTCCATCGAAGGACAGGTTCTGGTGCAGGCGCGCGGGGGCGCTCAGGACGAATATACCCTGCTTGCTGACGGCCACCCGTTTTCAGCAATTTACCGGCACCCGAGCGGTCCGCTGGTGGCGATGAAGCAAGTCCCGCTGGGTTCAAGGGTGCGTGTAACCGGAATCTGCACTGTCCATAACTCCGACCCATTCGGCGGCCAAGTGGCGTTCGATATTCTGCTGCGTTCCTTCGACGACATTACGGTTGTCGCCAAACCATCCATGCTGAACATTCGCAACCTGGTGCTCCTCGTCGGCTTGCTGCTTGTGATCGTGGCCCTGGTCGGCGGTTGGGGATGGAAGCTCGAGCGCAAGATTCGCCGGCATACGGCCGCGTTGGCGGCCCTGGAACGCCAGCGCAGCCGCATCCTCGTAGACATCAACGGATCGCGGCCACTGGCCGAAATTCTCGAAAAGATCGTGGGGATGGTCTCTTTGATGTTGGATGGGGCGGCCTGCTGGTGCGAGCTCGCCGATGGGACGAAGGTGGGAGAATCTCCCCGGGAGCCGCACAGCCTGGAGATCCTCCGGGTGAAGATCGATGCGCGATCCGGTCCGGCGCTGGGCGCGCTGCTGGCCGCGTTTGGTCCTGAGTCTCCGCCGGCCGCCCGCAGAAAAGAGGCGCTTGCCGACGGTGTGCGGCTGGCCGCGCTGGCCATCGAAACCCGGCGGCTCTACTCCGACCTGCGGCACCGTTCGGAGTTCGATCTGCTCACCGAGATTCCCAACCGCTTCGCGATGGAGAAGCGGATGGACATTCTGATTGAAGAGGCGCGCCAGAACTCCGGTATCTTCGGGTTGATTTACATCGACCTTGACGAGTTCAAACAGGTCAACGACCGCTACGGCCACCACATTGGAGACCTTTACCTCCAGGAGGTTGCCGTGCGCATGACGCGGCAGTTGCGCGGAGGCGATATGCTGGCCCGGCTGGGCGGCGACGAATTCGCCGCCCTGGTTTCCGTCGTGCGTAGCCGCGCCGATGTGGAAGAGGCCGTCCATCGCCTGCAACGCTGCTTCGACACTCCGTTTACCGTGGGGGAGCACTCTCTGTGGGGTGAGGCAAGCATCGGCATTGCTATCTACCCGGAGGACGGCCTCACAAAAGACAGCCTTCTGAGCTTCGCCGATGCCGCCATGTACAGGGTGAAAAACGGCAAACGGTAAACCGAAAAGACCCTGTCTCAGCTTCCGCTGTCGTGCTTTACTTCCTTGCGCGCGTCAATCCCCCGGCGATCACCGCTGCCCTGCTTCCACTCCGGCCGACTGCGGCTCCACCAGCACACCGTCAAACAGCGAAGCCGCCAGCAACCGCCCACCCGCCGTACGCACATGCGCGATGCGGTAGCCGGTCTGTGCCCACTTCCACTCCAGCGTCTGGGTGTCGATCACGTATATCTGGTCGCTCGCCCGCGAGCTGACTATAATCTTGCCCAGGTGCGCGTCATAGCTCAGGTCGTCCACATCCCCCAGCGGAAAGCGGTTGACCCACATCCACGTGCTGCCCAGGTCGCGCGAGAAGTACACGCCTTCGCGCGCGCCCAGCCATATCGTCCCATCCGCGGAGAAAGCAACACTATGAATCCGCGTCAGCGTTGCCGGAACCCCCATGAACCTCCAGCCCTGGCCGGCGTCCGTGGAGAGCACCACATCTTCCTGCCGAGCAGCGGCCTGTAGCGATCCATGCACGGCAACCGAAAGATAATCCACCCAGCCCATCACCGGGCCGCCCTGCCAACTCGCGCCCTGGTCCTTGCTGGTGAATAGGCCACCGCCGGTTGAGGCCAGCCAGACGTCGCCGCTGAGATCGAGAGCCTGAACGCGGTCGAGTTGGCCAAGCACGGGATCCGCAACAGGCTTTTCCTCAGGCACGCTCTTGCCGTGGCGCGCCTTCGCGGCCTTGTGAATGTTGGCTAACTGAAGCGTTTTGGCAGCCGGAATCGTCTCGGTGGCCGTCTTCGCCAGCCTGTTTTGAATTGTGCCGCGCGGGCTCCAAACCGCGCCTGTCGCATCGGACTCCAGCACAAAAATGCCGTGATTTGTACCCGCCAGGATCGTTCCCTCCGGCGACTCGGCCAGCGCAAAGACATCACACCCATCGAGGCCATCGGCGATCTGCTCCCAGCGCTCTCCGACATTGCCGGAAACATAAACACCGCCATACTTTTTGTCGTTCACCACTCCGGCATACAGCCGTGCGGGATTGCCGCTATCCACCAGCAGCGCCTCGACCTTGCGTCCGGAAAAACCCTGATTCGCAGCCGTAAAACTGGATGCCGCGTCCTCGCTCAGCAGAACGCCGCCTCGGTCGGTGGCCAGCAGCACATGATTCGTGTCCTGCGGATCGACAAAAACATCGTTCACGATCACATCCGGTTCGGTCATCAGCGCAAAGCTGTTGCCGCCGTCGACCGACTTGTAAAGCCCCTCCGTGGTTCCGGCATACACCACATTGAAATTCAGCGGATCCTGCTTCAGCACACGCGTGCGCCGTGCGGCCGAGGGAATCCCTTCGACGGCGTGAAACAATCCGCCGGCGTCTACGCTCTTGTAAATGCCGCTGCACGCGCTGGCGAAGACCATGCTCGGGCTCGCCGGATCGATGATGATCGAAAAGACATCGGAGTCGTCAACGATGCCCTCCTTGATGCTCTGCCAATTCTGCCCGCCGTCGGTAGTCTTCCAGGGCAGATGCCATGTGCCGGCATAGACTACATTGGGGTCCAGGGGATCGATCGCCAGCGACTCGACTTCGTGAATCTCCTGGCTGCCCGGCGGACTGATCAGCGTCCATGAGGCTCCGGAATCGCTGCTGCGAAAGACGCCCTCCAGCGTACCCGCATAGAGGATTTCCGGGGCCGAAGGCGCCTGTGCAAATGCGCGGATCGACTGCCCGTGCAACCCCGCAACGACACTCCAGTTCCGGCCTCCGTCACGGCTCAACCGCAGCCCGCCGTCGGCCTGGTCCACCCTCCACGTGGCGACATAGATGGTGGCTGGGTTAGCTTCGTCTACGACGATGTGGTCCAGAATCAGGTCGTCGGATGAGTCCAGCTTCGAGAGTCTATGCCAGGACAAGCCGCCATCCAATGACTCATAGAGCCAACTGTTGGTGGTGCCGAGATAGAGATGATGTGGCTGGCCGGGAACAGCCGCAAAGGCGCGCGCGTCGCCGCCAGCCGGGCCAACTGCGCTCCAATACGCCTGTGCCTTCACGCCGGAAATTGAGAATAAAACTAGAACCAGCAGCGAAATCAGCACTATCAATCCGGGCCGGAAGAATGAATCCAGGAAAACTCGCGGACGATTCATGCTGGCAAAAAACTCCCTTTGCTCATATCAAGAGTATACAAAGTATGGTCCGGCACCGATTTCCAGGCACACGATGCCTTAGCGCTCGATCGCCATATGTTCTTGGAGAATTCTCAAAGTAAACCGGCACTATCGGAGCCTGAAGCCTTTAGTTTTTCCTTTGACAGTGTTCTGGGCCGGCGAAATCGATGGTTGCATCCGCCGAAGCAGCCCTGCTGCTTCGGCGGATGAAGAGTTACTTCTTGGTGGCGGCTTTCTTGTGGGGGTTCATATTCTTTTCTTCGAGAAGTGTCACGGAATCGGCAGCGTTGAACGGGTACAGGCGAACCGATTGCTCTGATTTCTCGCCCTGATTGCTCAAGGTGACGTCGACGCGGCGGTTTTGAGCCAGCACAATAACGCTCAGGTTGCTGATAACCTTCGCTTTCGCCGCTGCGCTGAGGTCAGGGTTCTGTTCGACCAGATCCTTCACCTGAACGGCGGTGAGATTCTGGTCCTTGCCAAGGCTGCGCGTTTCAATACTGGCTTCGGGAACACCCTTTTCAATCAGGAACATCTTTGCGCGGGCAACACGGCGTTCGGAAAGCGCCTGGTTGTACTCGGCTGATCCGCGCACATCCGCATGTCCGCTCAGAATCAGGTGGGCATCCGGCTTGAGGGCGAGGTACTGTTTGAAATCCGAAGCGAGGGTGGACAGGGTTCCCTCCTGGCTGGGCAGCAGGCCGCCATCGGGCTTCTCTATCCTGGGCTGAGCGGTCGGGAAGAAGACACTATGCAGAGCCAGGCGAGCCTCCAGCCTCTTCATCTCCGGGGCAGCCGCCGTGATTGCAGGGATAGAAGGAGGCGGGGCTGCAATGCTCACGCTGGTGGTCGCCGTTGCCGATTGCCCCTTGTCGTCGCTCACATTGCAAGTGATCTGCACTGTGCCGGCAGGCGCACCCGCCGCACTGAACTCCGCCGTGGCTCCGTTGCCGCTGATCGAGCCGGAGCTTGCCGAGTAGGTGTAGGTCAGAGGACGATTTTGCGGACTGACGCCGCCCGCAGTCACCGTGCTGGTCTCTCCCACTTTGAGGGTACTGGGGCTGGCCGAACAACTGATCGTCGGCGGCTCAAACGCCTTCACGGTGAAGCTGGCGGATGCGCTGGCGGATTGCCACGGTTTAAGGCCTTCCTTGCCGGGTTTGCCTTCCTTCACTTGAGCCTGAACTGTATATGTGCCGGGCGCTAGCGTTGCCGTGGCCACCGTGGCCGATGCTCCGCTGCCCTTCACGCCGTTCCCCATCCAGACGTAAATCGCGTTCAGCTTCGAATCAAGATTGCCTGCCACCGCAGTCGCTGTGACCGGGTCGCCGGGATAGATTGTTGCCGGATTGACCGAAACCGACAAGGTCACCGGTGTGGGCGGCGTAAACCCGCCAGCGTGGTAAACAATACCGCCGCTCAAGCGCATCACATTGATGCCGAGGGCCCCATGAACGTTCCAGGGCTGGCCATTATACGAGCCAAAGTTAACATTCATATACTCATAGTCGGCCTGAATCATGCGAATGGCCCAATGATGAGTGAGTTCATAGTCCAAACCGCCGCCAGCCGTTATGTCCAGGCCCAAGGTATTGGGGTTGTGATACGGACCGCTCACGATCGCCCCACCAACAAGTGCATGGCCAAACGGAGTATATTTGATCCCTGGATTGCGCAGGATCAATCCGCCAGTGAAGGTCGTAAAGCCGTCGTTGTTGCCCGTGCTAGTGTAAACGCCGTTACTAAACCCAGCGCTGCCACCATACTCATGGATGCCCACTTCCGCCTGAACGCCCACATACCGACTGAAGAAACGCGCAGCGCTAAAGATTCCACCGACATCGACCTCATCATAGTAAATCGTCGTAGAATTGCATGCACCGCACAAAGCTGGTGAAAACGTATCATCCCCATGCGGCGACAGGTAACTGTAGCCCATAAAGATGTCCCACTTCGACGCGGAAGCATCCCCAGAAGCCTTCGCGACGGGTTTGGCCGAGTCCTGGGCGCTTAGGGCAAGGGGAATCGATACAACGCATGCCAAGGCAAGAAACCGGCTCACAGACTTCAAAACACGAGAGATCATTCGCTTATCCTCCGCAATCAATTTTGAGTTGTTGACCTCCCATGACTCTCATGGGAGCTGAACCATGTTGTTGTTGACGAATCGACTACCCGTCATGCCCGGCCCAGCCACGGGGATAGCGATACGAGCATTGGCGAAGCCATCGGCCCTGTGACTTCCGGCCCCCACAGTTTGCGCTGCGAGGGCCGGAATGATCAGTTAGACAACCTATAAAACAACCCGAGCAGGCCAAAAGGCCTGCTTCCGCGGGCTGGACAGACTATTTGGCTGCGGCTTTCTTGTGAGTATGCTTCTTCGCAACCGGCAGAGGCTTGCGTGCCTGCGCCTTGACCACGGACTCATCCACCGGAGTGGTTCCCTGCACATCGGCCGCGAAATCGGCGCCCGCCGGCACCAGGTAGACTTCAACCTTCTTTTCATCCGATGTGCCGGTCGCCACGCTGATGCGCGAGGCGTCAATGCCCTTCTCGGTCACCAGGTACGCCTTGGTGTTAACGGCGCGCTGGGCGGCTGGATCCTCGACCTTGATGTGCTTGTTCTTCTTGGCTGCCGCTTGTTCCTTGGCGATCTTCGCCTTCTCCTTGGCATCCGAATCGCCTACCAAAACGAGTTTGGCATCCGGCTGCTTCTGAAGGTCGATAGCAACTTCATCCAAATCCGCTTTGGATTCGTTGTTCACCCTCGTCGGGCGCTCCTTGTCGGCGGCAAAACTGATCGAAGAGAGCGTCTGAGTATGAGGAATGGGCGCCACATACGGAGCCGTGATGGTCACACTGTTGGCTGCCGAGATGGTTGCTGTCGCGCTCTGCCCCTTGTCGTCGGTCACGGTGCAGGTAATGCTCACCGGGCCGGTCGGCGCTCCGGCCGAGGAGTAGGTTGCTGTATTCCCGTTGCCGGTAATCGTGCCGGCCGAGGCCTTGTAGCTGTAAGTCAGCGGGCGATTCTGCGGACTTACCCCGACTGCGGTAACGGTGCTGCTCTCGCCCGGCTTGATGATCGTGGGGCTGACCGAGCAACTGATTGTCGGCGGCTCAAACTGCTTCACCGTAAAACTGGCTGAGGCTTCCGCCGTCTGACCGGGCTTGAGGCCTTCCTTGCCGGGTTTGCCTTCCTTCACCTGAGCCTGAACAGTATAGCTGCCGGGTGCAAGTGTGGCCGTGGCCACCGTGGCCGACGCTCCGTTACCCGTCACGCCGGTCCCGGTCCATCCGTAAATCACACTGTTCTTCTTGTTGGGATCCACCGAACCGGCGGTAGCGGTCACGGTGACCGGTTCGCCGGGGAAGATGGCTGGCGGGGCGGCCTCGGCCGTCAGCGTAATAGGCGGCGGCTGCTTGCACCCCATGGGCAACAACGCTAAGCACGCCGAAACCAGAACCAGACTAACAAACCTCGCATTGCGAAAATCCATTGCTTCTCCTCCACACTCGAACTGAAATTTGATGAAATGGTTTGCTGTAGCGCGCCATCTCCGTGCCAAGACCGACTGAATGCTGCAAAAACTGTGTTGCAAAGAATCCGAATACGGGACAATAGTACCATAACCGCTTCATGGCAAGCTGTATAATTGCAGGAAATCGCCCCTACTTGCAACCTGCATCCATGACCTTTGCACCGGCGGAGACACCGCTCCACCGTCCGCCGCCCTCTCAGGCGGAATTCAGCGTCTTCAACAAACTGCGCGGCTCACGCTGAATCTTCTCTTGTAGAAGCGTAATCGCGTACAAAAGTTGCTCGGGCCGCGGAGGACACCCCGGAACGTACACATCCACCGGAATGATCTGGTTAACGCCCTGCACCAGCGCATAGTTGTTGAAAACCCCGCCCGAGGTGGCGCAGGCACCCATCGAGATCACCCACTTCGGCTCCGGCATCTGATCATACAGCCGGCGAATCACCGGCGCCATCTTCTGCGAAACCCGCCCCGCCACCACCATCAGGTCGCTCTGCCGCGGCGAGGGCCGGAAGACCTCGGCGCCGAAGCGGGCAATGTCAAAGCGCGCGGCGCCCGTGGACATCATTTCGATAGCGCAGCAGGCCAGCCCGAAGGTCATCGGCCAGATCGAGTTCTTGCGAATCCAATTCACCGCATAATCCAGCGAGGTCAGCAGGATGCCCTCCGGCTCTTCATAGCCGTAGTTCGCCTCCTGGAGCTTGACGCGGTTGCGCGCGCTGCACTCCAGCGCTCCAAAAAGATACCGATCCCGCTCCGCCGTGGCCGCCATGAAGACAGTATACCCCTACAGAAAAACCTCTGCCTACCACCCGGTTTAAGGCACAGGGATGTATTTGACGCGGATAATGTGCAGCGACAAAGTCCCTAACAAAATCGTGACCCCGCGACTGGGATTGTCACTATCTAGCGCAAGAAACTCCAGCGTGCCGTCGGGGCTGAATGCAAGTGAGCCATCCAAAATAGACATATACCTCGCTCCCGACTGGCCGTCCAATACGATCGTCGAATTATTAACTGAAGACAAGTTGTTTTTTTTAATCTTCTCGGGCTCCATCACGGCGGCATATGCCATATGCTTGCCGTCAGTGCTGAACACTGGAACACCCACCCCATGGAACCCCGGCCCCGCCATGCCGTCAGCGACCACCGAGTATTGGCCCAAACCCGTTTCTGCCATGTAAGCTATGCGCTTCCCATCGGGACTGAAGCTCGCGGTGGGGCTTAGACCCGAGTACTGAGTGCCTAAATACCCAGGCGTACCGAGTTCCGTCGTATTTACAATATGTACATTACCTGCCTCATAGTTCAAGTCGTCCACAATCTCCGTCGATTTGCTGAACAAGCGCTGGAGGGCCGCGAAAACCAGGCGTTGTCCATCGGGGCTGAAACTCAGGCCGCTGATTGCCATATATTCCGCGATCTCATGGCCGTCTACTACCAACGAACACGTCGGTTTAAGTTTCCAAGTGCCATTCGTTCTGGTCACATACGCTATATGCTTGCTATCGGGGCTGAAGATTGGCCCAGTAATATTGTCATAATCATCGCCTGGCCTGCCATCCACAACAACTGTCCACTTCGATCGGTTAGGCTGTGCGCGATAAGCCACGTGTTTACCATCGGGACTGAAGACTGGACCTGAGACGTTTTCGTACTCTTCACCCGGCTGGCCGTCCATCACTTCCCGCCACCGATTGCCTATTCTAGCTGCATAAGCAAGATGTTTACCATCGGGGCTAAAAGTCAAACTACCCTGGCCGACTTCGTCGTTCTCAACTCCCACATGGCCGTCTACTACCAGCGCCCATCGTTTGCCACTCTTCACTGCATACGCCACTCGTTTACCGTCCGGACTCAACGCCAGGGAACCCGCCGCGACTTTACCGAGCGCTAGAGTTGAATGGCCGTCTACAAAGATGCATGTCTGTGACTTCCCATCAACATTGCAGGATGAGGCATACACAATATGTAGTCTGTCGCTACTGAGAGCAAATGTTGGAAAGTCGTCAGATTGATTGACTGGAATCGGCAAATTCCATGGCCCCAGCAAGGTTTCCTCAATCTTGTAACCGACGGTATGCGCGACCGTCGTTTGGGCCAATCCTGACAATGCCAGACCGGTTAAGGCCGCTGACCAGAAGGCAATCCGCTTGGTGGCTTTCAGAACATAAAGAACTGACTTGGTTTTCATAGCCTAAGATCATAGCGCATTCCCGAGGGCAGGGCCACAATTTACCGGAGAATACTCAATTCCCGAGCCGGTCCGATTGACAAGCACGACCGGGTGTGGCAATCGGAGCGTCTATAGTGCAGAAAGAATAAAGATTCCATAGAGATTTCCACATTTTCCGGCGCTTTGGCCGGCTTTTCTAGAAATCTTCATGGGTTCCTTATACCAAAAACTATAATCTCATTCGAGAGAACCGTACAAAGGCCGGACCACTATCACCATCCAGCGGAGGTCGTGACTGCGATGTACGGCTGTCTTACATGTAGCTCCCGCTCTGGCCGCGACCGCAATATACTGAGGCTCGCCTGGCCAGCGCATGGTTTTTGCATCCTCCGGATCGGCGGCTGGACGCCGCCTCAGTGCATTGCTGTTCATCTTCTTATTGGAGTGGAATCATATGTGTCGTCGCGCAATCACGCTGCTGATTCTCTTTGCCTGCCTGGGAGTTCCTGCTCTTTCCTGGGCAGTAGCCCCCGACCTTCGCCCCTCACCGCCCGCCACTCAGGCCCAGGTCGCCGCCCTCACTCAGGCCATCCATGACGCTCAAACCTCCGGCGACAACGCCTGGGTGCTGGTATCGGCTGCCTTGGTCCTGATGATGACCGCACCCGGCCTGGTCCTCTTCTATGGCGGCTTGGTCCGCCGCAAGAACATTCTCGGCACCATGATGCAGAGCTTCGCCATGATGGGCCTGATCACCGTTCTCTGGGCCGTGGTCGGCTACTCGCTGGCCTTTGGAGCGGGCAACGGCTTCATCGGCGGCCTGGAGCACGCCTTCCTGCGTGACGTGGGACTTGCTCCCAACCCCAACTACGGAGGCACCATCCCCGAGCAGACCTTCATGATCTACCAGCTCATGTTCGCCATCATCACACCGGCGCTGATCACCGGCGCCTTCGCCGAGCGCGTCAAGTTCAGTTCGATGGCCGTCTTTCTTTCTCTCTGGTCGCTGGTCGTCTATTGCCCCCTGGCGCACATGATCTGGGGGGTCGGGGGAATCCTGAACTTCTCCAACGCAGCGGCCCACTGGCCGGTCTTTGACTTTGCCGGCGGCACGGTTGTGCATATCAGCAGCGGCGTCTCCGCGCTGGTCTGCGCCTTGTATCTGGGCAAGCGTGTGGGCTATCCACAAGAGGATATGCCGCCCCACTCGATGGTGCTCAGCTTTATCGGCGCCGGGATGCTCTGGGTGGGCTGGTTCGGCTTCAACGCCGGCAGCGCGCTGAACGCTGGGCCGCTGGCCACCAGCGCCTTCGTCAACACGCAATTCGCCGCCGCCTCCGCCGCCATTACCTGGGTGATTACCGAATGGATCCAGAATCGCAAGCCCACCGCCCTGGGCGCCATCTCCGGCGCTGTTGCCGGCCTGGCCACCATTACCCAGGCCTCCGGCTTCGTTCAGCCCATGAGCGCGCTGGCCATCGGCGGCATCGCCGGCGTGGTCTGCTGCTTCATGGTCTTCCGCGTCAAGAAGTTCTTCGGCTACGACGACTCTCTGGACGCCTTTGGCGTGCACGGCGTCGGTGGCACCATGGGAGCGCTGCTTACCGGCCTCTTTGCCGCCGGCTCCATCAACGCGGTCTTCGGCAAGAACGCCGCCGGCATTCCCAACCCCGCTGGCGCCATCGACGGCAACTGGCATCAGGTATATAACCAGGCCGTCGGCGCAGGTATCGGCTGGGCGCTGGCCATCGTCGGCACTCTCGTGTTACTGTTCTTAGTCGATAAGACGATGGGGCTGCGCGTCTCCGCTACCGATGAAGCCGCCGGCCTCGATCTCAGCCAGCACGGTGAGGAAGGCTACGACCTCAACGCGTAATGCAATCAATTCTGTGTGCCCCACCATTTCGCGTTCTGTGCGAAAGGGTGGGATACCACGAAGCAAACCGCCGTCTCCCAGTCAAGTACTGAACCGAGGAATCCGCACATGCTCAAGATCGAAGCCATCATCCAGCCCGCCAAGCTGGACATCGTCAAGGAAGCCCTGATTGAAGCGGGCATTGAGGGAATCACCATTCTGGAAGCCCGCGGCCACGGCCGCCAGAAGGGCCATACCGAGTTCTATCGCGGCCGCGAATACACGGTCGATCTTCTCCCCAAAGTCAAGCTCGAAATCGTCGTCGCCGACGCCTTGAAGGACAAGGTCATTCAGGCCATTCTCGGCGCCGCCCGCACCGGCCACATCGGCGACGGAAAAATCTTCATCAGCCCCATCACCGAAGCCATCCGTATCCGCAACGACGAACGCGGCGAATCCGCCATTTAATCCCCGCCCTTAATCCTGAGTGCCCCGGGTCTCGCTTTTGAGACCTGGGACGCCTATTCCTTATTCTCTCGTCCCTCGTCTATACCCCGAACGCCATAATCTTTCCATAGAAATAACTCTTCGTTCCTCCTTTTCAACAGCTTTTCTGGCAAATCTTCATAGGTTCCTTATTAGGAGAACCCTAAACTTCCTTGAAGAGAATCATACGAGCGTTGTGCCGATCCAAACCTGAACAGACCGGCCCAGTTGCGTCTGACTCTCTACCGGACGGCGGCCGGCCTCCCGCCTCATCGCATGGCCTCGGCCCTCTGCATCTTCCCGGGAGTGGAAACATATGTCTCGTCGCGCCCTTCAACTGCTGCTTCTCTTTGCCCTGCTTGCGGTTCCGTCTGTGGCCCTGGCTGTGGCCCCGGACATCTCACCAGCCCCCTCAGCTCCGGCAACTCAGGCCCAGATCGCCGCCCTCCAACAGGCCTTGGATGCCAACAAGGCCGCCACCGCCGCTGCTCAGTCGGCCGGCGATAACGCCTGGATGCTGACCTCCGCCGCACTTGTCCTGCTGATGACCGGCCCTGGTTTGGCTCTCTTCTACGGCGGCCTGGTGCGCAAGAAGAACATCCTCGGCACCATGATGCAGAGCTTCGCGATGATGTGCCTGGTCACGATTCTCTGGGCCATCGTCGGCTACTCACTGGCCTTTGGCCACGGCAACGCCTTTATCGGCGGCTTCGAGCATTTATTCCTTAAAGGCGTTCCTATCGCCGCCGATCCGCAAAATTTCTACTCCCCCACGATTCCCGAGCAGACGTACATGATCTATCAGCTCATGTTCGCCATCATCACTCCGGCGCTGATCTGCGGCGCGTTCGCCGAGCGCATGAAGTTCAGCGCCATGGCGATCTTCCTTTCGCTCTGGTCGCTGTTTGTCTATTGCCCCATGGCGCACATGGTCTGGGGCGTGGGTGGCTTGCTCAACTCCTCCAACCCCCACGCGGCCTTCCCCAGCTTCGATTTCGCCGGCGGCACCGTGGTGCATATCACGTCGGGTGTTTCGGCGCTGGTAACCTGCCTCTACATGGGCAAGCGCATCGGCTACCCGCAGACCAAGATGCAGCCCCACTCGATGGTGCTCAGCTTCATCGGCGCCTGCCTGCTGTGGGTGGGCTGGTTCGGCTTCAACGCCGGCAGCGCGCTGGGCGCCAGTTCGCTGGCCACCAGCGCTTTCATCAATACCCACTTCGCCACCGCCACGGCAGCGCTGGGATGGACGATCTTCGAGTGGTTCCACAATGGCAAGCCCACTGCCCTGGGAGCCATCTCCGGCGCAGTTGCCGGACTGGTCGCCATCACCCCCGCCTCCGGCTTCGTACAGCCGATGAGTGCGCTGGTGATCGGCCTACTCGCCGGTTTCTTCTGCTCCTTCATGGTCTTCAAGGTCAAGAGCTTCTTTGGTTATGACGACTCCCTGGACGCCTTCGGGGTCCACGGAGCCGGCGGAACCGTCGGCGCGCTGCTCACCGGCGTCTTCGCCGCCAGCGTGATCAATCCGGTTTACAAAGACGCGGCCGGCAACCCGCTCCCCTCCGGCGGCATCGACGGCCACTGGAGTCAGATGCTCAACCAGCTCACCGGCATTGGACTTGCCTGGGGCATCTCTATCGTCGGAACCCTGGTGCTGCTCGTCTTCGTCGACAAGCTCGTTGGTCTGCGCGTTTCGAAGGAAGACGAATCCGAAGGCCTCGATCTCTCGCAGCACGGCGAGGAAGGCTACGACTTCGCATCGTAAGGCAAGCGTTGCGGGTAATTTTCATTCATAATCCAGGGGGGACTGGCGCAACCAGCCCCCTGGCCTGTTAGGCTGTCAAACGAGGCATTGTTCGCATGATCAAAATTGAAGCCATTCTCCAGCCCTCCAAGCTGGACGCTGTCAAGGATGCCCTGCTCGAAGCTGGCATCGAAGGCATGACCATTCTCGAAGCCCGCGGCCATGGCCGTCAGAAGGGCCACACAGAGTTCTACCGCGGCCGCGAGTACACGGTCGATCTCCTGCCCAAGGTCAAGATTGAGCTGGTGGTCAAGGACGAGCAGAAGGAGAAGACCCTTCAGGCCATCATCAGCACCGCTCGCACCGGCCGTATCGGCGACGGCAAGATATTCATCAGCAAGATCGACGACGCCATCCGCATCCGCAACGACGAACGCGGCGAAACCGC
>CAZQRX010000042.1:0-21531 GCA_964595845.1 uncultured Occallatibacter sp. | reverse complement strand
ACCACTCGCTGGTGCTCTTTGATCGCGGCGATGAGATCGTCGTCCAGGCCGGCCCCGAGGGCATCCGCTTTCTGCTCGTCTCGGGCCAGCCGCTGGAGGAGCCGGTGGCGTGGTACGGGCCGATCGTGATGAATACCGAGGAGGAGTTGCGGCAGGCCGTGAGCGAGTTGCACAACGGCAGCTTCATCCGGCACAAGTAAGTTCACGTTACCCTGGAGCATTCTCTTTTTTTCTGTGAACTTCCGTGTCCCATCCATTCCGCGTTTTTCTGTTGAGTTGGCGGGAAGCCGCTGGAATTACGGATTGCGCTTTTCCGAAAATGCTCTAGCGTCATTGCGACGCCGGCAGGCCCAGCGGATCCGTCATCTTGATGGGTAGAATACTGCCATCCTTCGCATAGTGAAGCGGTGCTGCGCAAACGCGGCGCTCGTAGGGGCTGGGGCCTTGCACATGGTAGAAGAGCCACCACTTTTTCTTGAACTCCACGATGGACCCATGGACGTTGCGCGAGCGATTGTCGAGAATAACGCCCTTGTATTCGAACGGACCCAGCGGGCCTTTCGCAGTGCTGTACTCCATCAGATTGGCGATCTTGTCGCCGACATAAGATGGATAGCTGAGGTAGTAAAGACCCTTGCGCTTGTGAACCCAGATGCCCTCGTGGTAGTTCTTCACATCAAGAACCTGGATGGGGCCGTCGCGCGTAATCATGTCCTTCTTCAACTTGACCACGGCCAGTTTGTCGTGGCTGTTGCCAAAGTAGAGGTAAGCCTGCCCGTCGTCGTCGATGAAGATATTGGGGTCGAAGACGCCGATGCCGGGAACTTCGTCGCGGCCAATGAGCGGCTTGCCGAGCGCGTCCTTGAAAGGGCCGGTGGGCGAGTCTGAAATGGCTACGCCAATCTGGTTGTCGGCGGGGAAATAGAAGTAATACTTGCCATTGCGCTCAATGCAGTCGGGCGCCCAGGCGTGCTTGGCTGCCCAGGTAAGGTCTTTGAGGCTGAAGATCACGCCGTGATCCGTCCAGTGGACCATGTCATCGGTGGAGAAGACGTGCCAGTCCACCATGTCCCAGCCCGTGCTGCCCGCAATATCGTGCGAGGGGTAGACGTACAGGCGCCCGCCAAAGACGCGGGCGGAGGGATCGGCCTGAAAGTCAGGCAGCACCTGATGCTGCGCTGAGGCAACGTCCGCGCAAGCAAGCAGCAACGCAAAGAGAATAGCTTTTGCACTCACGGGCACAAGTCTAACATGGAGGGTTTTCGCTGGCCGGCACGACAAACGGGCCGATTGTGATGAATACCGAGGAGGAACTGCGGCAGGCCGTGAGCGAGCTGCACAACGGTACCTTTATCCGGCACAAGTGAAATGGGCAGCTGAAGTTTTCGTCTGTTAGTACTGAATGCGACGCGGACCGGGAGGTCCACACTACAGCCGGCCAGCCACCCCAACGAGCAAAGACCGCTCGTTGGGGACCCCAGCCGGGAGGCCGGCGTTCCATTCATGCTCCCATCCAGAGAGGAATCTTTCGGTCCCTAACCGGCCGCTCAGAATGTACAATTGGTGAGTCCAAGCGAAGGAAGGAGTAGTCTTCTAAAATGATGCTTCCGGCTCAGATTTCTTCTCGTCTGCCCCTTACGACTTTCGATTCCCGCACAATTCGCCGAGGTATTCGTCTTGCGACGGCCCTGGCGCCAACAGCGCTGATCGCCATGTTCTGCCTTGCCCTGCCGCATCTTTGGGCACAAGCGGCCACTCCAGCCGCAAGCTCCGCGGCAACGCACGGCATTGCCGTCGCCAACATGAATCCCTCAGTCAAGCCGGGCGATGATTTTTACCTTTACGCCAACGGCGCCTGGATCGAGCGCACCGAGATTCCTCCGGACCGTGCCGCTGTCGATGTGTTCGACACTCTTGACGATCTGAGCCGCAAGCGGACCGCCGAAATCATTGAAGAGGCGGCGAAGTCCAATGCGCCCGCCGGCTCCGACAAGCGCAAGATTGCCGACGTCTACAACACGTTCATGGATGAATCCGCCATCGAGGCCAAAGGACTCGATCCGCTCAAGGAACAGCTTGCCGACCTCGCCGCCATTCAGGATCGCAAGCAACTTTCTTCGGCTCTTGGCAAGACCCTGCGCGCCGACGTCGATCTGCTGAACAACTCCACCTACCACACCGCAAATCTCTTCGGCTTATGGGTTGCTCCCGGCTTCCGCGACTCGGACCACTATGTGCCCTACCTGCTGCAGGGCGGCCTCGAAATGCCCAACCGCGATTATTACCTCGTCGACAGCGATCGCATGAAGGACGTGCGCGCCAAATACACCGTTCATGTGGCCGCCATCTTCCGGCTGGCCGGATTCAGCGATGCCGAGGCGCGCGCCACTCGCGTCATCGCCCTCGAGCACTCCATCGCCCAAGCCCAGATCAGCATCGCCGAGATCGAGGAGATCGCCAAGGCCAACAATCTGTGGAAGCGCAGCGACTTTGCCGCCAAAGCTCCCGGCCTCGACTGGGACGCCTACTTTGAAAGTGCGGAACTAGGCCGGCAGCAGGAGTTCATGGTCTGGACCCCCACGGCCTTCACCGGCGAGGCTGCCCTGGTTGCCGCCGTACCGCTTGAAACCTGGAAGGACTGGCTGGCCTACCATCTCGTCGAGGACTATGCGAGTCTCCTGCCCAAGGCGCTGTCTGAGGAGCGTTTCAGCTTCTTCGGCAAGACGCTTACCGGGGTCGAGCAGCGGCGGCCCCGTTCCGAGCGCGCCGTGATGCTCGTCAACGGCCTGCTGGGCGACGCAGTGGGAAAGATCTACGCGCAGAAGTACTTTTCGCCCCAGGCCAAGGCGCAGGCCGATGCCATGGTCGCCAATCTCATCGCCGTCTACCACAAGCGACTGGCCGAATTGCCCTGGCTTGCGGTCTCCACGCGCGCCGAGGCGCAGGCCAAGCTCGACTCGCTCATTGTCAACATTGGCTATCCGGAAAAGTGGGAGGACTACTCCGCCTACGAGGTCCGCGCCGGCGACGCATTCGGCAATTCCAGGCGTGCCGACCTCTGGTACTTGCATCACGAAATCGCGCGCATCGGCAAGCCCGTCGACCGGCATGAGTGGTGCATGGAGCCGCAAACGGTGAATGCCGTCAATATGCCGCTGCACAACTCGCTGAGCTTTCCCGCCGCCATTCTGCAGCCGCCCTTCTTCGATCCGGATGCGCCGGCCGCCGTCAACTATGGAGCCATTGGCGCCATCATCGGCCACGAGATCAGCCACACCTTCGATCAGGAGGGCAGCGCTTTCGATTCCAAAGGCCGCATCCGCAACTGGTGGACTGCTGCCGACAGCGACCACTTCAACAAAGCTTCAGCCAGCCTCGCAAAGCAATTCGACGCCTACGAGCCATTCCCCGGCGTCCACGTCAACGGCAAGCAGACCATCGACGAGGACATCGCCGACCTGGGCGGAGTGGCCGCAGCCTACGATGCCTACCGGACTTCGCTCAACGGCAAAGAAGCGCCCATCCAGGATGGCTTCACCGGCGACCAGCAGTTCTACATCGCCTTTGGACAGAACTGGGGTTCGAAGGTGCGCGAGGCCTCGCTCCGCAGCCAGGTGCTCACCGACTCGCATGCTCCGGGCCAGTACCGCGCACTAACCGTCCGCAACTCCGACGCTTGGTACAAGGCCTTCAACATCCAGCCGGGAGATAAGCTCTATCTGGCTCCTGCCGACCGCGTGAAAATCTGGTGATTTCTGTGTGTGGGTTCCAAGCCCGGCGGAAGGTGATTGAAACTTCGACTATCCGTCAGACCTCCGCCGGCAGCTCGGTCGAAAGAATGTTCATTGGCGTGAGTCCGCGCTGGCGCAGCACGCGCAGGCTGAGCGCGTCGTGGCGCTTGGCCTGCCGTTTGCCGTTCGAATCCACCACCAAACGGCAGTGGAACCAGGCAGGATTCTCGAAGCCCAGCGCGCGGTTGAGCAGAATCTGCCGCGCCGTGGACTTGAGCAGGTCCTCGCCGCGCACGACTTCGGTGATGCGCATCGCCGCGTCGTCGGCCACGCAGGCCAGTTGGTAACTCGGAATGCCGTCGCGCCGCCAGACGACAAAATCGCCAAAATCGCAGCCCGCCACAAACCGCTGCGGCCCGAGATTGCCATCGATGAATTCGACTATTTCGCTGTCGGGGACGCGGAAGCGCCAGTTGAAGCTGCCCGGATCCTCCATCCCGTTTGCAAAAGAATCCTGCGCCGGATGGGCGGAATCCTGCGCCGGATAGTCGGAATTCTGAGCCGGATGGCAGGGAACATCTCCGTGCCCCATCCATTTCGCGTATTTTGCGAAATGGCTGGGAAACATTGAGCCCCAATCGGATTCGTTCCTGCACGTTCCCGGATAAACCGGCTCATCGTCCAGCGGCTCCTGTGCATCGCCCTCATGCGGAGCGCTGAGCGCGGCTTCCAAATCCTTGCGCGAGCAGCGGCAGGGATAAATGAATCCGCCCCGCAGCAGCTTGCGCCACGCCGCCAAATAGACTGCCCGGCGTTCGCTCTGTGCATAGGGAGCATGAGGCCCGCCCAAATCCGGCCCTTCCTGCCAGCGAATTCCCAGCCAGCGCAGGTCTTCGAGCGCGGCCTCGGCATAGACGGCGCGGCTGCGGTCGGGGTCCAGGTCTTCCATACGCATCACCAGCACGCCGCTGGCGTCGCGCGCCCGCTCGAAGGCCGTCCAAAAGGTGCGCGCATGGCCCACATGCAGATAGCCGGTGGGCGAAGGCGCAAGACGGCCGCGATACGTTGGCGGCGATGAAGGCAAAGGGTCCATGCTGTCTAACAGTGTAGCCTGCATTGCCAGCGGCTCAATGGAAGAATTTGATTCGGGGCGGGCTTTTACTCAGATGCGTTCCCGTCGTTCGCTCTACTGCTCATTGTTTGCCGTCCTATTTGCCATTGTCGGGCCCGGTATGATGCGTGCCTTCCATGATGCCCAACCAAGCTAGGTTCTTGAGCTTGCCCAGCTCTTCCATGCCCACCGGTCCCAGAATCAGCACGATGCTGATCTCCTTCGGCTCGACATCAAGGATAAACAACCCGCTTGACTTGCCATTCACCATCTTGACCATTATGTCGCTGGACTCGCCGGTAGTGTGGTCCCGGTCGCGCACAATCGGCGTCCACTCGCTGGTCTCGAAGTACTTGCGCAACTGCTCAATTTGCTCGATGGAGAACTGTCCTTCTTTTGCGAACTCATAATCGCGGACATAGATGCCGTCCAGCCGCTCCACGAGTTGACTCGTAGCGGCTTCGTCTTTATCTTTGCTGTTCATGAACAATGCTGCTGCAGCGGCCAGCATATTCTTGCTCAGCGTAATCTCATCGACGCTGGAGGCGCGCGCGGCCAGATCCTTTTCGACGGGTGGCGGCGCGGGCAACTGTGCGGTCTGCGCCAGCGCGGGCACGGCCAGCACGGCCGCTGCAAAGATGAATGCGAGGATGCGGTTCTTCATGAAAGTCTCTCCTATTCCTGACGGGCGCGGTTATGCGCCGCGAGTTGTCTGTTCATGTGGTCGAGTGCGTGGTTGGTGATGCGCAGCGCGAGCAGCACTTGCCGACGAGCCTCTTCTCCCTTGCGGCGCTGCTCGGCTTGGTTCGCTGCAATTCCGCCATACAGCGCGGCAAAGACACCGGCTAAGAGACACAGCGACACGGCCACACGCGCCGCGAAGGGAAGCGCAAACCACTGCGGACGCTCTTTGCGGCGACGCCGATTCTCCATCAGCCTGCGCTTCAGGTCAGGCGGCGCCGGCCATCGCTCGAACAAGCGCTTCAACTTCCGATCAAAATCGTCCATCGGCTCAAAATCCACGAACGTACTCCTTCAGATGGTTCTCCGCCTTGGCCCGCAACAGCTTCAGGCCGCGTTGTAAATTGCTCTTCACAGTGGCCAGGGGCGCTTCAAGCGTGGCCGCAATCTCCTCTGGCGACAGCTCCTCCTGATAGCGAAGAACCAGCGCCGCGCGCTGCGGCTCGGGCAGCGTCGCCAACAACTGTTCCAACCGCGCGCCCAGCGGCGAGGTGCGCTCTTCCGCCGGAACGCCATGGTCTTCCTCAATCGTCACCCACAGGCTCGTGCGCCGCGCCTTGCGCCGCCTGAGCGCATCCGCCGAGCGGCTTGTCGCCACGCGTCGCAGCCAGAAGCAGGCGTGCGCGGCGGACTCTATCTTGCCCAGGCGCTTGTCGAGTTCTAAAAAAACATCCTGCGCAATCTCTTCGGCCAGGCCACGGTCGCCGGTCATGCGCAGCGCCAGCGAATAGACCATTGACTGGTGCTCGTCCACGAGTTGTTCAAAATCCGGCTGCCAGTCGTGGGCCATATATTCGCTTCTACTCTCTTATCCGCAGGAAATGCCGCGCGGGGATGCAAAGAGTACGCGCGGGGTCGAAAAAAGTTCTTGGCGGGCGGAAAAGCGGGTTTCAACTCGGCTGGAATCCGAGAGCGGCGGGCAAATGGGACGGAATCCCTACCGGTTTGATGCTAGCTGCTGGGCTCGGTGAAGGCAGATGCGATTTGGCGCCAACCGAGAGCCGCTCGGGGTGACATCGGCGTTATTAAGGGGACAGATCCGGCTTTACTGCTGGACAGGGCTCGTCCGCGATAAATACATTGGATTTGAGGTGACTTATGGCCCAACCTAACAGCGGCATCGGCAATGTTACGGCGAATGCGGGGCTTGTCGAAATGGCGATGGCGTATTCCCGCAGCCGCATACTTTGCGCGGCAGCGCGTCTCGGCGTTGCCGATGCGCTTGGAGACGAGGTGCGCAGCGTTAGCTTCATGGCCGAAAAGTGTCAGGCAGATGCCGATGCGCTCTACCGCCTGCTTCGCGCTCTGGCCAGCATCGGCGTGACGGAGGAGACGACGCCGGAACACTTTCGGCTGACTCCTTTTGGCAAACCGCTGCGGAGGGATGTGCCTCATTCCGCCTGGCCAGCCGTTGTCTTCTGGGCGGATCTGCTTGCCGACAGCTGGTCCCTGCTTACCGACTGTGTTCGCACCGGTAAGCCGGCCTCTCAGGTCCGCGATCCGAAAATCCCTTCCCGGTGGTCGCAGGATGCCGAAGCTGGTTCTATTTTTCGCGCCGTGATGGGTACGGCACCGGCAGAAGATTACGCGCCCATCGCCGCAGCGTGGGATTTTTCCCGCGCGAAGGTGGTTGCCGACCTCGGCGGCGGCGGCGGCTCGCTGATTCTTGCAGTGCTTGGGCTCAACCCGCATCTGCGAGGCATGCTTGTGGATCTCGAACCCAGCGTGGAAGCGGCTAAATCTCGCTTCGCGCAGGAAGATACTTCCTCTCGATGCGAACTGATCGTCGCGGATCTGACGCAATCGGTCCCTGCGGGCGCCGATGTCTACATGCTCAAACATGTACTGCACGGAGATCAGGACGAAGATGCCATTCCTATTCTCAAGAACTGCCGCGCGGTGATTCCGCGGGACGGCAGTTTGTTAATCGTTGAATTCATCCTTCCTCCGCTCGTCTCGCATGCAGATCCACAATTGGAAGGCCACCTGATGAGCGACCTCAACATGCTTGCTGTCACCGGCGGTAAAGAGCGTAACGAGCGCGAATGGAAAAGGCTTCTTGAGGCAGCGGGCTTTGTCTTGACTGGAGTCTACCCGGTTGGAGGCGACCATCTGATGGTTCGGAACGTCGGGATACTCGAAGCAAAACCGGTTTAGGGACAATCGAGATCAACTACTAACATTCGGCTGTTCCAAATTCATGCCATAGGATCAGTACTGTGAAGCCGGCTAGCGTTCATCGGTATGCCGCGCAGGGATCCCGGTTGCTGATTTCGCTCATCGGTCTCCCCCGGCCGCTTGCCCGATCAGAACATCTCCGGAATGGTGTGAAAGGCGATGCGCGTGGGCGCGGCTTTGAAGGCGGTCAGCATGGTGGCCGGGGCCAGCGTGCTCAGGCCGTACTTGTTGTTGATCGCGTCCATCGCGGTCAGCAGGCGCGCGCGGTGCTGCTCCCGCTCCGATCCGTCAAAGAGGTTCAGCGAATGCAGAGGTCCGGGCACCAGGCCGTTCAGATGCACGCCGATGAAGTACGGACGCTCGAACTCCTGGCCGGACGGGCGGGATTCCCATAGATGACGGAGCGCCGCGATGAGCGTCAGGTTGTCCTGGCACTCGCTCAGCCGCACTTCACTCTTCCATCCGCGGGTGGGCGTGCCGAAGGAGCTCACCGGTTTCTTTTCGCCGCGCGGCACAGAGAAGCCGATGGCCAAGCCAATGCTGCTGGCCCACAAATCCGCCGCGCGCAGCCGCATCGCCGCCTTGTGCAGCAGCTTGTGCGCCACCGCCCAGGCCTTCTCCGGGGTGCGCATCTCCGGGGCGAGCACATGCTGGTGGCTCATCGACTTCAGGTGCTCAATCTCGTCCATGTCGAAGTCTTCGCCATGCAGCCAATGCCACAGCCGCTCGCCCAGAACCGATCCCCACACCTGCCCGGAGTTGTCGCAATCGAGCGCCAGCAGATCGTCCATGGTGCGGATGCCCTGGGCGTTGAGCCGCTTCTCCATGCGTGAGCCGATGCCCGGCAGGTCGCGCAGCGCCAGTTGCCGCAACGCTCCCGGCAAAATGTCCGGAGTCAGCGCCACCAGGCCGTCGGGCTTCTCCATGTCGCTGGCCACCTTGGCGAGATAGCGATTCGTAGCCAGACCGACGGAGCTGCGCATCATCGAGCCAACGCGCTCCTGTATGCGCGCCTTCACCTGCCGGCCCAGCTTCATCGCCGCCAGCAGCGGCCGTTCCCGGCCCATCAGCCGGCAGGCCATTTCGTCCACTGAGAGCACCGCCGTTACCGGCAGGCAGCTCTCCACGGCTTCGACGATGCGGTGATGGTACTGGACATACAGCTCGTGCCGCGCTTCCACCAGTATGATGCCTGGGCACATCCGCTTGGCGTCGGCGACGATGGTTCCGGTCTTCACGCCAAAGGCCTTGGCCTCGTAACTGGCGGCAATGCAACAGGTTGTGTCGGCCATCATGGGCACAATGCCCACCGGGCGGCCGCGCAGCTCGGGGCGCGAATCCTGCTCCACCGAGGCAAAAAAGGAGTTCATATCGACGAAGAGCCAGTTCAGTAGCGGACCGCTCTGGGGGCGGCCCTCCGGCTGTTGCGGAGCGGAAGCGGCCTTAGGTTCGACGTTTTGCAGCTCCTCCGGCCGCTTCCCGGCAGCAGGGGCCGACGCCGAATTGGGGGCGATTACCATGGTGTCTCTATCTTCGCCTTTTCTTCTCTTAAAATCAAGAGGGAAACTGTGCATAATTGCCGATAAGAGCCTTGACGCGCGAGGATTCCGCCTAAAAAAAACTCCAAACATGTGAGCCGGAGTGTCCATTCAGCGTCAAAGATGTTGGGATATCTTGTTTCTGGGGAAAGACGATGGATAGCCTGATTCATTGGTTCACGGTCGACGGAAACGCCATCTCCGTTCTGGTCACTTTAGGCATAGCCGTGCTGCTGGTCTGCTGCCTGGAGTGCTCCCACTGCCCCAACCGCGACCAGGACGACATCTTCCGCCACCACGCGATCTAGAGTAGTGTCCCAATTTGCCCAAATTGGGCAATAGAATACGAATCACGAAAAGCTCTGGACAGTATCTGGTTCCCAGTGGGAAAATTGGTGGGCATGTAGCCATTTACGAAAAATTTGTTGTATCGCGGTTGGCAACAAGCACTTGCCAATGGAAGTAGCACGGGCATTTCTATATTCTGGCTTGGATTTGGCGTACTTGTGCTTGCGTTTGGATTTACTGTAGGAATCGAATGGTTTACTGGGGGGCGCAATAAGGCTGCTTTAGTCGCCGCTTTGAAATCATGGAAGTCGTTGGCCGGCGCGACTTTGGCACTCTGTTTGGGATGGGTGCTGCTGATGATCTATTCCACTCTAAGCATTGCGTATAAAGATCATCAGCAATTGGAATCGGAGGCACAAAAAGCGTCCCAATACAAGCCGTGCCCAACTGTAGTTGCTAGTCCTAAAGAGTTCCAGGAATCGGCGAGAATAATCACCACTCGCATAGCGCAGAAAGGCAACGGAAATTCCGCAAATCCGGGGACCGTGGGAGGCTCTCTCCAGCAAGGGCCTTGTGGTATTGCTCAAGTTGGGGGAAGTGGCAACCAGGCTTCAATAAACTGCACCCCGGCGCGGCGCTTAACAACAAAGCAGATTGAGGATATGAAAACGGCAGAGAAGGACATTTGCTCAGCCATGCCGCATATTGATGTAACTGCCTCTAATGGGAACCAAGAGGCTCAAAGGTACGCTATGGATTTTGTTAACACTTTGAAGGATAAGGGTTGTGATGCAGATTTAGCGCTCCCGATTCCAGGTTTAACTCCAGACGTGGAGGACATACATATCGGGGTGCGGGACCTTTACCATATAGACGCAACCGCACGAAAGCTGGGATTGATTCTAAACGCGGCACAGTTGCAATTCACGATAGGACCGATGAAGCCAGACTTCTTTCCGAATAACCAATTCGTACTTGTCGTTGGTGCTGCTCCGCTTAAGCCTTAATCGGAGGATAGCCTGTGGATTTCAAATTAGGACACTACCCGCTTTAGTGGGTTGTAAGCCTACTTGCGACGGTTCATGCGAACGGTTGGGCTGTGAAACTAGGATCACTACGCGCTCATTGCACCGGCGGCTTCAGATACTCCTCAAAGTGCGCCAGAATGCTGTTGAACAGGTGTGTATGCACATCCCCGCCGGCGATGGAGTGCGTCTTGCGCGGATAGAGTTGCAGATCATAGGGAATCTGAGCTTCGATCAGCTTCTGCACGAACTGCACGGAGTTTTCCATGTGTACATTATCGTCGCCGGTTCCATGCGCCAGCAGCAGACGCCCCTTGAGGCGAGCCGCCGAGTTGACCACCGAAAAATCCTTGTAACCTGAAGCAAACTCCGCCGGCTGGCTCATGTAGCGCTCGGTATAGATCGAGTCATAGTCGCGCCAGTCGGTCACGGGCGCCACCGCAACCCCGGCGCGGAAGCGCTCCGAGTGCGTCATGGCATATAGCGTAAACGTCCCGCCCCAGCTCCAGCCCCACCAGCCCAGCCGCTTGGGGTCCAGTTGCGCGTGCTGCGCCAGCGCCGCGTCCACCACGGTCAGTTGATCCTCCAACTGCACCGGGCCGAAGTTATGATATGCGGCCTGGGCAAAGGCGCGTCCGCGTCCGCCCATGCCGCGATTGTCGGTGTGCAGCACCGCGAAGCCATGCTGGGCCAGCAGCTCGTCGAAGAGCAGGCTGTCGTGCCAGCGGTTGACGACCGCCGGCGAGCCCGGGCCGCCGTAGGGATTCACAATCAGCGGCACACTCGCCGGAGTGGTTACGCCCTGGGGCAGCAGCAGCGTGGCGTAAAGCGTTGTCCCGTCGTGGGCCTTGACCGTGAGCTGCTCCGGCGCGCGCAACTGGTAAGGCTCCAGCGTCTTCGCCTTCCAGAAGACGGCACACTTTTCCGCCTCCGCGCACAGCCGCACATCTGGCGGCTCCATGCGCGCCGATTGCTTGTCCACAAACGCGCCGCCCGCCGGGGCGAAGTTGCCTTCATGCCAGCCCGCGCCGACGCTCAATTGCCTCCGTTCTCCCGCGAAGCTGACCTGCCACAACTGCTGAGCGAGCGGACTGCCCTCGTTGGAGGCATAGTCCACCAGCTTGCCTGCGGTGTCCACGCGATAGACCTCGCCCACCTCGAAATCGCCCTGCGTCAGTTGCCGCTCCAGTTTGGCTACGGCATGGGCCGGATCGGCCTGGTCATAGCTGTAGAGGTAGAGGTGGTTGTGCCCGTCGCTCCAATTCGTCAGCACAATCGCCCCGTTGCCCACCGTGACGTCGTACTTGTCGTCGAAAAATTTGTCGTCGGCGAGTTGCAGCATGGCGTGCGCCTGGCCGGTCGCGGCGTCGGCAAAGTAGAGGTCGCGATGCTTCTGGTCGCGGGTCAGCGTCTCGATCCATAGCGTCTTCGCGTCCACCCAGCCGAAGCGGGGAATATAGTCCTGCCCGGCGCGAATCGGCAGGCTCACCCACACCGTCTGGCCGCCTGCCGCGCTGACCACGCCAATGCGGACCGCGGGGCTGGCGTCGCCCGGCTGCGGATAGCGCTGTGTTTCTACCGTTGCGTGCGTAGGAAGCCAGTCGGTGATCGGATACTCCGGCACGTTGGCCTCGTTCATCTGCATAAAAGCCAAGAGCTTGGAATCCGGCGACCAGAAATAATTGCTGCGCGCCTCCAGCTCTTCGAGATAAATCCAATCCACTTCGCCGATGAGTGTGGCCGGGTTGGGCGCAGGCGCCACCATCTTCATCGGCATTCCCGGTACGTCGAGCCGTACCACCGCCAGCCCATGGTTGCGGATACAGGCAAGCGATTCGCCGTCGGGCGAGAACTGCGGATTGTCGCCCGAAGCCGCGCCGGGTGAGCCTACCTCAACGGACGCGCCGGTGTGCAGGTCATAGAGCCAGAGCCGGCCCTTCGCGTCGAAGAGCAGGCGCGCCGCGTCCGGCGACCACAGGTAGCTGGCCATGTCATAACGGTCGCGATGGTCGCGATCCTGCTCAGTGTCCGGCCCGGCGGTGAAGGTAGCCAGCTTGGCTCGGCTCACCAGCACGCGCGCCTGGCCTGTCGCCGGGTCCAGGTCCATGAGTTCGTCGTTCTCCATGTAAGTCAGGTGTTTCGCGTCCGGCGACCAGCGAAGCTCGTCCGGCGGAGTGCCAATCAGCGGTTCATGGGCGTAGATCGCCTCCACCGTCAGAGGCTTCACGGGAGCCTGGGCGGCCAGCGGAAGAGTTGCAAAGGGAACGGCAACCAGACCGATGAGCAAGAGAGCGTTTGTGCGGGTCAAAATGAATTCCTCCGGGAGCGGAGCGGGGCATCGCGACCCATCCGCGTCTTTCCAGGGTGAGGAGCCGTATCAACGCAGTGTAAACCACCGCGCCGGTACGCCGTTCCTGTTCGTTAACGGACAGCGCGCGGCGAAAGCGGACACCCAAGCCGCTTTGCCCGCGCCCGCCCGATCCAGCAAGCCGCTTTGTTCTCATCAAGTTGCGTCGGCGGCACTTTGGCTCTCGAATTGCACTTCTCCTCCATGTAGACTGATCTTCATCCCGAGGCCGTCCATGACCAACCTGCTACAGGACCTGCGATTCTCCCTTCGCCAGTTGCGCAAGTCGCCCGGATTCGCCCTCACCGCCGTGCTGACGCTGGCCTTGGCCATCGCCGCCAACGCCGTGGTCTTCGGAATCTTCAACGGCATGATTCTGCGGCCTTTGGATGTGCCCCAGGCGGAGAGCCTCTACGGAACCCAGTACGGGAACAATCCGGGGTGGCAATCGTATCCCAACTATCTCGATCTGCGCGATCGCAATCGCAGCTTCGACGGTCTGGCGGCGTTTAACTTCGTCTTTCCGGGCTTCGACACGGGCAAGGATCCCTCCGGCGCCTCAGGCTACACAACCAGCGGCAACTACTTCGACGTGCTGCGGATTCAGCCCTATCTCGGCCGTTTCTACCATGCCGCCGATGAGCACGGCACCAACAGCGCGCCTTACGTTGTGCTGACCTACGCCTTTTGGCACAGCCGCTTCCAGGATGATCGCGGCGTGGTGGGCCGCACCGTCTTTTTGAACAAGCATCCATTTACGATTCTTGGCGTGGCGCCGCCCGGCTTCCACGGAACAGTGGCATTTGCCTTTGTCGATTTTTTCATGCCGATGGTCAACGAGGGGCAGATCTATAGCAGGAGCGTACTCGACGACCGCGGCAGCAATGTTGCGGTGTTTGAGATCTTTGGACATCTGAAGCCGGGAGTGACTCTCAATCAGGCGATGGCGGATGTGAACGCCGTGGGCACGTATCTGGAAAAGACCTATCCCCAGGACTTCAGTCACAAAAGCACTACACTTACCCACCAGGGACTGACTGCATTTGGCGGCGCGGTGACAGCCTTCGTGGCGGGGCTGATGCTGCTAGCCGGCCTGATTCTGCTGGCCGCCTGCGCCAACCTGGGCAGCCTCTTTGCCGCGCGCACCAGTGACCGTGCCCGTGAAGTGGCGCTGCGGCTGGCGCTGGGATCGAGCCGCAAACGCATCCTGCGGGGACTGTTTACCGAAGCCTTGCTGATCTCCCTTGCCGGCGGCGCTCTGGGAGTCATGGGCAGCGTCGCGCTCCTGCGCCGGCTGAGTACCTGGCAGCCCATCGCCGCGGCTCCCGCCCGCCTGCCAGTTACTCCGGACGCAAAAATCTACCTGGTCGCTTTACTTTTAGCGGTGGTCAGCGGATTGCTCTTCGGAATCGTTCCCGTGCGCCAGGTGCTGCGGGCCAATCCCTATGAGATCGTCAAAGCGGGATCGAGCGCCCGGTTGGGGCGGCGTATCACCGTGCGGGACGTGTTGCTGGTGGTGCAAATTGCCATCTGCGCCGTGCTGGTTACTTCTTCGCTGGTGGCCGTGCGCGGATTGATCCGTTCGCTGCACGGCAACTTCGGTTTTGAGCCGCGCAACGCCTTGCTGCTCAATGTCAATTTGGCCATGGCCGGCTACAGCGGCGACCAGGCGCCCGCGATGAAAAGACGCATCTTCGATGCGATGGCGAGGATTCCCGGAGTCGAGCATGTGGGATGGGTGAACGATTATCCTCCGCTGGCTTACGGCTCCAACTTCAGATCGAATGTCTACAAGGATGAAACCACCGATCTACGCCAGGCAAATACCGCCGCCACGCCTTTCCGGTACAACATCTCTCCCGGATACTTCGAGGCGGCCGGCACCAGCCTGTTAACCGGCAGGAGTTTCAGTTGGGATGACGACAAAGGAGCGCCATCCGTCGCCGTCGTTAACCGGGGGTTCGCCGTAAAATTCTTCGGCTCCGTCCCCCAGGCCATGGGCAGAGCTTTCAAGCTGCAGGATGGAACGCGCGTCGAAGTCGTGGGCGTGGTCGAAGAAGGAAAGTATTATAGCCTCAATGAAGATCCGCAGCCGGCGATCTTTCTTCCCGCCCTGCAATCGCCTTCGAGCACTTTCTATATAGTGGTGCGCTCCGAGCGCGATCCCGAACAGTTGGCCGCGGCCATGAGGAGCAAGCTGCGCGAACTGGATGAGGGGCTGCCGGTTACCATCTCTTCCTGGAAGACCGTGCTGTCACTGGTTCTGTTTCCTTCGCAAATGGCCACGGTGTCGCTAGGCGTTCTGGGGCTGATGGGCGCAATGCTGTCCATCACCGGCATCTTTGGCATGGCCGCGTACTCGGTGAGCAAGCGGTTGCGGGAGTTGGGCATCCGCATCGCCCTCGGCGCGCAGCGCGGCGAGGTGTTGCAGACGGCGTTGGGACAGCCATTGAAGCTGCTGGCTATCGGTTCGGCGGCAGGATTGGTCCTGGGATTGCTGGCCACGCGGGTGCTGGCTTTCATCGTCTATCAGGCAACGCCTCGCGATCCGCTGGTGCTCGGCAGTGTCGTTCTGGCCATGCTGCTGCTGGGGCTCGTAGCCACCTGGATTCCAGCGCAGCGCGCGCTGTCGGTCGATCCTTTGATCCTGCTGCGCGAAGAGTGATTTTACACGACTCGCAAACCATAACCTATCCACCAGCGTTCTTGAACTGAAATAGGAGAGGATGAAATGGCAAGTTCTGAAACCGATAAATCACAAATCAGGTACGCAAGACTTGCGGGTTTCATGTACCTGTTCATCATGGCTGCTTACTTGTTAAGCGTCTTTATTACTAGCCGTTTTGAAGTACCTGGAAACATAGTAGAGACCGCCCACAGGATTATGGGCTCGGAGCTGCTCTATCGTGCCGGGTTGTCTCTCGGGATACTCAACATACTGTGTGCAGTGCTTTTGGCCATGGCGCTGTATGTCGTTGTCAAACCGGTAGACAGCAATCTAGCGCTTCTGGCTTTCGTATTTGAACTGGTCTACGTTGCTGTGGGCGGCGCCTTCGACGCGATTGATTTTATTTTCATGAAGATGCGAATGGGCGCTGGTTCCGTGGGCTCCCTGGACGCGAGACAGTTGTCAGTTTTTGTCGATTTACATACGTTTGTCAGTTTGGTTGGATTGAACGTCAGTTGCATAATTTATGGCGCGGGGTCCATCCTGTTTTTCTATTTGTTTCTCAAATCGAATTACATTCCAAGACTACTTGCGGTGTTCGGTCTGTTTGCATCCATGCTTGTGCCGATTATGGGTTTTTCGTTCCTCATTGTTCCGCAGCCTCCCCAAATGCTGCAATTTGGCTGGGCGCCTATCTTTGCCACGGAAATATTAGTTGGTCTGTGGCTTTTAGTAAAAGGCGTAAAACTCCGGCCGCGGGAGAATGGAACCAGGGATTCCGTTGCGGCATAATCCATGAGATAAGTGAAATCAAATCTGAGGAACTTTGAAGTGACAAATTCTGAAATTGCAACATCGTCACCGGCCTTGAAGGCCAGAATTGCCGGCTTGTGGTATTTATTAACAACCCTGATGGGAGTAATAACATCCTTGGCTGGTGGCGGATTTACGACTACAGTGGACAGTATCCGCCAACCGTCATTTTGGCTGGGATACGCTGCCGACCTCGGCATGGTCATCTGTTATGTCGTCGTAACTGCTTTATTCTATCACTTGTTCAAGCCAGTCAACAGGAGACTCTCATTGCTCGCGGTCTTTTTCAGCCTGATGGGATGTGCTGTTCAGGCTTCCATTAATGTATTTCATTTCGCAGCCTTGACCCTCTTGGGCGGCGCGCCGGATTTGAACATATTCAATGCGGCGCAGTTGCGGGTGCTTGCGTCGATGTTCCTTGAACTCTTTAACCGGGGCTTCGGCATCGCCATGGTGTTTTTCGGATGCTATTGCGTCCTTATCGGTTACCTCATCTTCAAGTCGGCCTTTCTGCCGCGAGTTCTGGGCGTGTTGATGGCGTTTTCTGGCGTGGCTTGCCTGACCTTTCTCATCCCCCCGCTCGCACACACACTCTATCCCTACAATCTGGCCGTCGACGGCCTCGGGGAAATCGCGCTGACGCTGTGGCTTCTTGTGATGGGTGTGAACCCTCAACGGTGGAAACAGCAGGCCGGCGCAACGAGCACTGCCGACTGATCTGTTCACACCGCCGCTAGGAGTGACTTGGAAAAACCCGCAAACCATAATCCATTCACAGGCTTTCAGGAAGAGAATCAGGAGAGATTGAAATGGCATATTCGGAAAACGAGAAATCACAGATCAGGTACGCAAGGCTTGCCGGCTTCATGTATCTGTTCACCTATCCCAGCTATTTGTTGGGTTTGTCAATTACCGGCCGTTTTGAAGTTCCCGGAAATTTTGCGGAGACCGCCCATAGGATCATGGGGGCGGAACTGCTCTACCGTTTCGGATTGTCTTGCCAACTTATCACCTGCCTGTGCTGCATGGTTCTGGCCATGGGCCTTTATGTTGCCGTCAAACCAATCGACAAGAACCTGGCGCTGTTTGCCTTGCTCTTTAGAATGACGGAGAATATTCTGGGGGCGGCCTTTAGCATTATAACGTTTGCTGCATTGAAGCTGTATCTTGGCGTTGATTCCGCGAATGGCTTCGATGCAAAACAGTTATCGATATATATGGGTTTACTTTCTACCGCATATTCGGTTGCATCTCTCGTTGGCATGATATTTCTGGGCATGGGATCCATTCTATTCTTCTACTTATTTCTCAAATCGAAGTATATTCCAAAAATTATATCGGCGTGGGGAGTGTTTGCATCCGTGCTAGCCACGATCGTTGCCTTTGCGTGCCTGTATTGGCCGCAGTATAGCAAGCCGCTGGAACTCGGCTGGGCGCCTATCGGTCTCGCCGAAATTTCCGTTGGCCTGTGGCTCTTGATCAAAGGCCTGAACCTTCATCCGCGGGAGAATGGAACCGGGGATATAGTCGCGGCACAATCCGCGCGTAACTGAATTCAAAACTGGAGCAAGTTGAAATGACAAATTCGGAAATTGCAAAATCGTCGCCGGCTTTGAATGCCAGGATTGCCGGCATCGTTTACTTGATCAACGGAATGACCTACGGATACGCCGATGGCAACATTCACGGCAAGATTCTTGTAGCCGGCAACGCAGCGGCCACGGCGCATAACATCCTGACGAACGGGCCGGTATTGCGGACGTGTTTCGCAATCGAGCTTATCTCGGTCGCCTGCTATATTGTGGTGACGCTGCTTCTCTATGATCTGTTGAAGCCGGTGAACAGGAGCATCTCTTTGCTTGCGGCCTTTTTCAGTCTCATGGGATGCGCCGTTGGGGCCCTGGCCAGCTTCTTTACCTTCGTTCCCTTGATTGTCATGGGAGGCGCGCCTTACCTGAGCGTCTTCAAGGTGGAGCAGTTACAAGCGCTGGCGCTTCTGACTCTCGAGTTGCATGTCGTGGCCACAAGCATCTGCATGGTGTTTTTCGGATTTTATTGCCTGCTGATCGGCTACCTGGTTTTCAGGTCTACGTTCATGCCGCGAATCATCGGCGTGTTCATGGCCATCACCGGTTTGACTTACCAGCTCTTTCTGTCGCCGCCGCTTTCGACCTATCTCTTTTCCTACGTCATAAAGCCCGCCGGCGCCCTCGGAGAACTATCGCTTCTGCTGTGGCTCATCGTCTTCGGCGTAAACTCGCAGCGGTGGAAGCAGCAGGCTAACGCAACGAGCATTGCCGGCTGATCGCTTCATCCCGCCGCGAAGAGTGAATCGGATGTATTGAAAGAGGTTCAGCGTGTGCAGACTAGAATGGAGGGAACCATCCATGTTGCCGGTTCGTACCTGTCCATGAACACCAACATCACTGCCATGACCAAACTGCCCCTCCCGCGCACTGAAGCGCTCTTGCAGCGCATTTTCGGCATCCAGCGCCTGCTCGAAGGCCTTGACCCGAATCTGCCGCGCGTCTCCGTTCACTGGGCCATCCGGCATCCCCGGCACCTGCCGTCGTTGATCCGCCTGGCGCGGGCGCACCGGCAGACCCGGCGCGCGCGAGTCCAGGCCTTTGAAAATGGATTGAGGGTACCGCCGTTTCTGATTCTCAGCGTAACCACGCGCTGCAATCTGCGCTGCACCGGCTGCTATGCCGGGGCGATGGGGATCACCGCTTGCTCGCCGGAGGCGCGGCCGCCGCTCACTCTCGATGCCTGGCGCCGGGTGATCGAGGAAGCCTCCGCGCTGGGGGTGGTGGGCTTTGTGATTGCCGGCGGCGAACCCTTTATGCTGCCCGGCATTACCAGCCTCTTCCGCCAGTTTTCCGACCGCCTTTTCCTGGTATTCACCAACGGGACGGTGATCCAAGACAGCGATTATCAGGCGTTGAAACGCTGCCGCAACACGGCGGTTGTGGTTAGCGTGGAGGGTGATCGCAAGCTGACCGACGAGCGGAGGGGGTCCGGCGTTTATCAACGCGCGCTGCAAACACTCGACCGGCTCCGCTCCGCGGGCGTGCTGACCGGCTTGTCAGTTACTATCAGTCCCGCGAATATCGATTACTGGTCGCAGGAGCGGAACATCGACGCGCTGCTTGCCAGCAGCGGCCCGCTGGCGTTTTTCATCGAGCAGATTCCGACTGGAGAAAGCCAGGGCCCGGCGATTTCCGCGGAGCAGCGCGCCCGCCTGCGCGCCACCGTCCTGCGGGTTCGCAACCGCGCCACCGGAGGCGCTTACCTGATTCAATCGCCGGACGATGAAGAGTTCTTCGGAGGCTGCGTCTCCGCCGGGCGTGGCTTCGCCCATGTAACTCCGACAGGCGACGTCACGGCCTGTCCATTCTCCGCGCTGGCCACACACAACGTAAGCACCTCGACGGTCGCCCAGGCCTTCGCCAGCCTTTTCTTCACCATGATCCGCGACAACGGGCCCATGCTGGAGACGCACGACCGTCCGTGCTCGCTCTTTGCCAACGCCGGCAAGCTGGAGAGCATGGCGAAGACACTGGGCGCATACCGCACCGGCGCGGCTGAGCCCGCAATCGTCCGCCTGGTGCCGCAGACCCTGCTGTGAAGCCTGCCCTGCGCAGAGTCAATTCGCTCAGCAAAAAAACCGCTAACTTGCTAACTCGCGATCACCGCGAAAGCCTGCCCTGAGCGTTGTCGAAGGGCGGTGGCTAACCTGTTAATGGTTAACCAGTCTTTGCGGGTTCAGGCAAAAGGATCGAGAAAGCCCAAGTCTCTACGAGTTTTGTTCATAGGGAGCGGGGCGCAGATATGAACCCGTGCAACTGAACCGTCGGCCATCATCTTGCGCACCACAACCCGATCGTTGTATCGTCCGTCTCATGCACTGGGCAACTCCACAGGAACGGCGTAATCTCGGCCAGGCGCGGCGCAAGCAGGTGGGCCGCCAGGAACACAACGAACTGAAACCCAAGGCGCGCAAGACTCCCGCGCTCGAACTGCTCGCCCGGTCGATGCACGGCCGCGTCCCCGCGCTCATCAAGCTCAAGTACAAGCTGATGGCCGAGTCGCCCTTCGGCTACTTCCGCGGCGCGGTCCCGGTAATGGCCGCCGACCTGGCTGTGCTGCCCAATACCGGCCTCGCCGCCCAGCTCTGCGGCGACGCCCATGTGCGCAACCTGGGCGCCTTTGCCGCGCCCGACGGCCGCCTGGTCTTCGACATCAACGACTTCGACGAGACCATTCGCGGCCCCTTCGAGTGGGATCTCAAGCGCATGGCCGCGTCCCTGGTGCTGGCCGGCCGCGCGTCGGGCCATAAAGAATCCGCGGCTCGCGAGACCGTGGAGAAATTTGTTGCCCGCTACAGCGCCCAGATGCGCGCCTTTGCCCAGATGCCGAGCCTGGAAGTAAATCACTATCAAGTCCACCGCCTGGGCCAGGCCGCGCCCGTCCACGAGGCGCTGGAAAAGGCCGAGCGCGCCACGCCCCAGCACACGCTCGACCAGCTCACTGAGCCTGTCTCCGCAGAAAGAGGCGCCGGCCGCCGCTTCAAGGAGATCAAGCCCACCCTCACCCGCGTCACCGGCGCCAGGGCCGCGGCGGTACTGGCCGCGCTCGGCCCCTATCGCCAGATGCTCGAGCCGCAGCGCCAGCATCTGCTCTCGCTCTATCGCCCGGTGGACGTAGCCTTCAAGATTGTCGGCACCGGCTCGGTGGGCCTGCGCGACTACTGCATCTACTTCGAGGGCAACGGCCCCGCCGATCCGCTGTTTTTGCAGATCAAGGAGGAGCCGGCCTCCGCTTACACTCCCTATCTGCCTGACGCGCAACCGCCTCACCACAACGGCCAGCGCACTGCCGAAGGCCAGAAGGCGATGCAGGTGCAGTCCGACCCCTTCCTCGGCTGGACGCACTTCGCCGGGCGCGACTACCTCGTCCGCCAGCTCAACGACCACAAGGGTTCCATCGATTTGGAGGACCTGGCCGGCGGCGGCCTGGAAGCCTACGCCGAAGTATGCGGCGAGCTGTTAGCCCGCGGCCACGCCCGCTCCGGCGACCCGCTCATTCTGA
>CAZQRX010000041.1:0-21911 GCA_964595845.1 uncultured Occallatibacter sp. | reverse complement strand
CGCTCAGGATGACAGACCTGTTGCGGAGCCGTCGTTTGAGGCGGGTCAGAGATGGAGGCCTACTTAGCGCTCGTTGCAATCGTCAGCGGATTGCGATAGATTCTCGGCATGGAAGATAGGGTCTATTGCACCTACATCACGGCCAGTCGGAGCCACACGCTTTACATCGGCATGACCGGCAATCTGCTGAAGCGGGTTTTCGAACACAAACAAAGGACTCACGAGGGATTTTCATCAAAATACAACTGTAATCGGCTCGTCTGGTTCGAGCGGTTCACAGGCCCTGAAAGCGCAATTGCGCGGGAAAAGCAGCTTAAGGGGTGGATTCGCGCGAAGAAGATCGCTTTGATCGAAAGAACCAACCCTACATGGAATGACCTGAGTGAAGGTTGGTATGTAATTGATCCGACTGTCGACAAACTTGGCCAACCGGGCAGGCCCCACCCGAATGAAGCTAACGCTCCACGTTCATAGTATCTCGTTGTCGATTGCCCTCCAGTTTCGGCCCCCAGAATTCCCTTCTGGATTTCGGCATTCGCGCGAGGGCACAGTTTTCGTGCCGGTGCCAAAAGCATCCATGAACGAAAATGACCTTCTGGCGAGAACGGAACACGAGATCGGGGCACCCAGGTAAATCCTTAGCATGGAGCCGGTATCGATAACCCATAGCAAATACAAGTTTTCGGATAACCAACTCGGGACGAGAATCCTTGGAACGGACCCGCGCCATGATCTCAGAACGCTTGGATGGAGGGATAGTGTCCACACCTTCTGCATTTCTCCAGACTGCCGGAAGAGCAACGGGTTGTCCTCATTACAGCACGATAAAGCGTTCTATAACCTGTGCAAATTACGGCCGGAATCCACTAAGGAACTACGGGGAAATGCGTGATTCCGAATTGGGAATTGGAGGGCCGAGGAACCGGATAGCTGCGCCTCATCAATGCAGAAATACCATAGATCCCGGAAAACGCCGTTGGCGCCATTCAATTCCTGAATGGCTGGTAAACCTAACACTGCCGTTTAAGCGAGTGGCCCATCAGACCAAGAAAACTCTAGCGCGTGGGCCACTCTTCGACGACGATGCCGAGGTCGTTGAGCTGCTGGATGGCGGCTTCGAGGTTGCGGCGGACCTGGGGGCGGTCCTTGCGGCTGGCCAGGGGCGACTCGGCGACGGCGATGACGCGGCCATAGCGCCATGCGCCGGGAGGCAGGGCGATGAGGGCCTGGGCGAGGTCGGCGGGGCGCAACTGCATCTCCTGGCGGCGGGCGGCCTCGGGGCGGAGCATGGTTCCCTGGCCCACGGTGCTGGGGTTGGCGTCGGCGAGGGTGATGCGCAGATTGAGGGTGTCGGCGTCGACGGAGAGGAAGGGATTGGCCCACGCGCCCGGCTCATGCACGTCCACGTACATGCTCTTGGTGGGCAGCGGGATCAGAGCCAGCTGGGCGCGCTGGCGGTCCCGTTCGGTGGCGGCGGCCTGAGCGGCGGCTTGCGCCTTCTGCTCGGCAGTGAGGGCGGTCTGGGCGACGCCGACGACGGCCTGCTCTTCCTTGTGGCAGGCGGCGAGGCAAACGGCCAGGAGCAGAGCCATGGCCGCGGATTGCTGGAGTTGCGCGCGCGGAATCACTTGTAAAGAATAGCAGGAATTGCAATGCAGCGGAGAGGCGGAGAGAGTCTGCGCGAAAAGGCGAGTCTTCCGTGGAACCCGGTCACTGCGAGGCTCGTATCGTTTGAAGTAGAATTCATTCCAGGAAATCGGAGACCTGCGATGGCCAAGAAGGTTGTAGCAATTGTCGGCAGCTACCGGAGAGGCGGAACTGCGGCCGCCGCAGTCGAGGCCGTTCTGGAGGGAGCAAAGGAGAAAGGCGCGGAGACGCATACCATCTACCTGACGGACCAGCATATCGAATTCTGCAGGAATTGCCGCGAATGCACCCAGACTCCGGGACCGGAGCGCGGCAAGTGCAAACAGCAGGACGATCTGGAGCCAATTCTGGCTGAAATCGAGGCGGCGGATTCGGTGGTGCTGGGCAGTCCCATCAACTACGGCGGCGTAACGGCCATCTTTCGCAGGTTCATGGAGCGGCTGCTTGGCTTTACCTATTGGCCCTGGGGTGAGGGCATGCCCAAGCCCCGGAAGAAGCAACTCACGCGGAGAGCCGTTGTGATTGCCACGTCGGGCATGCCGGGCATCTTCATTCCACTTTTCACCGGAGTGGCCGGCACACTGCGCATGACGGCGAAGATGCTGGGAGCCAAGACAGTGGGCAGCCTATGGATCGGCCTGTCGGCCATGGAGCCGGATCATCCGCTATCGCCGGCAACCAGGGAGCGGGCGCGGCGGATGGGCTGGAAGCTGGCGTAGCCCAAACCCATTCGGTTTTCTGCGATTCGTGCATTCCGCGGTTTGAGGAATCGGCCTCCTTCGCCTTCTCACAAAGACAGGCTGCTGACAGACTCAGGGCAACGTTCGGGCGCCAGGCTCAATGGCTCGCCATTCTCGTGGCGCTTGCGAGACGGGAACGGCGGAGTGTACCTTTAAGCGCATGATGCAGTTCTTGTTTTCGATTCGATGCAGGGTCTTGCCACGCATTGCGTTGGCCGCTTGCGCGGGGCTATGCCTGACGCTTTGCGCTACAGCAAAAGAGGCTAAAGTTTTTTCCGTGGCGACGCTGGTGGAGGCGGCGAATTATCTTCCCTGCCGCGATGGATGCTCCGCGCTCACCGATACGGCCAGCGCCTTCTGCTTCCGGCAGGGCGATCAGGTACTGGTGGGGGAAGGAAGAAGCTACCTGCATGAGGGCAAGTTCTCCGCCGTGGAAGAGCAGGCCGGCAAGCAGCTTCAGCTTCGATTCAACCGGCGATTTCTGTGGGTCAGGCTACCAGATGGTCCGGTGATGAAGCTCCAGCGCGGTTCGCAGTTTGAGAACTTCAAGGACGGCGGATGCGTCAGCGCGGTGCATGGGCCGATTCTTGCGGCCGCCTACGCGCAAAAGCGGCCGGCCAAGGTTCCCGTCGACGCCTTTCCGCTGGCCGGTTCCGGCAAAGACGATCCCTTTCTGTGGTACCGGTGCGCGCTGGATTCCGATAAAACAACGATCAGTTGCCAACGGTGGTATAAAAACGGCGACGCGTACGGTAAAGATTGGTACTGCGCGCAAACGATGGCTGGCGAGCCGGTGGGAGCGGTCGCGACTCTCGATCCGCTTCTCAGCCGGGATGGGAGGCTGGTTCTGAAGTCGGGCGCCGCACTGCGCCATGACAACCGGGCAAGGACGAACGATGTGCTTGATAGGCCGGGCGAGGCTTGCCGGTGAGGACACGTGTTAAGTTTCCGATTCGACTTTTATTTATCTTGACTATCTATGCCTTTTCTGGCATATTCGATTAGAGCGAAGGTACTGAATGAAAGAGTTGATTTTCGTTGCCGACTCGCACCGCGCTCTGGTGGAGTTTCCTGATCCTGTGCAGCGGCACGTGAGCTTCGCTCTCTATCAGGCGCAAATGGGCAATGAGCACATCGACGCCAAGCCGCTGAAGAATGTCGCGGCGGGAGTGCTGGAGGTTGTTTCCGATCACCGTGGCGACACCTTCCGCACCGTCTACACGGTGAGGCTGACCAAGGCCGTCTATGTGCTGCACGCATTTCAGAAAAAGTCGAAACACGGCATAGCCACGCCACAGAGCGAGATCGATCTGGTGAAACGGCGGCTCCTGCGCGCCATCGAAATTGATCGGGAACTGGAGAAACAATAATGCCAAAGAGAGAGCTTGATTATACCGTCAGCAGTGGGAATGTCTTTGCCGATCTTGGTCTGCCGAATCCGGAAGAAGCGCTTGCCAAAGCCGAGCTTGCCAACAAAATCATCGAGCTGATCCGCGAGAGAAGGCTTACCCAGGTTCAGGCCGCCAAAGTATTGGGAGTGGACCAGCCCAAAGTCTCCGCGCTGCTTCGCGGGAATTTAACTGGCTTCTCTCTGGAGCGCCTGATGCGCTTCCTGCTGCGGCTAGGGCAGGACATCCGAATCACGGTGCAAGCTAGCCCGCGCGCACGGTCGCAAGCGCGGGTTCTTGTGGCGTAGAAAATTGCTACTGTCAGACGCCACAAGACAAAGCGGGAACACTCGGTAGGATTATGAAAAAATGGATGTTGATTCTATCTGGTTCACTGATCGCGCTGGGAACTTTGTTCGTCTTATTGGATCGTCCAAACTTATGGATTGAAAACAAGGGCGCTAATGTTATAGCTCACGTTGAGACACTTGGTGAATACCCTACAACGATTCTTCATTTTCAAATCAAAGATGTTTCATCCGGAATAATCGTTTTCGAGTTAATTAAAGATAAAGGGACGCCACAAATTCACACTTTTTCTCTTTCTGTCGGTGAGAACTCTGTGATCGTTGCTGATCCACAGTATGGATCTTATCGTGTGATTGTTCCTGCTGGAGGAAACAAATTCATTCTCAGCCCCGGCATAAACTATCGGATATTAGTATGGGGGAGCGGATGGCTCCCCATACATGCCAATTTTAAGTTTGGATAGGCGGATTTGCCTTTACTTGCCGATGAGGCTGCGGGCGATCGCGTCCAGCATTCCATTGAGGAAGTTGATGGACTCAGGGGCGGAGAAGCGGCGTCCGATCTCCAGGGCCTCGTTGATGACGATAGGGAAGGGCGTGCCTTTGAAGCCGAGCATCTCGCCGACGGCCATGCGCAGCAGATTGCGGTCCACGGCGGGCATGCGCTCGATGCGCCAGTGCTTGGAGTTGGCCGCGAGCAGCTCGTCGATCCGCTCCTGATGCTCGATGGCTACGCGGAAGAGGTCTTCGGCAAAGCCGCGGACCGCGGGCTCGACCTCGTCGGCGGCCTTCCAGAAGTTGGCGCGGACCTGGTCGGGGGTCTGCTTGCCGATGTCCGCCTGGTAAAGCATTTGCATGGCCAGTTCGCGCGACTTGCGACGGCCGCCCGACGCGGGATGCTGACTGGCGGTCAAGCTAGTCCGCCTTCCACTCCATCTTGCCGCAGCTTGCGGGTGAGCGAGACCATCTCAATGGCGGCGACGGCAGCTTCAAAGCCTTTGTTGCCGGCCTTGACGCCGGCGCGGTTGAGGGCCTGCTCCAGCGTTTCGCAGGTGAGCACGCCAAAGCTGTGGGGAATGCCCGTCTCCTGCTGCGACTGGCCGATGCCGCGGGCGACTTCGTTGTAGATGGCCTCGTAGTGGGCGGTCTCGCCGCGGAGCAGGCAGCCAAGGGTAATGATGGCTTCCACTCGGCCGGTATTGGCAAGGGCGCGGGCGGCCGAGGGTATCTCCCATGCGCCGGGAACGCGGACGACTTCGATCTCGCTGCGCCGGGCGCCGCTGCGCAGCAGGGCATCCAGAGCGCCTTCCAGCAGCCGCTCGGTAATCACCGCATTCCAGCGGGCGACGACTACGCCAAACTTCATGCCCGTCGCGGAGAGATCGCCTTCGACGGCTACCGGCTTGCCTTTGATGGGATCTGCCCAGGCCCAAAAAGAAAACGCAAAACCCAGTTCCGGCTCGACAGTGAAGATTCGCGACTTCCAGTGGGTCTCCGCGATGGCAGAGAGGCGTGCTTCGGCAGCTTCGCCTCCATCAGCGCGCAGCCAGGTTTGGGCGGCCTGATAGACGGCGTCCAACGCGTTCACCTCGACCAGCACATCGGCGGTGGAAGGAAACTGGCCGTCGATGAATTCGAGATTGCCCAGCGGCGCCAGGAAGGATGCGCCGCGGCTGGATTCGTCGTTCCAGCCTTTGCCGGGAGCAAAACCCAGCGCGGAAAAGAAGCTCGCCAGCCGGTCATAAGCCGTCCGGCTGCCTGCGGAACGAAGAAAGGAAATCCCCTTGATCATGATTTGATTCTATCGTGCGCCACCTGCGGTGGGGCCAGCGGCCTTCGGCTCGGAAAATGAATGCTATGGTATCCCACCCTTGCGACAAATACGTCGCAAGGATGAGGCACCCAACGTTTTTGGCGCGTCCGAAGGAAAACAGAAAGGCCGGCGCGAGGCCGGCCTTCCTGGCTGTAGACTGCGACGCGGCTAGGTGGTGGGGCGCGGCTTGACGGCGATGGCGGTGGCCGGAACGACGGCGCCGCTGCCGGTATACATGCAGCCGAGGTCGTTGCCACCGGCGGAGACGGGCGTGCAGGCCGGCAGGTTGGGGCTGATCTGCTGCTTATCGGTCAGCGTCGGCACGTCAATGTAGTGAATCATGTTGTCGCCCGCCGTGGAGACAAAGAAGAGAGAGTCGTCCGGGGCGAAGGCGCCGACCAGAGGCGCGGTAATGGCCGAGCTTCCGGCGAGCGTAATGTATTGCACTGGATTCGCCGTGTAAGCGCTGCCGGGGGTGTAGGTTCCCGGCACGTAATAGGGCAGCGAAGCTCCTGTTGTGGCGCCGGTCGCGGGCGGGAAATACGTGATAAATGCCAGATTGGAAACCGGAGACGGCACCACCTGATTGACGGCGGCCGCATTGGCATTGACGCTGAGAGGCGTAGGCGTGAGCAGCGTTGGGTTGGTGGAGAGCGGGGCGGTCAAGGTGCAGGCGGCAGGGGTAATTGCGACGCCAATGTCGTTGAGCGTGACTCCGCCGCCGGTGAGAGCCGCGCCCAGGATGTGGTCTCCATCGGTGGTAGCGGCCAGAACATCGGTCTGCGCGGCGATTGAATCGCTCTGCGGATAGAAGATCATGTTGGCGTAGTTGCCCGCCGTGCCGGTGGGGCACCAAGTGTGAGCTACGGTATTACTGCCACTGAGAAAGGCGCCCACGCTGGGGATGGTAATCGCCAAGCCCTGCGCGCCCGTGGAGGGAGACGGACAGGTGTTCTTGTCGTAAACGGAACAAGGCAGAGCATGGGTGGTCAAGCCGGTGTTGATGTTGTAGACGTATAACATGTCGGAATGATTGCCGCCCAGGGCAGCGCTGTCGGTGATGTAGAGCGTCTTCGAGTCGGGAGTCCAGGAAGCGGCGCTGCCCATGCCGCCAAAAGCAGTGGAGCTACTACTGGGATTGGCCGTGCTGTATAGGTAGAAGAGCTGGCGCTCCTGGTCGTTGATAAGCACACTCGAGCCGTTCGGCGCCACGGCCAGCACTACGCCGGGAAAAGCGTTGTTCTGCGTGATGACCGTGCCGGACGAAGTGCTGAAGACCATCAGCTCGCGGGAGGATCCGAAGTAGATAGCATTGCCCAGCCGGTCCATCATCGCAGAGTTCGGCACATACGGCAGGCGCGTTAAGGAGCCGGACGTTCCCGAGAGCAGCTCGACGGGAAAGACGTACTGCGACTGACCGGGCGCCGAGAACCATGCGTAGTCGCTGGCCGTGCCGGGGGTGGTGATAGTGACCGGGTTCGAGGAAATGGGCAAGCCGGTTCCAAACAAGCCGATCTCATTGAGGGGGGAAGGATTGCAAGTGTAGGGCTGGCAGATGGCATAGACCGATGCCACGCCGGGGAAGTTGGTGGAGATGGCTCCGCCATTACCCGCTGAAATGTCGATCGGGTCGGTGGACTGGTAGTCCAAAGTCAGGCCGTTGATGGGATTTCCCTGGGTGTCGGTGACGGCGGTGACCAGATTCTGCGTCACGCCCTTGGTGATGGTGCCCGCGGTATCGCCATTGGCAAGAGTCACCGAGATCGACTTCGGCGGGCAAGTGGAGAAGTAGCCGGCTGACGAACCTGAGCCAGCCACCGACGCGGTGATGGCGGTGGTGCCTGGCTGCCCCGCGGTGATCGTCACCTGGCTTGAGGTGGTGCTGGTGACAATGGAGGCAACAGAGGCTGTGCCCACGTTGTAAGTGAAAGTGCCGATGGCCGCAGTGCAACTGGGAATCGAGGATAGGGCTAATTGCTGGCCATTGACAGTGGGCAATGGGCAGGCCAGGGTGGGAGATGAAGAGCCGGTGACTGAAGCCGGCGCGCACATCAGAACCTGCTGGCTGCTGCTGTTCGCGAAGCATGCCTGCGCGTCGAGCGTGGCCTGAGTACCCTGCGAGAAGCACTGCTGCGCGCTTCCGGAAACGGGCTCGGTAACCAGACTGACGGTGGATATCGTGGCATGCACGAAGACCTCCACAGGATTGGAGACTATCGAGTGAGTGGAGGCTGTGACATAGGCCGTGGCGTAGGGCAGGCCGCCGGTCGAGGGCAAAGGACTGGGCGGACTGCAGATGGTGTAGTTGGGGATGGCGCCGCCCGAGTTCCGGTTCCATGTACCCGCGCACAGATTGCCGGTCGGCGTGATGTCCACCAACTGGTTGTTGGAGGTGCCGTAGGTAAACGTGGTGACGGTGGCTGTAGTGCCCTTGCAGGTAATGGCCGCAGGGTAGGAGATCTGTTGCGTCTGTCCAAAGGCCAGGGAGATACCGGTGGTGGCGGGGTAGAGCGTGATCGCAGCCACATCCGTGACCTTCATCCCGAAACCATCACCATTGCAGTAGTCCACACCCGGGTCGCGGGTGCAGCCGGAGATCGAAATTCCTGCCGGAATGGCCAGGCACAATAAACAAACAAGCGTCAGAAACCGCCGCATGAAACCTCCCCGTCCCGCCTTATCGAACCGCGGAACGGTCTCTTCCGAACCCATCGGAGATTTGGGTTATCGCGAACATTCCCTCGCCGCCGCCGGCTCCGGCGACACGCTCAACTCTCAAGCCGATTGACGAAACGCGCTCGCGAAACTCCAAGGAAAAGTGTATCAGGGCAGGGTGGCAACCTGCAGGAAGCTCTTCCGGCACGCTCCTCCGCCCCTTCTCCTATAGACTCCGCCGGCCTCGGATGGCGAGCAGGCCCGGGCGATGATCGCGGCGCGGATCATCCCCGCACGGAACACTCCCTTCATTGAATCGGAACCAACCTGCTCCTGCTGGACGGCCGAGGAGGTGCGATTTCCATGGTTGTACCGAAGCGGAATGGGCGATGAAGAGGCGGCCTGCAACCCCCGGTCAACCTGTAGGCTGCGATGCCGCGGCGCGGAAGGGATTGGAAACGGCGCGCGATTTGTGCTTCGAACAAAGCGGCCGGTTCCTGCGCCCTTCTGGCCGCGGCGCGTCCAGCAAGGGTGGAACTGTCCACCGCCCTATCCATCAAAGTACTGCTATGGAACGAGATGGCAGGTAGAAGGTTCTTCCTGTGGAACGGGTGTGACGGGATGCCTTAGCGGAAAATTCACATAATACTGCTTGACACGCGCGATTTATCAGCGTAACACTTGAAAATGAGAGGGACTGATTTATCCTCGTTCAGATTGCCTGAATACAGGCAGACCATCTGAAGTGCTCCACTCCTGCATTTGTCCCCATGAGGCTTTCCCCGGTTGGATTCCAAGCCTCAATAACAATCGAAGCAAGCCATTGTAGCCGCCGTGGAAAGTTCTCATGCCACGGCACAGGTAAAGTGTGAGTTATTCCAGGCATACTTTGATTGGAGCAATCAAGTTACTTTATTCATGCCGCGGACCTTTCGAATTATGTTCGAGGCGAGCATGCTGGAACAAGCAATCATGCGATTGGAGATGCACTATGGGCCACCTCAAGAAATGCGATGCAAGGGATAGTCTATCGGCTGGCCGGAACAAAAGTCGCAATTCGTTCAGGCCGGCGGGAGAGGCCGATAACGGCAATTCATCCGGTACCAAACTGGAAGGGGCGAGCGAAAGGAAGTCGACTTTTGCCGAAGACTTCATGCTGGAACATTCCAACTCCAGCCTGTTCATCGCCATGATCGGGCGGGCAGGCCGGTATGGAGCCGGGGGCAAGGAACCGCAAAAGTCAACTCAGTATTATGGATTTCCTTCTTGATACAGCATAACTTCAGCCGCGACTGGGCTTATGAAAACGGGAGGGGCAGGCATGGGCTGCTTAATCTGCGCAAGTTTGGAACAAGCATATCTAGCCCGGCTCAGTGAGTACATTGAGGCGCGTTCCTCGGCGTGTTATCGGGTCAGCACTCGGCACGCGGCCCAAATGAATGTCGAGATGGAGCGCGCCCGCTATGAACTGGAAGAGCACCAGTCGGTTTGCATCTCCACCGTTCGTATGCGAGTTCTCCTGCCGCAGCGGGAAGCGCCCGCGACTGTGAGAACTCTGGCGGCCTAGCTGAGAAGCGGCTTCATTCATTAGCCACTCTGCTTCATGGTTCTGTTCAAAGCTAAAGTGAATAGACTGCTGTATCGCCTCGCGATTGTCTTCAAGAAAAGCTGGATGGCTTGTGCCGGGGTTGAAACCCCGGCCTATCTGCCCATACCCTTCAATGCAGCAACTTGCTGCGCCGGGAGTTCTCTGCCCCCTGCCCTTCAGCCTTTGGCTACGGCGAAGCGGCGGTTGACTTCGTGCCAGTTGACGACATTCCACCAGGCGGCCAGATAGTCGGGGCGGCGGTTCTGGTACTTGAGATAGTAGGCGTGCTCCCAGATGTCGTTGAAGAGGATGGGATAGTGGCCTTGGGTGAGGGGCGAGTCCTGGTTGGGCGTGGTGACGACCTTGAGCTTGCCGCCGGTGAAGACCAGCCAGCCCCAGCCGGAGCCGAATTGCTTGGCGGTGGTCTCGTTGAAGGCCTTCTTGAAGGCGTCAAAGTCGCCGAAGTCGGCGGTGATCTGGGCGGCGATGGGGCCGGAGGGCGCGCCGCCGATGCCGTCGGAGCCGACCGGGCCCATCAGCTTCCAGAAGGCGGTGTGATTGGCGTGGCCGCCGGCGTTGTTTTTCACGCCGGTGCGAATCTCTTCGGGAACCTGGGCCAAGTCGCGGACGAGGTCGTCGATAGGCTTGGCGGCCAGCTCGGGATGGCCGGCGAGCAGCGCATTGACGTTGTTGACGTATGCCTGGTGGTGCTTGTCGTGGTGAATCTTCATCGTCTCGGTGTCGATGAACGGTTCCAGGGCGGCGTAGTCGTAGGGAAGCGGGGCGAGTTCGTAAGCCATCGGGGAAATCTCCTTCGTCGTGTGGTTTCGTGCCTTAGTGCATTGGGAGTTGTGCCGTGCCCGTGCGGCCGGACGGGAGCGGCGAGGCGATGCTGCGCTTGTCAATCCTCAGCAGAGCCGTACATAGAATGGATGCTGGAAGAGGCGCTAAGGTGCGGGAAAGTTGGCGGGATGAAATTGAGCCGGTAGGGCTTCGCGGATTCCCAGCCATTCGCAATGAAAAGAGTGAATGGTTTGTCTATGGGGCTATGATAAATCCGTCTAATGAAAAGTTCCGGTTCTTCAATCGAGGTGCATTGTGTTCAACTCCCGCAATCTCCGCCGCACTCTGAAGCTGGCCGCTGCCGGCCTGGCAATTTTCGCGATGGCCTCACTCCCTGCCGCCGGACAACGGGGCGGAGGAGGCGGAGGGCGTCATTCCTCACCCAATGATGCGGAGTACCAGGATGAAGTCAACAAGGGCGTGGAGGCGTACAAGAGCAGCCATTTGGATGAGGCGATCCGCCATTTCCAAAGAGCGGTCCAGTTGGAACCGAATCTCCCCTTGGCCAAGAGATACCTGGGCACCACGTTGGCGCAGAAGGTTGTGTTTGGAGTGGATACGCCGGCCAACCTGCAGATTGCCCAGCAGGCGATCCGCATCTTCCAGGATCTCTTGCAGATAGCCCCGCACGATGTATACAGCATCCAGCAGATTGCGGGCATTGAATTCAAGATTGGGAAGCTGGATGACGCCAAGATGATGCAGAAAAGGCTGCTGGCCGAGAATCCGAAAGACCCGGATGCTGCTCTTAAGATCGGCGTGATCGACTTGTTGCAGGCGCACCGTAACGCTCTCACGGCGCTGAAGGCGGCAGGCATCGCGGACGACGGCATGGGCAACGCAAAGGCGCCCGCGGCGGTGAAAGAGTCGATCAAGGCACAGAATGGCGCGCTGGTCGAGGAGGCCCTGCTCTACCTCAACCAAGCGGTCGATAACCGTTCCGAATTCGTCGATGCGATGGACTCTCTGAATTATGCCTACAAGACCAAGGCCGATCTGGACTTTGCCAATGAGGCGGCTCGCCTGGATGACATGACCAAGGCCGATGAGTGGCGGAACAAGGCGTTTGCCGAGCGCAAGGCCAACGAAGCGAAGAAGGCCGCTGGAGCGGAAGCGGCAAAGCCGTGACTGAACGTGAATCAGGAGCTTCCAGCTCCAAGAAATCGGGAGTTGACGCACCCCGATTCCGTAAATTGAAAGGGGGAACGGGCCGCCGCCTTTGGTTACAATATAGGCATGACGTCCACGCTTACGCAATCCTCCCTCGATCAACTGTCCATTGACACACTGCGGTTGCTGGCCGTGGACACAGTGCAAAAGGCCAATAGCGGCCATCCCGGCGCTCCGCTGGGTTGCGCGCCCATGGCCTACCTGCTCTTCCACAAGCTGATGAAACACAACCCGAAGCACTCCAGGTGGGCGGATCGCGACCGCTTCGTGCTCTCGAACGGCCATGCGTCGGCGTTGCTCTACGGGACGCTGTTTCTCTCCGGCTACGATCTGACGCTGGAGGACTTGAAGAGCTTCCGCCAGTGGGGCTCGCGGACGCCGGGGCACCCGGAGCGCGGCCACACGGACGGCGTGGAGGTGACCACTGGGCCATTGGGCCAGGGCATCGCGATGGCCGTGGGCATGGCGATGGCGGAGAAGCATCTGGCCGCGGTCTACAACCGGCCTGGCTTTGAGGTTGTGGATCACCATACGTATGCGATGCTGGGCGACGGCGACCTGATGGAAGGCGTCTCGCACGAGGCGGCTTCGCTGGCCGGAACGCTGGCTCTGGGCAAGCTGATTTTTCTTTATGACGATAATTTGATCTCGCTGGATGGGCCGACCAGCCTGAGCTATACCGATGACGCCCTGGAGCGCTTCGAGGCCTATCACTGGCACGTGCAGCGGGTGGCGAACGGCAACGATCTGGCGGCGATTGAAGCGGCGATTGAAGCGGCGAAGGCCGAGACCGGCAGGCCGTCGATCATTGCGGTACGGACGATCATCGGCTATGGCAGCCCCAAGGCCGGGACCAACAAGGTTCATGGAGAGCCGCTGGGCGCGGAGGCCGTGGCGGCGACCAAAAAGTTCTTCGGCTTCCCGGAGTATCAGAGCTTTGTGGTGCCCGATGAGGCGCTCAAGAATTGGCGTGAGGCCGTCGAGCGCGGCGCGGGTTTTGAGGCTGCGTGGAAGAAACTCTTTGAGGGCTATCGAGCTGCCAATCCGGAACTGGCGGCGGAGTTTGAGCGCACTCAGAAGGGCGAACTCAAGGCTGGATGGGAGAAGGCGATTCCCAGCTTCCCGACGGATAAGGCGATTGCCACCCGCAACGCCGGCGGCGTGATTCTGAACGCGCTTGCCGGGCATGTGCCGGAGCTTTTTGGCGGAGCGGCGGACCTGACCTCTTCGACCAGGACGATCTTCCAGCCGGGAGAGAGTTTTCATGTGGACGCGACTGCCCGCAACGTCTTCTTCGGGGTGCGCGAGTTTGGAATGTGCGCCGCGGTGAATGGGATGGCCGCCCACGGCGGGCTGATTCCCTTTGGATCGACCTTCTTTGTCTTTTCCGATTACGCCAAGCCGGCGATACGGCTGGCGGCGTTGATGCAGGCTCATTCGCTGTTCATCTTTACCCATGACACGATTGCCTTGGGCGAGGATGGGCCAACGCATCAGCCGATCGAGCAGTTGATGGGCTTTCGTGCGGTTCCGGGGCTGACGGACTTCCGCCCCGCGGACGCCAACGAGACGGCGGCGGCCTGGCGGCTGGCCCTGGAGCGCAAGGGGCCATGCTTCTTCGCGCTGACCCGGCAGAATCTCCCGGTGCTCGATCCGGCGGCGCACGACTTGTACGCCGGGGTGAGCAAGGGCGCTTACATTTTGCAGGAGGCGGAGAAGCCTCTGGTTGTCCTTCTCGGCGCGGGCTCCGAGCTTTGGCCCTGCCTGGAGGCGGCCAAGCTGCTCGCGGCTGACGGAATTCATGCGCGCGTGGTCAGCTTCCCAAGCTGGAAGCTCTACGAGGAGCAATCGGCCGAGTACAAGTCCAGTGTGCTGCCGGCCGGCGTGCCCAAACTGGCGGTTGAGGCTGGTTCGACGCAGGGCTGGTGGAAGTACGTGGGCCTGGACGGCGACGTGATTGGGATCGATCGCTTTGGGGCCTCGGCGCCGGGACCGAAGGTGATGGCGGAGCTTGGCTTCAGTGCGACCAACATCGCGGCGCGGGCCAAGAAGCTGGTGAAGTAGGCGGAAGCGGAGTTAGACGCACTTCGCGCGTGTTAGCGGAGTTAGCCGTTCGCCGTGACGGATCTGCTAACTCCGCTAGCACCGCTAACCACGCTAACACCGCTGGAAAGGGTCACATTGAAACTCGTCATCGCATCCGATCACGCGGGATTTCCTCTCAAAGAGGAAGTTCGCGCCTATCTCTCCAAGGCCGGCCACGAGGTGGTGGACCTGGGCGCTTATAACGCCGACTTGCCCGACGACTATCCAGACTTTGCCGAGAAGGTTGGCGAGGCGCTGAAGCAGGGCGTTGCGCCACGCGGGATTCTTATCTGCGGCTCGGGGGTGGGCGTGTGCGTGGCGGCTAACAAGATTCCGGGAATTCGCGCCGGGATGTGCCACGATACGTATTCGGCGCACCAGGGCGTGGAGCACGATGACATGAATGTCTGCGTGCTGGGCGCGCGCATTATCGGTTCGGCGCTGGCCTTCGAAGTGGTGGACCGGTTTATCGGGGCTAAGTTCATCGCCACGGAAGAGCGGTTCGAACGGCGCTTCAAGAAGGTGCTCGCTATCGAGGCCAAGTATCAGCGCGGATAAGGAGGCGGCGATCTTCCCCTTCGACGTGATCCTCTTTGACGTAGGCGGAGTCCTGCTCACCAACGGCTGGGACCAGCGCGAACGCTCAATAGTTCTCTCACACTTTCACCTCGATTCTGCAGCCTTTGAAGCCCGGCATCTGACGTTTTACGACGCCTGGGAGCGGGACGCAATCTCGCTTGCGGCATACCTGGACGCGACCGTTTTCTGTGAGCCGCGCGATTTCACACGCGACGAATTTTTCGCTTTCATGCTCACCCAGTCGAAGCCGCTTCCGGATGGAGCTTTGGGAATCCTTCACCAGCTTGCGGCATCGAATCAGTGTCTGCTGGGCGCGTTGAATAACGAGGCGCATGAGACCAATGAATACCGTTTCAGACACTTTGGGCTACGCAAATTCTTCCAGGTGGCGCTGAGTTCGTGTTATCTGGGGCTGCGCAAGCCGGAGCCGGCAATCTATCTTCGGGCGCTGGATATTCTGGGCCGGCCAGCGGAGCGGATTCTATTTATCGACGATCGCGCAGAGAATGTGGACGGCGCCGCCGATGCCGGGATGAAGGCCATCCGGTTTGAGGGTGCGGATGCGCTGCGGCGAGAGTTGGAGAGGTTAGAGGTTTTGTAGCCGAGTTAGCGAGTTAGCTGGAGGGAGTTATGGCGACGGCGCAGATGAGTGTGAGCCCGGAGGATCTTTCCCAGATTCCGCGGGGCAGCGAGAGGATTCCGGAGGCGGGGATTCTGGTGATCTTCGGCGCTTCGGGCGATCTGACCCGGCGCAAGCTGCTGCCGGCACTCTTCCATCTCGAGCAGGCGGGCCTGCTGCCGGAGAAGTTCGCCATTGTGGGCGTGGCGCGGCGGCCGCTGGGCGATGCGTTTGCCGAAGATATGCGCGGCGGCATTATCGAGTTCGACGGCTTACCGGCAGACGATCCGAAGCTGGATAACTTTATCAGCCGCATCAGTTACTTTCCGCTGCGTTTTGATGTGCTGGAAGATTATGCGGGACTGAAGACGGAGTTAGAGCGCATTGCCGCTGAGAAAGGAATCGGCGGCAGGCGGCTCTATTACCTGGCGACGGCGCCGGAGCACTTTGCGTCGATTATTGAAAACCTGGGCGCGCAGGGCATGGCGCAGCCGGAGCGGGGCACGGCGGCGGTGGTGATTGAAAAGCCCTTCGGGCACGATCTGGAATCGGCGCGCGCGCTGAACTGCCAGGTGAACGCCGTCTTCCGCGAGGATCAGGTCTTTCGCATCGATCACTATCTGGGCAAGGAAACTGTTCAGAATATTTTGGTTTTCCGCTTTGCCAATGGAATCTTCGAACCGATCTGGAACCGGAATTATATCGATCACGTGCAAATCACTGTAGCGGAAACCCTGGGCGTGGAGGGGCGCGGGCCGTTTTATGAGAAGGCGGGCGCGCTGCGCGACGTGGTGCAGAATCACGTGATGGAGTTAGTAAGTCTGGTAGCTCTGGAACCGCCCTCTAGCTTTGAAGCGGAGAGCGTACGGCGCGAGAAGCTGAAGGTCTGGCGGGCGATTCCGTCAATTCCAATTTTAGATATCGTGCGCGGCCAGTATGGGGCTGGGCAGATAGACGGACAGGATGTCGTGAGTTACAGGGAAGAGCCACGCGTCAGTCCCGAGTCAGGCGCGGAGACTTATGCCGCGGCGCGGGTGGAGATAGAAAACTGGCGCTGGGCGGGGGTTCCGTTTTATCTGCGCGCGGGCAAGCGGATGCAGAAGCGGGCGACGGAGATCAGCATTCAATTCAAGCAGCCGCCGCTGCTGATCTTCGACCGGCTGGCTTCGCGCGCGGTCTGCCAGGTCATCAAGCCTAACTTGCTGACGATTCGCATTCAGCCGGATGAGGGGATTGCGCTGCGCTTTGGGGCCAAGGTTCCGACGACGATGGAGATGGACGTCTGCCCGGTGAATATGGACTTCGACTATGCGGAGGCCTTTGGCAAGTCGAGCGCCAACGGCTATGAGCGGCTGCTGCTGGACGCGATGCTGGGCGACCAGACGCTCTTCTCGCACCGCGACGGCGTGGAGACGACCTGGGCGCTCTTTACGCCGGTTCTGGAGGCGTGGGCAAACAAGAAGCCTGAGGTCTTTCCTAACTACGCCGCCGGCTCCTGGGGTCCGGAGTGCGCCGATCATTTAATTGCGCGCGGCGGACATGCGTGGCGGAATGATCTGGGCAGGAAAGCATAAAGCAGGGAATAGGGACGAGAGTATAGCCGGTTTCTGGAAGGTTCGTGGTCTCTCACCCTTTTGCCCAGTAAGTGAAAATATAGGGAACTTACTTTGTTAGAAGGTAAGATTTTGAAAACCTTAGGGTGGGCCACCCGCAGCTAGCCATAACCGGGGTTTGTGCGAGACTAGGTGCATGAATGTTGCTCTTGTTATGCGCGACGTGTTCCCGGTTTCCTGCTGGCTGGTGGCTCTGGTCTGGGCGGCTCAGGCGATTGCTGCGCTGCGCGGAATGCCGCGGATACAGGATTTGACGCAGATGGACGAGGGAACGCTGGCAAAGTCGAACGCAGCCGATGGGACATACGGGACGGCACCCGATCTCACTGTCATTGTGCCAGCCTGCAATGAAGAAGAGTCGATTGAGACGACGCTTCGCTCGCTGCTTGGTTCGACAGGGATAAGGCTTCAAATCATTGCAGTGAATGACCGCTCGACGGACCGAACGGGCGAGCGGATGGATGCGGTTGCCGCGGAGGCGCGCGCAGCCGGCGGGCCGCACACGCTGGAGGTGCTTCACAACAGTGCGCTGCCCCAGGGGTGGATGGGCAAACCGCACGCATTGGAGCTGGCGGCAAAGCGGGCGCGCGCGCCGTGGTTCTTGTTTACCGATGGCGATGTGCGCTTCGACGAGCGGGCGCTTGCTTTGGCCTTGCAGTATGCATTGAAGGAACAGGCCGACCACGTGGTGTTGAATCTGACCATGGACAGGATGAGCTGGGCGGAGAATGCTGTTCTCACGTCGGTTCTGGCGCTCTCGCAGTGGAACAACCGGATGTGGAAGGTGGCCGACCCCAAGGCGCGGGACTTTTTTGGGCAGGGCAGCTTCAACCTGATCCGGCGCGAGGTCTTCGAGAAGCTGGGCGGTTTTGAGCCGCTGCGCATGGAGGTGGTGGAGGACTTGCGCATGGGCTGGAGGATCAAGCGGGCTGGTTATCGACAGCGGATCGTGGTGGGCGATCGGCTGGCGCGGACCAATTGGATGACTGGGCCGTTGGGAATTGTGGGACTGCTCGAAAAGAACGCGTTTGCAGTCTTCCGCTACCGGACTGGGCTGACGCTGGCGGCTCTGGTGGGCACCGCGGTGCAGATTGTTTTGCCACTGGCGGCACTGGCCAGCGGAGGATGGACTGCTGTGGCGGGAGGGATGATCTATCTGTCGATTGCGGCGAACTTTGCGGCTTACAAGCAGCAGCCGTGGCTAGCAATCTTCTTTGCGCCGGCGATCGCAATTCTTACCTTCGCGCTGGCGCGCTCAATGGTGCTTGCGCTTTGGCGAGATGGGGTAGTTTGGCGAGGGACGCACTATAAACTCAATGAACTGCGGGAGGCTGCGGGGCGAGGCTGGTAGGGGCTACTTGGCGGGCAGCGTTTCTTTAGTCAGCGGGAGGTCCATGTCTAATCACCCGAAATAATTGGATGCCCCAGGTTTCGTCTTTGGCGTTCTGAGACCTCGGGAACCAACTATTCACGGATGATTTTGACGAAGATGCCGTCGGGGAGTTCGCCGCCTAGCAGATGGACTACGCCGTCTTTTACATAGCCTTCGAGGATCTGGCGTGTGGGTTTGTCGGCGGTAAGCGGAACAACTTGTGTGGCGGAGGAAGCGACCAGTTTGCCATAGGGGCGTGCCGATGTTGTGCCAACCCCGCCAGCACCGCTAACTCCGCTCTCTGATCCCTGATCCCTGTTTCCTGTTCCCTGCTTCTTGCCCATGCCGCGGTCCATCGCTTCATTGGCAAGTCGGTCGGCTGTTTTGTTGCCGCCGCGCAGGGTGTGGCGCATTTCGAAGCCCTCGATGAGGCGGGAGAGGCGGCGGGCTTCTTCGAATAGCGGGCGGAGGATGGGGCTTTTCACCTTGTACTTGCCCTGCATCTGCTTGACCATCAACTCAGAGTCGGAGATCACGCGCAGGCGTTTCACGCCGTGTTCGATGGCCCAGCGCAAGACCCCCAGGAGGCCGGAGTACTCGGCGAAGTTGTTGGTCTGAATGCCGACGAACTCGCTCAGTTCGGCCAGGACGCGGCCTTTGGCGTCTTCGATGACCGCGCCGTAGCCGGCGGGGCCGGGATTGCCGCGCGAGCCGCCGTCGCAGTGGGCTGTGAGCCAGTCGGCGGAGTCGGCCGCGGGATCGGGAAAGAGAGTATTGTTCATCGCTTTTTAGTGTAGCGGGTACCACCGAATCGATTCCTCAGGGGCTAAAGCCCAACATTTTTTTGTTGCACTTGCGGCCCGACTGAAGTCGTGCCCTTGTTACAAAACAGGTCAGCAATCGAGTTTTTCGCAGCCTGTAAAGTCGTGCCCTGATACAAAACGTCTTTGCTTACTATCGAAGTCGCATCGCGTCTATCGCAGTGCGGAGACTCCCCAATCCCCGGAGCGGATTTGATGGCAACGGATGCGGTGATTTACCCCGATTCCCCGGTTTGTGGACAGGCTGGCGTGGTTTGGCCGGCGGCCCGGAGGATACAATCCTCCTCAGGCATGGCTGCAACCAGGGCAAACAACGGGGCGAAGACCGCCGAGGAGCGGATGCAGGCGCGCGCGCCGGAGATGGAGCTGATCCGCGAGGCGCAGGCGGGTTCGCGGGCGGCCTTTGATACGCTGGTCCGGCAGTATGAGCAGCAGGTGCTCAGGCTGGCGCTGCACCTGACTGGGAGCGAGCACGACGCCGAGGACATTTTTCAGGAAGCGTTCTTGAAGGCTTACCGGTACATCGGGAATTTTCGCTTTGAGTGTTCGTTTTACACGTGGATTTACCGGATTGTGACCAATCTTTGCCTGGACCAGATGCGGCGGCGCAAGACGCGGCGCGAGAGCAACGCGGTGATGGTGGACCAATCCGGGGATGAGTTTGACCTGATGGCTTCGGTCTCGGACGATCGGTCGTTTTCAAACCCCGGCAAGGAACTGGAGCGCAAGGCGCTGGGGGAGCGGATTCAATCGGCGCTGGAGAAGCTGACGCCGCGGGAGCGGATGGTTTTTGAATTGAAGCATTATCAGGGGCTGCGGTTGCGCACGATTGGGGAGATGCTGAGCACCACGGAAGAGACCGCCAAGAATACGCTCTTCCGGGCGACGAAGAAGTTGAGGACGCAGTTGGCTGGGTTGCGGTAAAGGCGCTGGTGGCATCTTCTCCGCATTCTGGAGGGAGCCGGATGGTGGGGCGCTGAAGGCAGTTATTTGAGGCTGGAAGGACGTAGCGATGAATTGCGAAGTAGCACATGAGCGGATTGTGACGGCGGCTTATGGGGAGCTGGGCGACGAGCAGGCCCACGAGCTGGAGCGGCACCTGGACGGCTGCCCGGAGTGCGTCAAGGAGCGGGAGCAACTGCTGGCGCTGAAGTTGCTGATGGATGCGCTGCCGGTTGCCGAGCCGGAGGCGAACCTGATTGCGCGCGCGCGGATGCGCCTGGAAGAAGCATTGGACGCGCTGCCGCCGTGGCGCTGGTATGAGCGGCTGGGCCAGCGGATCATGAATGGATTTGCCAGCTTGCAGGCTGCGCCGGTGGCGGCTTGCTTGCTGCTGCTGGCGGGCGTGGGAGCGGGCTCGCTGGGCGAGTACAAGCTTGCCGAGAATCGCGCGGCTCATAGAATGACAGCGCTGGCTCAGCCGGCGCCGGTGGCAGCCGTTGTCGCCGCGCCAGCGGAGATTGCCAGCATTTCCAGCATTGTGCGCCAGCCCAACAGCCATAGGGTTGAGGTGCGTTACAACCAGCTGGTGCCGCAGCGACTGGAGGGTTCGCTGGACGATCCGGCGATTCGGCAGTTGCTGATGCTGGCCAGCCAGAATTCGGCGCCGACGGGGGTGCGGGACGACTCGGTGGGGCTGATGGCGGCCGAGTGCAAGGCCGGGCACGGCTGCAAGGCGGCGGGAATTCGCGATGCGCTGATGGTGGCGCTGCGCTACGACAAGAATGATGGCGTGCGCAAGAAGGCGCTGGAGGGCCTGGAGCCGTATGTGGCCGAGGATATGCGGGTGAGGGATGCGGTTCTGGAGGCGCTGATGAACGACTCCGACCCGCGGATTCGCACCGCCGCAATCAACATTCTGGAGCCGGTGGAGGCCGATACCAGCGTGCGGCAGGTGCTGCACTCGGTTGCCAATACGGACCGGAACCCGTATATCCGGACGGTTTCGCGGCAGGTTTTGGACAGCGTTCCGGAGATTCAATAAGCGGAATGACTCCCGTCGGCGATCGCATCGTCAAGAAAAGAGTGCGGGGCAGACGGGATTCGCTGGAGAAGATGAGATGAAGCATTTTGTGAGGCTGGTTTGGAGTTTCGGAGTTGTGGTGTTGCTGGCGGCAATAGCGCCTGCGAGCGCTCCCGCGCAGGGGCGTGGAATTATCGATATCATACAGGAGCCCAGCGTGCTGCTGCACTCCAGTTCGCAGGGTTATTTGGGCGTCGATCTGGCGGACGTGGACCAGGAGAAGGCGCAGGCGCTGAAGCTGAAGGAGGTTCGCGGAGCCGTCATCACGCTGATCGATCATGACGCGCCGGCGGGGCAGATCGGGCTGAAGGTCAATGACGTGGTGGTCAAGCTGAACGGGCAGACCGTGGAAGGCGCCGAGCAGTTGCGGCGCATGCTGCGAGAGATTCCGGCGGGGCGCAAGGTCAGTTTGGAAATAAGCCGCGACGGCAACCTGCAAACGCTGGCTGTGCAACTTGCCGACCGCAAGACAATGGAACAGGATGTGTGGAACAAGCTGGGCAATGGCGGGGACATCTTTGCGCCGGGACCAGGGATGGGGATTCTGACCGATGGCGACACGCCGCTGACGAGCGGGTTTCATATGCCGTTCTTCGGCAGCAGCCTGAATGTGGGCGCGCTGGTGGAGCCGCTGACCTCGCAGATGG
>CAZQRX010000040.1:0-22903 GCA_964595845.1 uncultured Occallatibacter sp. | reverse complement strand
TTTTCGCCCTTCCACACCATGGCGGAGTGGATGCGGTCGTAGCCGCTGGGGTGGTCGAAGAAGATGAACTCCTCGATAGGGCCGGGCCGCATCTTGCGATATTCGCTGAGATGAATCGCGGCCTGCGCGAAGCCGTCCGGCTGGCGGGCGACGTTCAGGCCAAACATATCGGCCTCTTTTTCATGCATGCGGCTTTCGGTGTTCATCACCGGGGTGAGCACAAAGAAGAATATGCCGGCCAGCAGAAAGACCAGCGGCAGCACGGCCGGATCGGTAATATCTCGAATCTGCCAGCGCGCGCCCCAGCGTTCCAGGGTCCAATCCAACGCCCAGCGCAGGCACGCAAAGAAGAGCACTATCACAACCGACATGAAAAAGATGGACTTGGGAATGTGGTGCATCACGTAGTGGCCCATCTCGTGGCCCGTCACCGCCTGAATCTCCTCTGGAGAGCCGCGGCGGAGCAGGTTATCGTTGAGCGTGATGCGGGTGGTCCCGGCAAAGCCGCTCACGTTGGCGCTGATGCGCGTGGTCTGGCGGCTGGCGTCGATCTGGTAGACATCGTTGGTGGGAATTCCGTTGGCGTGGGCCATGCGCAGAATCGGTGCAGTCACCTTCGGATCGTTCAGCCGGGTGATCTTGTTGAAGATCGGTTGCAGATAAACCGGAGCGATTGCGATCGATACCATGGTCAGGACAATCATCGCAATCGAACCCCATATCCACCAGGTGCGGGGCAGCTTGCGCACGATGGCGAACAGCACCATCACCGCGATGGCGCCTAAAACCAGGCTGATCAGCAGCGACTTGCCCTCATCGCCCATCCAGGGGCCAAAACTCTGCGTGGCCAGGCCGTACTTGTGCTCGCGCACGTAGTTCTCATAGAACTCGAGCGGGTAGCCCAGCACGTAGGTCAACAAAACATATTGTCCCCAGTAGATTGCGTCCTGCAGCCACTTGAAGCGCGTTACGCGCGCGGCCATATCGCGCATCTTTGCCGACCAGCACAGATTCAAGAGCAGAAGACAGATGGCCGAGGCATAGAGGAAGTCCCAGAGAATCAGCCAATAGCCGCCTTCGAAGTAAGCGTTGGATCGGGCTGTGGCCGCGGGCGGAATCATCGCCATATAGGCTTCCGTAGCGGCGTTGGCGTCAAAGTGCGCCGAGGGCTGGGCCGCGGCGGGAACCTGGGTGATGTCCACCGTGGGCTGAATGGCGGGTTGGGCCTGAACTGAACCAAGACCGAAGGCGGCAAACAAGACGAGGAGCGCGAAGCTCCGCAGGCGCGAGTTCATAAGCAAACCTCTTGCTGGAAGATGAGATTCCTGAGTCCCGTGCCGGGAAGCAACAAGAACCCAGCCTACAATATAAGCCATGAACAGCCGTTACGCGCACCGGCGTGGGATGGTTCCGGCTCTCTTCGGTATATCCTAAAGAGTTGACCCGCAGCCATGCGGCCCCGCGGCCGGAAATCCCAGGATTCTTATGCCCATGAGTACACAGACGATCGCCGTACACCTGCCCGACGGGGCCATTCGCGAGGTGCCCGCCGGCACCACCCCCCTTGAGATTGCCAACTCGATTTCGCCGCGGCTGGCCGCGGTTTGCGTGGCGGCGCGGCTGACGCCGGTCATCGGCGCTGTAGCACAAAAGCCCGCCGCCGAGGGCGAGGCCGCGATGTATGCCGCCGAAAGCGCCGCCGCAGAGCGGATCGTCGATCTGACTACGCCGCTGACCGCTTCGGTGCGCCTGGAGTTGATTCGCGAGCAAGACCCAGAGGCGCTCAAGGTGCTGCGCCACTCCGCCGCCCACGTACTGGCCACGGCAGTGCTGGAGCTCTTTCCCGACACCAAGCTGGGCCACGGTCCGGCGACCGACTCCGGTTTCTTTTATGATTTTTATCGCGAAAAGCCCTTCACGCCCGAAGACCTGGCGTTGATCGAGGCCAGGATCGCCCTCGTCATTGCGCGCAACGAGCCGTTCGTTCACGAATTCTCTCCCAGAGAGCTGGCGCTGGCGGAGTTCGAGCGCGACGGCGACTTCATGAAGAGCCACTTCGTGACCAAATTCACCGTCCCCGGCGACGAGGTTAGCTTCTATCGCAATGGCAGCTTCGTGGACTTTTGCCGCGGGCCGCACGTGCCCTCGACGGGCCGCGTCAAGGCCGTCAAAGTGACCGCGCTGGCCGGCGCATACTGGTTGGGCGACGAAAAGAATCCGCAGTTGCAGCGCATCTACGGCACCGCCTTCTTCTCGCAGAAGGAGATGGATGCGCACTTTGCCCGCCTGGAAGAAGCCGCCAAGCGAGACCATCGCTTGCTGGGCAAGCAACTGGACCTCTTCAGCATTCAGGAACTGGCCGGCGCGGGGCTGATCTTCTGGCATCCCAAAGGCGCCATCATCCGCAAGGTGATGGAAGACTGGATGCGCGACGAATGCCTGCGGCGCGGATACTCGCTGGTCTTCACTCCCCACGTGATGCGCCGCGAGTTATGGAAGATCAGCGGCCATGAGGGCTTTTACGCCGGCAACATGTACACCCCGATGGAGCTGGATGACGCCGAGTACCGGCTGAAGCCGATGAACTGCCCCGGCCACATTCTGATTTACAAGAATTCTCCTCGGAGTTATCGCGACCTGCCGGTGCGTTTGGCCGAGTTAGGCAACGTATACCGCTACGAGCGCTCGGGAACCATGCATGGCCTGCTGCGCGTGCGCGGCTTTACGCAGGACGACGCGCATATCTTCTGCACTCCCGGCCAGATCGAGGACGAGGTGGTCGCCTGCATCGACTTTGCCGAGGCGGTGCTTACTACTTTTGGCTTCAAGGAATTCAAGGTCGAGTTATCCACCTGGGATCCGAACGACCGCGCCCACTATGCCGGCTCCGACGATAACTGGGAACTTGCCACCAATGGACTCAAGAGCGCGTTGGATCGCAAAGGAATCAGTTACAAAACCATTCCCGGCGAAGCGGCTTTTTACGGCCCCAAGATCGACGTGAAGTTAGTGGACGTGCTGGGCCGGCTGTGGCAGCTTTCCACCGTGCAGTTCGATTTCAATCTGCCCGCGCGCTTCGAGCTGGAGTACGTCGGCGAGGACGGCGAGCGCCATCAGCCGGTGATGGTACACCGCGCGCTCTTCGGCTCGGTCGAGCGCTTCTTCGGCGTGCTCATCGAGCACTACGCCGGAGCCTTTCCGCTGTGGCTGGCGCCGGTACAGGTTGGCCTGGTGCCTATCAGCGAGCGTCACCACGCATACGCGCAGAAGGTCGAAGCCGAGTTGAAGGCCGCGGGCTTGCGCGTCGAGACCGACAGCCGCAACGAGAAGATGAACGGCAAGATCCGCGACTTCGCCAACCAGAAGACGCCCTACATCCTCGTCTTCGGCGACAAGGAAGAAACTGCCGGCGCAGTCAGCGTCCGCACCCGCGCCAAAGGCGATCAGGGCTCCATGCCGCTGGCCGAGTTCATCGCCAAAGCCAAGGCGCTGATCGCCAGCCAATCGACGGAGTTATAACATCGTGAGGCTTGTACATTCCTTACGCCGACACGCAAGGGGCGCGTGACTCTGCCGCTATCACGCACTCCGCGCCGCGATGGCACCGGATGCTTGAGTGAGCAATAGCTAATTTGCAACCGATCAAGTGTATTTTTGAGCAGACGATGATGATCGGCCAAGGCTAGTCTGGTCGTGTGCGGTCGCCTATGCGTAGCGAGAGGGCCGCGCTTCAGTCGTGAAGAACCACGTTCAATAGAGATTTGTGTACCTTGATGCCGCCGTTGTAATCGATAAATCCTAGCTTGCGAAAGCGATTCATGAAGAAGCTCACGCGCGAACGCGTCGTTCCAATCATCTCCGCCAGCGTCTCCTGAGAGACCTTCGGAATCAGCGTCTCCGGTTCGCCGGGCTGGCCAAACTCCGCCATCAGCAGCAGAATCCGCGCCAGCCGCTTCTCGCTGGAGTTGAAGAGCTGATCGACCAGGTCCGCCTGGGCTCTCATGCAGCGTTCCAGCAGAAACTTGAGGAAGAGATCACTGAAGGTATGCTCCTCGTGCATCACGCGGACCATCTCCGCGCGCTCGATCTTGAGCGCCGTGCAAGGGGCAATCGCCGTAGCCGTCGCCATGCGCAACCCTGGCGTCCCGGCCATCGACTCCTCGCCCACAAAGTCGCCCGCCGCGAGCAGCGCGATGGTCGCCTCTTTACCCTCTTTCGAGATCACGGTCAGCTTGGCGCGACCGCTCTGCAGATAGAAGACGCAATCGGCCGGATCGCCCTGCGAAAAAAAAGGCCGCTTGGGCTTAACCTGCACAACCCTCCGCCCCAGTCCGGCCTGCGCCAGGAAAACGGCCGGATCAAATCGTGCTTGCATTAGCTCCGTCATCCGAATTCCCCGCTCCCCTCCGCGATCTTGCCGGGGCCTCTTCGCGAGAGCACCCGAAGCCCACCGCCTTTCTTTACTCGGCCCTGGCAGCTTTCACACCAACTCCATTATTAAACTCTCCTGGTCACGAGCAAAAATCTGTTCTTTTTTGCTCACTTTGTGCACGTTCTTGCGGCTGATTTTCAGAATATAAAAATTTGTTTTATTAGCGTAAATTGAAAATGGCGCAACTCCATCGTGTAACCTCAGCTACGACCTCCCCCCTCCGCAGCGCCTTTTTCCGTGGAATGCCTGCCCCTGCGACAATGACAGCAGCGCCCGGTGGGGCGAGGAGGAATCCATTGGCCAAGCTGCGAGTCCTGTCGACGCACATCTTCATGCACCAGCGCCTGCACGCCGGGCTGCTGGATCTGGCCACTCAATCCGGCGTGCAGGCGGTCGAGCTCTTTGCCGCGCGGCAGCACTTCGACTACACCAGCCGCGAGCAGGTCGCCGAGCTGGCCGCCTTCTTCCGCTCCAATCCGCTCACCGCCTGGTCGATGCACGCCCCGCTCTTTCCCGATCGCGAGATGGGCCGCTCCGGCGCGCCCGCCGTCAACCTGCTGCATACGGAGAAGAGCCGCCGCCTCGCGGCCATGGACGAGATCAAGCGAGCCCTGGAAACCGCCGAGCAGATCCCCTTCCGCAATCTCGTTGTGCATCTGGGCGAGCGCCACGATGAGTGGTCGCCACGCGCCGTTGATTACGCCCTCACTGCTCTCGAACACCTTGGCGCTTACGCCCGTCCACTGGGTGTGCGTCCGCTGGTGGAGAACCTGCTCAGCGAACCCACCACACCCAAGCATCTGATGGAAATCCTCGAAACCGGCCACCTGGACCAGATCGGCGTCTGCCTTGACCTCGGCCACGCCCACTTGACCGTCGGCGTACCGGAGGCCATCGCCACGCTCGGCGCCCGCATCGTGCAGGTCCACGCGCATGACAACCACGGCCTCAAGGACGAGCATCTCTTCCCCGGCGACGGCGCCATCGACTGGCCAGCCGCTGCCGCGGCCCTCAACGCACTGCCCTCGCCGCCCGCTGTCGTCCTGGAAATCAGCTCCAAGCTCCCCAGCGAGCCGGCTACGCTGCCGGAGCGCATCCGGCGGGCCTTTGAGCTGCTTGGCTGATGGCGCGAATACAGAATGGATAATTTAACCGGCAACGGTAGATAAACACGAGATTTTTCTGCGATACTGCATTCGGTCCAACGGGAGAGAATGAGCCACAGCCGGTTTTCGACCTTCGTTTGAACGATTGGAGTTGATGAACATGCGAGTACTTATTGCTTACGCAAGCCTTTACGGAGCCACGCAAGGAATCGCGGAGCGAATCGCCGCCACGCTTCGCCGGCAAGGCGTTGAGGCCACGGTCGAGTCCGCGCGGCAAGCCGGCGATCCGGCCGGCTACGACGCCGCCATCATAGGAAGTGCCGCCTACTACTTCCACTGGATGAAGCCGGCCACGAAGTTTGTGCGGCGCAACTCAAAGGCGCTCGCCAGTCGGCCCGTGTGGCTCTTCAGCAGCGGTCCGCTGGGCAACAAGGCTCAAGACGATCAGGGCCGGGACTTTTGCGAGATTCTGGAGCCCAAAGAAATCGCAGAGTTTCGAGGGACCGTCGAGCCCAGGGAGCACCGCGTCTTCTTCGGCGCAATGGACGGGAGCAAACTGGGCTTCTGGCATCGGCTCATCTATAAGCTGCCCGCCAACCGCGACGGCGCGCTCTTCCCTTATGGCGATTTCCGCAACTGGGACGAGATTGATGCCTGGGCCGGCAGTATTGCGCAAGCGCTGAAAGCTGTGTAGACCACACGCCAGCCGCTCCAGAGCCGCTCTGAGCTTTGCCGAAGTAGACCTGGGAAGAAACGAGCGCCCATTGCGCCGCGCTCTAGTGGAAGAACCCCAACAGATAGAGCACCAGCAAGATCACCAGAATGGTGCCGAGTCCGATGCCTCCGCCGCCAGCGTAGCCCCAGCGGTTGTAGCCGTAGTATCCTCCGCCGCCGCCGAAGAGCAGCACCAGAACAACGATCAGAATGATAAGTCCCATCTCGTATCTCCTTTCCTTCTTTTGGAGTCTTCCACCCGGCGGCTCACGATGCTGTGCAATCGGATACACAAACAGTGCAGAGTTCTCCGCATCCGGTAGATTATTTGCGATGAAGGCTGGAGATTCCTATCGACACTCCACTACTGAATTTCAACGGAGTTCAATCCATCAAGATCGATTCCTCAGCAAATCCGCGGCAACTGCTCGCCGATCTGGACAGGAATCACGCGATTGGCGCCCATTGCCGTGCGCGCCACCAGCATCCGCTTGTGCTCCGCGGTGACGCGGCCGATACGAGCGGCGCCCTGGCCCAGCGGATGCGCGCGCAGGACGGCGAGAACCTGCTCAGCGGCCTCGGGGGCGACAAAGAAGACTGCCTTGCCCTCGTTGGCGACATAGACCGGATCGAGGCCGAGCAGTTCACAGGCCGACTGCACCTCGGGACGCACCGGCAGGCTGGGCTCGTCGATCTCCATGCCGACGCCGGAGGATTGCGCGATCTCATTGAGCGTGGACGCGAGGCCGCCGCGCGTGGGGTCGCGCATGGTGTGAACAGCCAGGCCGGCCGCTGTGAGAACTTCGGCGATCATCCCATTCAGCGCGGCGCAATCGGAGCGGATTTGGCTCTCGAACTCCAGGCCCTCACGCACGCTCATGATGGCCATGCCGTGGTCTCCGATTGTCCCGGAGACCAGGATCACGTCGCCGGGCATTGCATGCAGCGGACTTACTGAAATTCCGGGACGAAGAAGACCCAAGCCCGCCGTGTTGATGTAGCAGCCGTCGCCGTGGCCGCGCTCGACGACCTTGGTGTCGCCGGTAACAATCTTGACGCCCGCCGTGGCCGCGGCCCGCGCCATCGCCTCGACAATCGCCGCCAACTGCGCCAGCGGAAAGCCCTCTTCCAGGATGAAACTGGCGCTGAGGAACCTCGGCTCCGCGCCGGAGACGGCCAGATCGTTGACCGTGCCGTTGACTGCCAGCTCGCCAATCGATCCGCCGGGGAAGAAGAGCGGTTGCACGACGAAGGAGTCAGTACTCATCGCCAAGCGGCTTCCGCCGAGTTCGAGCACCGCCGCGTCGCCCAGGTTTTCCAACTCCGGATTACGAAAGGCGGGCAAAAAGAGGTGCTCGACCAACTCGTTGCCCAGTTTGCCGCCGCCTCCGTGACCCATCACAATGGTGGGGTAGCCGACGAGCGGAAGCGGACAAGACCAACCGGAAAAGTCGGGAACACCGGTCTTCGAATCGTCAGACATTTGGCCCTCTCGTCAGCCCGCTTCCGGCGCCGGCTAGCTCTTCGGCCGACAAGAACCGCCCATAGTTGTAATAGGCCGCGCAGGCGCCTTCGCTGGAGACCATCGTCGCGCCCAGCGGATGGCGCGGCGTGCACTCCTTGCCGAAGGCCGAGCACTCGGCCGGCTTGATCGCCCCACGCAGGACATCTCCGGCGCGGCAGAGCGGCGACTCCTCGGTATGAATGCCGGTGATATGGAAGCGCTCCTCGGCGTCAAAGGCGCGGTAAGCCTCGCTGAGTCGCCAGCCGCTCCTGGGAATCACGCCAATTCCGCGCCACGCCCGGTCGGTGACCTCGAAGACCTCGGCCAGCAGCTTCTGCGCGGCCCGGTTTCCGTCGAAGGTGACGATGCGTTCGTAGGCGTTCTCGACCTCGTGGCGGCCGGCCTCAAGCTGAATAACGCAGCGGCGAATCCCTTCCAGCAGATCGAGCGGCTCAAAGCCGGTGACCACCAGCGGGACCTGATACTTGGCTGCAAGAGGCGGATACTCCCAGTAGCCCATCACGCTGCACACGTGGCCGGCCAACAAAAAGCCCTGCACCTGATTTCCCGGCGACTCCAGAATCGCCGCGATCGCCGGAGGGACCAGAACGTGGGAGACGAGCAGCGAAAAGTTCTTCAGGCCGCGGCGCTTGGCCACGTGAACGCTCATTGCATTGGCCGGAGCGGTGGTCTCGAAGCCCACGCCGAAGAAGACAACCTGCTTGTGCGGGTTTTTCTGAGCGATTTCAACGGCATCCAGGGGCGAATAGACCACGCGCACATCGCCGCCCGCGCCTTTAACTTGAAAGAGATCGCCCTCGGTGCCGGGCACGCGCAGCATATCGCCAAAAGAGCAGAAGATCACCCTCGGCTGGGCGGCAATCGCCAGCGCCTTGTCGATCAGCTCCAAAGGGGTGACGCAGACCGGGCAGCCGGGGCCGTGAATCATCTCGATCCCGGCGGGCAGCATCTGGTCGATTCCGTTTTTGATGATCGAGTGCGTCTGCCCGCCACAGACCTCCATGATCTTCCATGGGCGCGTCGTGACAGCGGCGATCTCCCGCGCCATGCGCTGCGCGATCTCGCCATTGCGGAACTCGGTCAGGTACTTCATTGGCCAGAGCCGCTTTCTACCGCACAGCTCCCGTCCGGGCAAGGCGACGACGGAGCCAATGCGGCTCTCGCAAAGGCCTCATCCTCGCTGGCCAGTTCCTCGTCCAGCATGCCCATCGCGCGGAAGTCTTCGAGCGTCTTCAAGGCCGTCTCCTCGTCGATTTTGGAGAGTGCAAAGCCAACGTGGACAATGGTATAGTCGCCGACCTGGACCTCCGGCACGTAGTCCAGGCAGACGCGCTTGACGACGCCGCCAAAGTTCACCCGCCCAATGCGGAGATCGCCTTCAGTAAGAATTTCCTCGACTTTTCCCGGAATCGCTAAGCACATAATTCTACGTTATACCGGCAGCAGGGGTCGCGTATAGTGTGATTTGGATCACCGGAAACCGACCGGTAAACCAGAAGCCAAACTGCCCCGTAATGCTCCGTAGAGGGTCCATGATCTGCACGCTAAAATTTCATTGCAAATCCCATCATATTTCTAGTATGCTCCTCGCATTCATATTTGGAGGAGTTTTTATGAATCTCATGAAAACGGCACACCTTACCAATCGCTCGTTGATTTATCTCATCTTGATGTTCATGGTCTTTTTCCCGACAGGTGCATGGACTCAATCAATGACAGGGAATCAATTGGTCGAAGCGGCCATCAAAGGAGATTTGTCCCAAGTCAAAGCGCTGCTCGAAAAAGGCGTCGATGTCAATTTTAGAATCGATGAATTTTCCTTTGCAGAGAACTTGAATGTGATATTGAACACTCACACTGACGGGGTTAATGGGTTTACGAGCGAACACGGCAGGATGGTAGCGATTGTGCCCGATGGACGGGGTGGGGCTGAAACGGTTCCGCTATCATCTATCCACTGGAAAACACCTTTACCTTATAAGGGTGGCACGACAGCGTTGATTGCTGCCTCCCAAGTCGGTCACCTTGATGTGGTGCAAACTCTGCTCGCGAATGGCGCCAACGTCAACGATGCCGATGAAGTCGGCCAAACTGCATTGATGAAGGCGTCCGAAGGGGGGACACCAGAGATTGTGCAGGCGTTGCTTGTCAAGGGAGCCGATGTTAATGCTAAGGCCAGCAATGGCAATACCGCTCTGATATCAGCCTCCTTTTTCGGTCACTTTGATATAGTACAAACGCTGCTTGCAAAGGGGGCCGATGTCAATGCCAAGTTAAACAATGGTGGCTATACTGCGCTGATGTTTGCCTCCATAAAAGATCACCTTGATGTGGTGCAAGCACTGCTCGACAAAGGAGCTGAGATCAATGTCAAGGCAAGCAATAGCTCGACCGCACTATCATTGGCCTCCACGGCAGGTCACATTGATGTGGTGCAAGCATTGCTCGCCAAGGGAGCTGAGGTCGATGCAAAGGGTAGTGATGACTTGACCGCGCTGATGGCTGCCTCCGAGGAAGGCCACCTTGATATAGTGCAGGCGTTGCTCGCCAAGGGCGCAGATGTGAATGCTAAGGCTAGAGATGGTCTGACCGCACTGAAAATGGCATCCAAGAATGATCACTTTGATATAGTGCAACTCCTCAAGAATGCAGGCGCTGAAGATGATCTCATTATTGCGGCAAAGAATGGTGATCTGGCTAGAGTCAAGATATTGCTCGACAAGGGCACTGATGTTAATGTAAAGGATACTGCTAACAGAACCGCTTTAATGGAAGCCTCCGCACAAGGTCATATCGATATTGTGCAAGAATTACTTGCCAAAAATGCAGATGTCAATGTTAAGGATAGTGACGACTGGACCGCGCTCATGTGGGCATCACTTAACGGACACTTTGATGTGGTACAGGCGCTACTCAGCAAAGGCGCTGATGTTAATACAAAGGATAATAAAAGTGGAACCGCTTTAATGCTTGCCTCTGTACATGATCACGCTAATGCGGTACAGGCTTTACTCGTTAAGGGTGCTGATATTAACGCAAGGGATAATTATGGTTATACTGCGCTAATATATGCCTCACAAAACGGCTACCTTGATGTCGTACAGGAGCTACTTGCCAAGGGCGCTAATGTTAATACAAAGTTAGTAGGTGGCTGGACGGCGCTGATGGCTGCTTCCTATTCCGGTCACCTCGATGTGGTACAGGTGCTGCTCGCCAAGGGTGCTGATGTCAATTGTAACGCGAGCTTTAATGATGCAGTGCAGATGCTACTCAACAAAGGATACGAAGTAGATGACGATGGGGGAACCTGGGGTTTTACTGCGCTGATTTTGGCGATTCAAGGAGGTCACCTTGATGTGGCGCAGGCGCTACTCGACAAAGGAGCAGATATCAATGTCAAGAATAGAAATGATAAGACCGCATTAATGGTTGCTTCTCGGCAAGGGCAAATTGATATGGTGCAGGCGCTGTTAGCCAAGGGTGCAGATGTAAATATAATGGGAAGCTATGGGACTGCTCTAATGGAGGCCATCTTTAATAACCATCTTAAAGTGGTTGAGGTGTTGCTCTCCAAAGGTGCAGATGTTAATGTCAAGAGAAGTGGTGGTATGACAGCATTAAAGGAGGCAAAATTTTTCGGGGAAAAAGATATTATTGCTTTATTAAAAAATGCAAAAACAAAATGATGAGGAATGGATATTATAACAGGCATTATTACTGAACATGTATTAAACAGTCTTTTAATCACAAGGAGTTGCCGAATGAAAACAGCGAAATGGATTGCATTATGGTCAACAATCGTTATCGGTTTTGGGGTCATGGCGTATGCAGCACCCTATAGGGCATACCCCGGTCCTGCTCTTCCACAAAGCCAGATAGCCGTTCTTGAAACTTGCCGTACTTTACTGGGAGTTCAAGAAGCTTCTATTACATTTGTTGATGGGGTTGCGATGCCGATTCATAGCGGTTGGGGGGTGGCTGGGCCAGGGAAGATAGAGTTACTTCCAGGCCGGCACCAGATTACATTCTCCCTTGCGCTGGGCGTAAATGAACAAGTGTCTGGAAATATAAGTCCAATCACTATAGACATAAATCTTAACGCTGGCAAAAAATATAAGGTTAAGTCGGGCATTGACGCCGTATTTAACAGCAACCAGGGTGGGGTACTAAGTACAGCGTTTTCTCACTGGTGGGTTGAGATTACAGTAAATGGAACAATAATTACGCATGTCGATCAGTAAGTGTCGCCGGAAATTGCGAGACGCGATGAACGCCGGCGCGAATATGCTTGATGCAATCAATATGGGGAAGCAGTGCATGGCTGGGACTGACGTGCGAGGTTAACCAATTAATGCAGAAGCCGCCGCTTGCGGAGCGGTTTCGCGCCCGGCCACCGAAGCGACCGGGGGATACCAGTCTTTAATCTGACAGATTTCCGTGAATAAGGCAACAATAATCACCTTTCTCAACTCCGTCCCACCCGCGCCTCCGCCAGATACCCAAGCCACTCCTCCATCCCCGCGCCGGTCTTGGCGGAGGTCTCGAAGATGCGAATGCCGGGGCGTATCTCATTGATATTCCTAAGCGCCAGCTCGCGGTCGAAGCCGCATGGCTCGGCGATGTCCATCTTGGTGATGACTGCGGCGTCGGCGGAGTTGAAGAGCGTGGGATACTTCAACGGCTTGTCCTCGCCCTCGGTCACGCTCAGCAGGACCACGCGAATCTTCTCGCCCAGGTCGTAGCTCGACGGGCAGACCAGGTTGCCGACATTCTCAATGAAGAGATAATCGAGCCCGCCCAGCGCGACACCCTCCCAGCCGTCGAGGTACTTGCCGATCATCTCCGCGTCGAGGTGGCAGATGCCATGGGTATTGATCTGGCGGACCGGAGCGCCGCTCGCCGCAAGCCGCCGCGCGTCGTTGTCGGTCTCCAAATCGCCGACCAGCGCGGCCACTCGCGCGCCCCGCGCCTTCAATTCGCGCAGCGTCCGCTCCAGAAAGGCGGTCTTGCCCGTGCCGGGGCTGGAGACCAGGTTCAGCACCAGCACGCCGGCAGCCGCGTAGCTCGCGCGAAGGCCCGCCGCCAGCTCGTCGTTCTTTTTGAGAATTCCCCGCCGCAATTCGACAATACGCGTGGTCATGTGCACTCCCTATCAACAACACTGATTGAGACCTGAATCTTCTCCATCCTTTCACCATAATTAGCGAGGACGGGTTACCCTTTTTAGCAGGTTAGCCACCGCTTCGCGGTGATCGCAAGTTAGCAAGTTAGCGGGTTCATGGCTGGAGTAACTTGTGCAGCAGATTAGGCTTCTCATTCCTTCACCTCGTCAATCTCGATCGAATCGATCTCCAACTCGCGCCCCTGGCGTATCTCGCTGCATGGCTGGCCGCAGCGCGGGCAGCGAAAGCTCTGCACGCCCTCCAGCTCCGAATCGATCCCGCACAGCGCGCAATGTACCACCACCGGCAGCACATTGACCACGAGCCGCGAGCCTTCCAGCGGCGTGGCTTCGCTGACAATGCCCCAGCAGAACTCCAGCGACTCGGGAATCACCGAGGCCAATGCGCCGACGCGCAGCCGCACCTCAAGCACCCGCGCGCCCGGATTGGCGGCCAGTGTCTCGGTTACCGTTTCGACGATGCTCGTCACCAGGGAAAGTTCATGCATTGAATCCAAATTTTACGCTGTCGCCGCCGGCTCCGCCGTAATCGCTCGTATCTGTAAGATAAAAGTACAAGGAAAATCCCCATGCCCAACCCCGCCGCCGACCCGTCCCGCCTCACCCTCAGCCAGCTCGCTCCCGCAACAATTCAGTCGGAGATTCGCGCGATGACTCTGGAGTGCGACCGCATCGGTGGCATCAATCTGGCCCAGGGCATCTGCGACACGCCCGTCCCCGCGCCGGTCGAGGAGGGCGCGATCCAGGCGATCCGCGACGGCCAGAATATCTATACGCGCCTCGACGGCATCCAGCGCCTGCGCAACGCCATTGCCGCCAAGCAGCAACGCGACTACGGCCTTGAATACGACCCGGAGAGCGAAGTCCTGGTCTCCTCTGGCGCCACCGGCGGGCTGCACGCCGCCGCCATGGCCCTGCTGAATCCCGGCGACGAGGTGCTGATCTTCGAGCCGTTTTATGGCTACCACGTGGCCACGCTCAAATCGCTGCGCGTGACACCGGTCTTCGTACTGCTCGCCGAGCCGGATGGGGTGCTGGATATGGACGCCCTGCGCTCCGCCGTCACACCGCGGACGCGTGCGATACTCTTGAACACTCCGGCCAACCCTAGCGGCAAGGTTTTTACGCTCGCTGAAACTGAAGCCATCGCCGCCGTCTGCCAGGAGCACGACCTCTTTCTCATCACCGATGAGATTTACGAGTATTTTGTCTACGACGGCGCGCGGCACATTGCGCCCGCTATGCTGCCGGGGATGAGGGAGCGTACCATTGTGCTTTCCGGATTCAGCAAGACTTTCTCAGTCACCGGCTGGCGGCTGGGTTATGTAACTGCCGACGCCAAATGGATGGGCGCGATCAGTTACTTCCACGATCTGACTTATGTCTGCGCGCCCTCGGCCTTGCAGCACGGCGCAGCAGCCGGGCTGGAACAGCTTCCGCCGAGCTTCTACACGCAGTTAACCAGCGACCACCAATCCAAGCGCGCCCGCATTCTGAGCGCGCTCGGCGACGCGGGTCTCGAACCCAGCGTCCCCGCCGGGGCTTACTACGTTCTGGCCACTGCCGCCCATATCCCCGGCAAGACCGCCGCGGAAAAAGCTCGCAGCCTGTTAGCCTCGACAGGAGTAGCATCCGTGGCCGGCACCGCTTTCTTCCGCCCCGGCCACGGCGAGAACTTGCTGCGTTTCTGCTTCGCCAAAAAAGATCCTGAGCTGGACGACGCCTGCGCGCGGCTGCGGCGGCTGTAAACCTTGTCTATGCCCCTCCAAAGGGTGTTAATAAAGTGGTAAATAGTATTGGTTACCTGACCGAGGTTTTTCATCAATTCACTTGATTAAGAAAAAAGTACTTGACAAGTTTTGGATATTTGTGGAAAACTATTTAAACTTTCAAGGCCCCCTTGCCTTTGAAAGATGACCGAACAGTTTGCAGAAAGCTGTATTCAATATTCAACCAAATATTTTCAGGCGCGGAATCCGGTTTCAAGAAGCGAATCAGTCCGGCAGCGTATCTGAGAAACGGATGCATCACTTCCTCATTCGCTCTACCTTCACAGAACCGCGGTCGGTCGCTCCAATTTTGTAATCGCGGGCAGTGCAGGTGCAACTCATCTTCAGCCCCATGGGAGATGCTTATGCAGCAATTCTTCGCATACCTGACCGGATTGGCCGGTCTGGGAGCATTCTGGATCATCCTTCTCATCGCGACGGGAAAACATCCCTGGGCGCTGGTCATCGGAGAGGATGGTCGGCCCAGCACCAGCAAGTTTCAAATGATGGTATGGACCGCGGCGGTTGTTTTTGCATTTCTAGCCATCTACCAGATTCGATTCAGCGCTGGCTACGGCGACGGATTGCCCGGCCTACCCAACAATTTACTGATCGCCATGGGCATCAGCGTCGTCACCGCAGTCAGCGCCAAGTCCATCGCCATCAGTTCCCAGGCGAAGAGCACGGCTACCATCGCTGCCGCCGCCGCTGCCGGCCTTCCGGCGGCTCCTGCGTCCCTGCCCAGCCAGAGCGGCCTCTTCGCGGACGATACTGGCGCCCCCGATTTGGGCAAGGTGCAAGTTATTCTGTGGACCGTGATTGCCGTCGGGGTTTTTCTCGCGGAGGTCTTCGCCATTATTCACTGGCCCGATAACCCGCCCGGATCAATTGCTCACCAGGGCCTGCCCGATATCGGCCCGACACTGATGATCCTCATGGGCCTCGGCAACGGCGCATATATCGGCAAAAAGATTGCCGAGAGCTAACTGCCCCAACGAGTAGACAAGGTTAAGTGAAACTATCACGCAATCCGCATCCGATGCAGGAGGTCAATCAACGAAGTATTAAGGAGAAAGCGAGGGTGTAGTTATGGGATTTCCAACAGGCGCGGTTCCGGGTATCGATGTATCGAACTATCAGGGCGTGGTGAACTGGGCCACGGTAGCAAGCGGCGGCGAACAGTTTGCCTACGCCAAGGCAAGTGAAGGCATCACGGTCTCCGACCCATACTTTGTGGATAATTGGGCGGGAATCAAGGCGGCGGGGCTGTTGAGGGGCGCATATCACTTCTATCATCCAAACGACGACCCGGCGGCGCAGGTGAACAACTTTCTTCAAAGCCTCTCCAAGGCGAACGGCGGAAGCCCGGCGCTTGCCCCAGGCGATCTGCCGCCTACGCTGGATATTGAGTTAACCAACGGCGTTGCCACTGCCGATCTCATCGCGGGCGCCGCATCCTGGCTGGCGGCTGTGGCGGCGGCAACAGGCAAAACGCCCATCGTGTACACGTTTGTTTCTTTCTGGCGGACCACGCTCGGCAATCCAACAGATTTGTCGAATTATCCTCTTTGGATAGCCGAATACGGCGTCAATGCACCTATCATTCCCGGCGGATGGACTAACTGGCTCTTCTGGCAGTTCGCCATGCAGCAGTTGCCCGGCGTTCCATCTCAAACCACCGATCTGGACGCCTTCAACGGCTCCCCGGCGGATCTGCAACAACTCGCAAGTTAGGTCTTCTTGCTTGTTTTGAGAGCATAAGCCAGTTAGCGATTTAGAGAGATGTCAAGCGTTCAATCAGCAGATACTGCCGGGGCTGGTTGGCAGGTATTCCATCCAACTGTCCCTGAAACTAAACCGCATTGCAACCCGAGAGGAGTACTCCATGTCCGCAGCTTCAGCCGATTTCGTCGCCACCACCGGAGATACCATCCAATTCACCTTTACTCCCCAACCTGGCGGCTTCGCCTATTTTGCAGGCGCTTCCCTGACAGTTCAGAGCTCCGGGAGTTACACTGCGCTTACCGTTACGGGCAACAACACCTCTTTCAAGCTTCCGAAGGACGATTCCTTCATTCAGATTGCGATTGTCGACGGTCCTGTTCCGGAGAATGGAACTCTCTCTTATTCAGTCAACGGAGCAGCAAGCATTGATCTATGGACTAACCGTCAGCTTTTCCATATGCCCGGAGCGTTTTTCGGATTTGGGGTCTAGATTTCTGATCGTGTAATTCTGTATCTCCCACCCTAGCCGCAATAGAAGTACACGGCTAGGGTGGGGCACTTATCTTAGGCACAACAACATACGGTCAAAGACCGAGGAAGACCAATGAAAATCCCCCTGAAAGCATCGCTCTTTCTTGCGCCTTGCCTGGGCTTCGTCATGGCGCGTGCCCAAACGGCAGCTCCCGCCGATCAGCCCAAGGCACAGCCGGCGGCTCAAGCCTATTCATTTGATACCGATTCGCGCGCCTCGGTGAAAGCATTCAAACAGGAGTTGCAAACTTATTACAACGATAGCCAGAATAAATCGCTTGACAAAAAGGTAATCAATGAAGATTTCAGACAACTTCGATTTGCTGCCACGGTCAGAACGGCGACTACGATGCTGAATTCCGGTATGCAGATACTCGACCTTGACAGTGCTTTTGCTAATGTTGTGACCGGTCTATCTCAGGCTCGCCCCGACAAACAGGTTGCCGCGCAGTCATCCTCCGCAGGAAGCACCTCACTGGTTTCGAAAGCTGGCGGCTCCAGCATCCTGGCCATGGCGGTCGATTCTGGCGCCCTTACACAATCTTCAAGCGGAACCACTTCGACGGTTAGCGGCAATCTGGAGGGAATCGGTTCCCTACTGCTTGGTCAGGCACCAATCTCGATCGATCCTACTAAGCAGAATTGGCTGCGCAAGACCGCAGGCGACGTCAACCTTTCGGCATCCTTCGCTCTGGCCCAGCCCAGTTCCCAATCCACAGCTTCGACCCAGCCGGCAACCGGCACTTCGCCTCCGGCAGGCACGCAAGTTAATATACCTTCCAGTGTCGGCAAGCTGACCGGAATCACCGCTCAGTTTGCAATTCACAATCCCTTCGATCCTCATTCGGCGGCAATGAGAAGCAGGTGGGAAGCCACGAAGAAACAAGTGATTAATGCCGCTGCTTCGGAGCTTCTGGCTGCGAATCCTGTGGTGAGAGCGTTGAATTGCACTGCTTGCGACCAGGATTGGGTCGACGCACAAAAAGATTTCGCCACGGCAGCGTCAAATAGGAATCAGCAGGGATTGGCGGATGCTTTTGATCTATTTATCAAAAAAATTACCGCGGATGCCAATGCGTTCGATGCGAATTTTGAATCTGAAGTAGTCGCTGCCGCCAAGGCGACTGCTACCTATCAGAATGCCGCGAGGACAGCCGTCGACAACACGCTCGGCAACATGTTTACGGCGGAATACGACTACTCCAAGCCGGCGAATCAGCCGGAGACTCATGATTTCAAGCTGGTATACGGCTACGCGATGAATAGCACTACTGCCATCAATACGCTGCTGACCTCAGGCAGCGGAGCCAAGAGCCTATTCACGGCAAACGCGGACATCTCCATCTATGGCGGCACGATCCCGGCATCGGCAAAATACGGGCGCTTGCACTATGGGCAGATTTCTGCCGAGTTCGATACGCCCATTCTTGGAACGCCACCCGCCAAGCTGGCTGTCTTTTCGCTGGCAGGTTACTGGCAATATCAGCCTGACCCTTCCATGCTCAACATCACGCAAAGCGACGTGGCTCCAGGGACTTCGATTCCCGCGCCAACGCAGGTTCTGGTCGGCACAGCCGGTTCTTTGTGGGTCGCCCAGGCAAAGATCACCGTCAAGAATGGAAAGTCCGGGATCAGTGTTCCATTCGGAGTGAAGTGGTCGAATAAATCCGATTTGCTCTCCGGCAACAAGATAGGCGCGCAGGTTGGAATCAGCTATGACTTCTCTTCGCTGAACAATCTTTTTGGAGGGAGCAATTAGCATTGTCTTTCAAACGGCTGAACTCCGTCCCTCGGCGATTGCGCTTCTCACTTTGGCCAGCTCCTGCGCCGCTCCGGTAGACTGAGAGGGCGATGAGTTTGATGCACAGAAATCAATGGGCGGCGCTGGCTGCCGCGCTGGCTGCTGGAATAGCCTTGGCCGGATGCGGAATGCCTGGCGCGCCGCTGCCGCCCTCGCTCAACCTGGCCGACCCGGTGGCCAACCTGGCAGCCAGCCGCGCGGGCAGCCAGGTCGCGCTCACCTGGACCATGCCCAAAAAGAACACCGACAAGCTGCTGCTGAAGGGCAGCGTCACGGTGCGCGTCTGCCGCAAGGAAGGCGCCGGAGGCTGCGAGACGGCTGGCGCTGAGCTGTCGCTGGCTCCTGGAGCGGAGGGCGCGTTCACCGATACATTGCCTGCTCAGCTGGCCGCCGGAGCGCCGCGCCCACTGAGCTACTTTGTCGAACTCAAGAATCGCAATGGCCGCTCGGCCGGCCTGTCGAACGCCGCCGTGGTGCTGGCCGGCGAGGCGCCCGCGCCGGTCACCGGCCTCTCCGCCGAGGTGCGCAAGCAGGGCGTGGCGTTGCGCTGGACTCCCGCCGAAGAATCCTCTTCCTCAGCCGTTCGCCTGCACCGCAAGCTGCTGACGCCGCCGGCCACCAAGCCTCGCGAGGGTCTGCTGGCGCCCCAGCCAGAGCCGCTTGAGCAGAACCTGCTGGTGGACCGCTGCGCGCCGGATGGGCGCAAGGGGGACTGTCGCGCTCTGGACACGAACATCCGCCTCGGCCAGAGCTATGAGTACCGCGCTCAGCGCGTGGCGAGCGTCACGCTGGAGGGCAGGGTGCTGGAGCTTGCCAGTGAGTTCTCAGCGCCAGTTCAGGTTGAGGCGAAGGATATTTTTCCGCCCGAGACGCCCACCAATCTGGCCGCCGTGGCCACGGCCGGCGAAAACGGAGCCGCGCCGGCAATTGACCTGAGCTGGCAGCCCGTTACGGATGCCGATCTGGCCGGCTATTTCGTCTATCGCCGTGAGGGCGAGGCCGCGTGGCAGCGCATCTCGCCGCCCGAGCCCCTGGCGCCGCCGGCCTTCCACGACACGCAGGTCCAACCCGGCCACACGTATCGCTATGCTGTCAGCGCCATCTCCCAGAGCGGACTCGAGAGCGCCCGCTCCGCCGAAGCCGTGGAGTTTGTGCCCAACCCGTAACGGCCGTGGCCGCGCATGGAGGATTACCGATGCAATACTGCCGTTTTCGCTTCGAGAATCAAACTCTCTACGGCGCTGTCGAAGATCGCGCCGGCGAGCCTTGGATTTTTGACCTTGCCCCTGCGCCCGGAGAAGATCTGGCCTTCCACCTGGAACACAATCGTGCTACCTCCTGGAGTTTCGACTTCGAGCCGATGCCCCTCAGTGCCGCCGAGCTTCTCCCGCCGGTTACGCCCGCGAAGATCATCTGCGTGGGCAGCAACTACCGCGCTCATGTGAAGGAGATGGGCCACCAACTGCCCGCCGAGCCGCTGTTGTTTTTCAAGCCGGTCTCCGCGCTGCTTGCTCCGGGCGGAGTCGTCCGAATGCCCGCCGTCTCATCGCGCGTGGACTTTGAAGGCGAGCTGACGCTGGTGATCGGACGCCGCGTCCGCAATCTGCAAGAAGAAGAGTGGCGCTCCGCCCTGCGCGGCTACACGCTGGCCAACGACGTGACCGCACGCGACCTGCAAAGCAAAGATGGCCAATGGACCCGCGCCAAAGGTTTCGACACCTTCTGCCCGGTTGGCCCCATCGTCAGCGACGAGCTGGACCCCGCGGCTGGCCTGACCCTGGAAACCCGCGTCAACGGCGAGCTGCGCCAGCACGCCTCGACCCTCGACTTTATCTTTCCCATCCCAAAACTGCTCGCCTATATCAGCTCTATCCTCACTCTTGAACCAGGCGACCTGGTGCTGACAGGAACTCCTTCCGGGGTGGGTCCGCTCAATGCTGGAGATTGCGTAGAAGTCAGCATACCCGGCCTCGGCGTGCTGGCCAACACCTTCCGGCCGGATCAACACTCCACCTGAACCCTGACATGTTGTTGTTTTATGGCGCATGGAGGGGGAGTATTGCCGTTCCATGCTGCTCATTTTGCTGGCTAGTGATTAGGCTTCCTGAATGCTACCCCATTCCATCCACCTGCCACCGGAGTTGCCGTTGCGCTTCGTTGTTCAATCCGACATCTATAAAAGCTCGCCGGATCGCGGATGCCTTCAATCTGTTTTGCAACCTGAGACGAAGCCGTACCCACTCCGAACCGAAGGCCGCTGGCCCCACCGCAGTACAGATGGGGCCGTGCTCAGCCGAGCGATTGCAGGCTGGCTTCGGCCTGGCGGATGCGGGCGAGGCCGACATCGCGGCCGAGGACGGCCATGGTTTCAAAGAGCGGCGGCGCGTTCTTGCGTCCGCAGACTGCTTTTCAAGCGGCGGCTTTGCTGGTGGGCATGGCCTGGGCCACCAAACGCACGCCGAACGCCGCACAGACGCGACTGATGGTATCAAAGCGCGGCGCGCTATTGGGGCGAAGGGCTTTGTAGAGAGCTTCGCGGGTAATTCAGGCGGCCTTGGCGGTCTCCGTCATGCCGCGCGCGCGGGCAATGTCGCCCGCCGCGGGGTTAGAATGGGTTGCGTATTCATTGACGCCTCGATGAGCACAGAAGCGGTTGAAACTGGAAGACCGGTCGAGCCGATTGCATCCCTGGGGCATACGCTCGGGCTGCTGGCGATCATTGCGGCTTTTGCGGTTGCGGGCCGGATTTTGGTCGGCAACCAGCCTGGCGCAGCGATAGAACACTTCGGGCGTGCAAAGATTTACCTCATCGCTTTGAGCAGCGAGTGGTTCCTCTATCTATACATTCGCGCCGGAATGCGAGGGCAACCCAAAAGTGTCAGGCAATTCATCGATGAAAGGGCTTGGTCGTTCGGCCGATGGCGCCTTTACGCTCTCATCGCGTGTGGAGCGGCAGGTGTCTGGGCGTGCTGCGGATACGGCCTTGGCATGCTATTGAAGCCGGAGCCGCAGAAGATCGCGCACTTAATGACACTGCTGCCACACAGCGACATTGAGAGGATCTTGTGGGTTGCACTCTCAGTGAGCGCCGCGTTTTGTGAAGAGTTCATTTATCGCGGCTATCTGCTCAGGCAATTCCAAAGGTATACCGGATCCCTGGCTGCGGGCCTCGTCCTGCAGGCGGTGATTTTCGGAGCCGCTCATGCCGCATTGCCATGGGAGGTGGTGGTATCGGTGACGTGTCTCGGCCTGGTCTTTGGCGGGACAGCCGTGCTGTCCAAAAGCCTCGCTCCTGGAATGCTCTTCCACGGCGCGTTCGATGTTCTTCCCGGATTACTCTTTCATCTATAAGGGCTAGCCGGATCGCGTGTGCCCTAAATCCGCTTTTACAACCTGGGATGAATCCGTTCGCGTTCCGAAGCGAAGGCCGCTGGCCCCACCGCAGTACGGATGGGCATGTGCTCAAACGATCGATTGCAGGCTGGCTTCGGCCAGGCGGATGCGGGCGAGACACGTCTCGCGGCCGAGGACGGCCATGGTTTCAAAGAGTGGCGGCGCGTTCTTGCGTCCGCAGACGGCGACGCGGATGGGCTGGAAGGCCTGCCCGGCCTTCAAACCCAGGTGTGCGGCTGCCGCTCGAAGCGCCTGATCGAGCGAATCGTGATCGAAGGTGACGGCGGGCAGAACTTCCAGCGCGTGCTGGAGGACTCGGCGGGCCATCGCCGCATCGCCGCCCTTCTGCGGGATCAACTCTGCTGGGTCGTAGGGGGCGAGTTCCTTCAGGAAGAAAAAGTCGGCGGCTGCGGGGGCTTCGCCGAGCAGCTTGATGCGCTCGCGGATGAGCGGGGCGACGGTGAGTATTTTTTCGGGCGTTGCCTCAAAGCCGGCCTGCGCGAAGAAGGGCTGAAGCTGGCGGCTTAGCTCGTCGACGCTGAGGGCGCGGATGTGCTCGGCGTTGAGCCAGACGGCCTTGGGGTCAAACGGGTCTTCCTCGGTGAAATTGACGACGGCGTTGGAGCGGTTGACGTTTTCCAGCGTGAAGGCTTCACGAATCTCCTCAAGCGGCATGAACTCGCGGTCGTCTTTGGGCGACCAGCCGAGGAGGCAGAGGAAGTTGA
>CAZQRX010000039.1:0-23192 GCA_964595845.1 uncultured Occallatibacter sp. | reverse complement strand
GCTGGCGGTCTCCGGCGGCGCGGCTCAGGCTCAGTTTGTTGCTCCGCACGGGCCGGTGGCGGCCTTCACTGTGGACCCGCCGGTCTTCGCTCCGGGGGATAGTGTGACCTTTACCGCCCAGCCTGCGCCGAAGACGCGCTATACCTGGCTCTTTGGCGACGGGACGCAGGCCACCGGCCGCCGCGCGCGCCATCGCTTTCCGGATGCCGAAGGAACCCAGCTCGACGGCGCGGCCAGGGGAGCGGGCCGCTTCCGGGTTCTGCTTCATGTGGAGGATGACGCCGGCAATCAGGACTGGGCCGCGCAGGGAGTGGTGGCTGTTGGTCGATGGCGCGACGCTCTCTCCCCGATGGGCGCACTGCTGCCCGGACTCAGTTGGCAAATCTTCCCCGGCGAATGGACCGAGCTGCCCGATCTCAGCACCCAGCGCGCGGTCTTTGCCGGCGAGTCGCCCAGCCTGCACGCGGATGCGCAGGGCTTTACCCGCTACGCCGCCGCATGGGACGGCTTCCTCGACATTCCCGCCGACGGCGGCTATACCTTTCATCTACTGGATCGGGACGGCGCGCGGCTGGCGATCGACGGCATGGAAGTGGCCAAAACCGGCCCGCCCTTTGCCCAGGTCTGCGGCTCGCCGGGCAACGCCATGCGCTATGATCGCGGCTCTCTGGGCCTGCGCGCGGGCCAGCATTCACTTCATCTGGAGGGCTTGCACTCGGCCAGCCAAGGCTCGCCGCGCCTGCTCTGGGAAGGCCCCGCGCTGCCGCTGACCGACGTGCCCCCGGCGGCGTTCAGCCATTTGCGCAAGGATGCGGTAAAAGCAGGGAACAGGAACTAGTGTCCTGAGTGAGAAATACGCACACAAAAACTGCTGTCATCCTGAGCGAACGGGGCCCCAGGCGTACTCTTCAGCCTGGGGGTGGTGAGTCGAAGGATCTGTAGTTGCTCTTCAATGAACTTCTGACTCACCACACTAGAACCCCTCTCCTTCACATTGCCGGCGCAGAATTCCGCGCGACAGAAACGCCCCAGCTTGGCTTTGGAATATCCATGAGCGCATTAGCGATTTGGCCTCAACCGATGGACGAGAGTGATGCTAAGATTTTCTACATGAGAAGAAGTGGCGTCCGGGTGGCGGCTATCATTATGTCGAGTCTGTGTTTTGTGTTGCATGTCACAGCCAGCACAGTCTTAGTATTCGTCTCTCCGCAGGAGGCCGTGATTGCCGCTGACAGCCTCGCTAACCGATTCGAGGGTGGTCAACACTCAGTTTGCAAAATTGTTCAGGTCTCCGACCACATGCTATTCGTGGCGACGGGAACAGGAACAGTTGAACCCCCACTCCATTTCAATCCGTACGAACTTGCGAGGATTAGCAGCATCAATAGCCACAGCCCTCACGAAGCAGCATTGAAATATGCACGTGCCGCCCTAGAACCGCTTCAGCAAATATGGCGAGTGAATCATGCACGATATTTTGAAATCGGCGAAGGGAACGGCCAGAAACCGAAGGGTCCTCAAGCTTTCACATTTATAGGGTTAGATCAGGACGGCAACATTTCCGCCGCTGGAAGTTATTTCGTTGAGGACACAGCAACCCCACCAAATTTGCGGATGAATGAGCTTCAAGAATTCGCAGGAAAGAACGCAGACGACATCTTCTTTTACCCGATGGGGGTTTTCGCAAGCGTGCCATCTCCCGGTGTGATTAATGCTTGGATTTATGCGGAGAAAATCGGAGCACCCGACGCGCTTAAGCGCGCAATAGAAGCACAAATCAAAGCAACACCTAGGTTAGTCGGCCCTCCAATCTCTATAGTCCGATTAAGCCGTAATGGGTCCATCCAGTGGGTCTGTCGAGGAGTCTGCAAGTAGTCACTGAGAACCTGATTGGGATGTACTTCTCTTGTTGACGCTATTAGGCCAATCCGCTCAACCATCATCCCTGTGCATGGCAATCCGGAAAGAATCCGTCAAAAGCAGAACTGTAGCCCTATACCCCCAGCACCGCCCGCTGTGCGGCAAAAATCTCCTTCAACCCCGCCTCCGCCAGATCGACCAGATCATTCAACTGCGCGCGCGAAAAAGAGCCCTTCTCCGCCGTGGCCTGCGTCTCGATCAGGCCGCCGTCGGCGGTCATCACTACATTCATATCCACCTCGGCCTGCGAATCCTCCTCATAACATAAGTCCAGCAGCATCGCGCCGCCGACCATGCCCGCCGAGGTCGCGGCCACCAGTTGCCTGAGCGGAGACGCTTTAAGCGTTCCGGCGGCGACCAGCGCGTTCAACGCAAGAGCAAGGGCCACCGCCGCGCCGGTGATGGCCGCGGTGCGCGTGCCGCCATCGGCCTGAATCACGTCGCAGTCGAGAATCACCGTGCGCTCGCCCAGCGCCTTCATATCGACAACAGACCGCAGGCTCCTGCCGATCAGCCGCTGAATCTCGTGTGTCCGCCCGCCGATCTTGCCCCGCTCACTTTCTCGAGGTGTGCGGGTGACGGTCGAGCGGGGCAGCATCGAGTACTCCGCCGTCACCCAGCCGCGCCCCGAGTTCCTCAGCCAGCCGGGGACGCCCTGCTCGATGGTCGCGCAGGTCAGCACCCGCGTGTTGCCCAGTGTCACCAGCACCGAGCCTTCGGCGGTCTGCACAAAGCCGGGAGTGAGCGTGAGCGGGCGAAGCTCCAGCGGAGACCTGCCGCCGGGACGAAAAATGGTCGAAGCAGATGTGCCGTTTCCAGAGATATTCATGCTGAGATTGTACGGGAAGCAGCTAGCCGGAGTGGCTGTTCAGCCGTCAACGGCATCCGGTTCCAGGACGGGAAATCGCTCCTTCTCCTTCCCGTAACAGGAATCTATCCCTAATCCATTGAAACCAAAAACCAAACAACCAATTTGCTCCAACCTCCAGTTCCATTTTGGGATGAAATGCTCGTTTTGGGTCCGGTGGCAGTCTCTGGGAATAAGACACTAACTCCTTCCCTTATCAGGAACTTAATTCAGCCGTTCTAGTTTGGCACGCCACGTGTAATAGAAAGGGACAGTTCCCAAGCCCAGGGCAGAAATGGGAAGAGAGAAACAGGGGCTAGGGACTAGGGACTAGGGACTAGGGATCAGGGAATAGATCGGAGTTGTGAGGAATTTGAAACTGACCCCTGTTCTCTGATCTCTGTTCTCTGATCTCTGACCCCTGACTTGGAAAAGGAGCGGTTATGCAGCAGACAGGAGAGACGGGGCGATTCACAGGAACCGGGCTGGCGCCATCGGGCCTGGTCGAAGCGGGGCTTGCGGGAGCGGGCCTGGCCGGAAGCGGAGGGTCCGTGACCGAGCGCAAGCGGGTCGAGGCGGTGGTCCAGACGCTGGCCAATCTGCGCGGCCAAAGCGAGAGCCTGGCCGAGGTGGCCCATGACGCGCGGAATATGGTCACGGCGCTGGGACTCTACTGCGATTTGTTAGAGGAGCCGGGGGTGCTCAATTCTGCGTTCCAACACTATGGCAACGAACTGAGGCTGGTGGCTACGGCCAGCCGCCGGCTGGTGGAGAAGCTGGTGGTCCTCGATTTCCGCCAGGGGCCGGCCGCCGATCTCCGCAGCGCAGCCCGGACGGGTGCCGAGCCGCTCGGCGCGGGCCGGCAGGATCGCACCCGCCGCTTTGATCTGCTGCCCGCCGAGCCAATCTGCAACCTGGCCGGGGAAGTGCTGGCCAACCGCAATCTGCTGGCGGCCCTGGCCGGTCCCTCCATCACCCTCACCGTGGATGTTGAGGGCGGCTCGCTGCCGGTACGGCTGACGGGCGAGGAGCTGACCCGGATTCTGGTCAACCTGATCAAGAACGCCGCCGAGGCGATGCCGGAGGGCGGACGCATCCAGCTTGGCCTGTGCGAGCGCCCTGTAACGGACGGCGCGGTCGAGGCTCTGGCGCTCACGGTGGAAGACAGCGGGCCGGGCATTCCAAAAAAGGCGCTGGACAAGATCTTCGACTCCGGCTACACCACCCACGCCAGCGGCGGTTTCCGGCACGGCGACTGGCCGGCCTCCCATCGCGGGCTGGGCCTGTCCATCACCCGCTCCATTGTCGCGGCCGCCGGGGGCTGCATTCATGCCGCCAACCGCGCCCCGTCCGGAGCCCGCTTCGAGATCGAGCTGCCCGTACGCCCCCGCTGAGGCGCGACAGACGGCCCACAGAAAGTTCCCGGACGGGAAAAAACCTCGTGACAGCAACCACAAAAAAACCATTCACCCTTTGCGCGTGAGGCAATTACAATGCTTGAGACAGTTCTGAGCACGAGAGCCATGGAGTTTATTCCTCAACAACTCGCGGAACAGTCCGCTCGCCTGCACCTGCTGGTGGTCGACGCCGATACCGCGGTCCGCTCGGCCTGCGTTGAGATTGCCGCCAGTCTGGGCTACGCGGTGGAGAGCACCGGCGACTTGACTCAGGCGCGCAGTATGATGCGCGGCTCGACCGCCGACATCCTGCTGGTCAACCTGCCCGCGGGCTCCAACCAGGGCCTGGAGCTGGTCTCCGAGGTCAAGCTGCTCTACCCCCAGACCGCGGTGATCGCGATGACCGCCACTGGTTCGGTCAACGCCGCCGTCGAGGCGATGCGCTGCGGAGCCTCGGATTACCTGGCCAAGCCCTTCGCCATCGATGAATTGTCTACCGTTCTGGATCGCGCCGCCTCCTCGCTGGTCACCGACGCCGCCACCCGCCAGTTGCGCGAGCGGCTGCGCCTCTCGCAGGGGCTAGGCGCGATGATCGGCCGCTCCGGGGAGATGGAAAAGCTCTACCGCATTCTCTCCAAGGTTGCCCAGAGCTCCCACCCAGTGCTGATTCTGGGCGAGAGCGGAACCGGCAAGGAGCTGGTGGCGCGCACCATCCACGCCTACGGGCCTAACTCGCAAAAGCCGTTCCTGCCGGTCGATTGCGGCTCGCTGGTGCCCACGCTGATCGAGAGCGAGCTCTTCGGCTACGTCAAGGGCGCCTTCACCGGGGCCAATCGCTCCAAGGACGGGTTGCTGGTCTCGGCCGAGGGGGGAACGGTCTTTCTCGACGAAATTGGCGAGCTCTCGCTCGACCTGCAAGCCAAGCTGCTGCGCGCGCTTCAAGAGAAGGAGGTCCGTCCCGTCGGCGCCACCCACCGCATCCCCATCAAGGCGCGCATCGTGGCCGCCACCAACCGGGATCTGGCGGTGATGGTGGAAATGGGCGCCTTCCGCAAGGACCTCTTTTACCGGCTCAACGTAGTCAATCTGCGGCTGCCGCCCCTGCGCGATCGCCGCGAGGACATTCCGCTACTGGCGGCGCACTTTCTCGACCACATCAGCCGCGAGCACGGCGTCAAGTTCACGTTGAGCGACGAGGCCCTGCACACCATGATGCGCCACGACTGGCCGGGCAACGTGCGCGAGCTCGAAAATTCCATCGAACGGGCCTGCGCGCTCTCCAGCGGGCCGATTCTGCACCTGGGCGACCTGCCCACACTGCTGCAGCAGCAGGGTCTCGAGGCGCGGCGCTCGGCTGCCGCCGGAGAACCCGTCGCCGAGGCCGGCTCGCCGCAGTTGACCACGCTGGCAGAGATGGAACGCCAGGCCATCCTGGGAGCGATTCGCGCCCTCAACGGCGATAAGCTCCAGGCCGCCAGGCTGTTGGGCATCGGCAAGACCACCCTCTACCGCAAGCTGAAGGAATACGGCATCGCCGACCCGCTTCGGGAAGAGTAGGCGGCCCGGATTCAAGTCGGGACCGATCGCGCCGATAATCCATTTACGGGAAACTTCACAGGCCCGAAGCGGGAAGAAGAGCCGCGCGGAGCGCAACAGGCCTTGGCAACGGGCTGGCCGATGAGCCAATGAGGAGCTGAGAATGAGCATTCTGATTGTGACCGGAGTCGAAGGCGCCCGCAACTGCGCCGCCGTGGTGGCCATGCAACTGGGCATGGAAGTTGAAGTGGCCGACGGGCGCAAGGCCGCGCTGGGGGCGCTGCGCCGCCGCGAGTTTGCCACCGTCGTGGTGGACGAAACGATGGCCGAGTGCGATCCGGCCTCCGCCGAGGCCATCTGGGAGCACACTGGCCTGGCGATTCCCCTGCAAATCAACTTCGCCCTCTCCGGCGCCGCCCGCCTCGTGCGCGAGATTCGCGCCGCCCTGCACCGCCGCGAGCGCGAGCAGACGCTGGCCCGCCGCGCCGCCGCCGCCGCCATCGAAACCGAACTGAAATCCACGGTCGCCGGCCTGCTGCTTCACTCCCAACTGGCGCTGAACGGCAGCGAGATCTCCGCACCCGCGGCCGAAAGAATGCGCATGGTCGCCGATCTGGCCGGCAGCCTGCGCCAGCAGTTGAACTCGCCGATGATGGCCCGCGGCGACACCGCCGCCTGAGGACTGGCCCTTTCGACTACGCTCAGGGCAGACTCTCCAGGCGGAACCTGCGGTGCGGCTGACGGCGCTTGTACGCCATGGGCCTCGTACGGTCTGCCTGCGCGCTGCGGGATGGCTCTCCCGCTCCGCGGGCATGTGGCCCAGGTCCGACCAACAAAGTTGGGTTCCGCCCCAGCTCCGGATTTTCGGACCTTGTATCTTCTCTCCGAGGCGTGAGGGTGGGTTCACGATTTGGCGGTCAGGCCGTTCGGACCAGGGATACCACGAACCTCAAGCCATCGGGAATCGCGAAACTTTATTTAGGAGATGCGCTGTTCGATACGGTTGTGCAATTGACATACGGATACAATGGGGGCGGATGGGTGGGCGCGTCGCCACTCTCCAGGGACTTCCCCCTATGGTTTCTCTTGCAAACTCATCTTCTCCCGTACTGAGCCCAGGCCTGAGCGAGGCAGCGTCCCGCCCCGCGGCGGCGCGGCTTCAGGTGCGCATGGGCCGCGCCGTTTCAGTAAGCGAGGGCATCAACTGGCTGACACTGGTTGTCCTGATCGTTTTTCATCTGGGCGCGGTGGCGGCGCTCTTCTTCTATACCTGGCAGCGGCTGACGGTGATGGCGGCGCTGTATGTGCTGGCCATCAACGTGGGCATCGGCATGTGCTACCACCGCTTGCTGACCCATCGCGGCTACCAGGTTCCCAAGTGGCTGGAACATAGCATGGCCGTCTGCGCCACGCTCTCGCTCGAAGGCGGCCCGATCTTCTGGGTGGCCACCCATCGCGTGCATCACCAGTTCAGCGACCGCGAGGGCGACCCGCACACCCCCCGCGAAGGCGCCTGGTGGTCGCACCTCGGCTGGATTGTCTGGGGCAACGCATTGCACGCACAGACCGCGCTTCTGGAGCGCTATGTTCCCGACCTGAGCCGCGACCGCTTTTATCTCTGGCTGAGCCGCTTCCACTGGATTCCGATCACCGCCAGCGGCGCGCTGCTCTTCGGCCTGGGCTGGCTCGGGGGCGGCTGGCAAAACGCCGTGGGGATGCTGCTGTGGGGCGGCTTTCTGCGCGTGACGCTCGGCCTTCACGCCACCTGGCTGGTCAATTCGGCCACGCACCTGTGGGGCAGCCGGCGCTTTGATACGCGCGACGACTCGCGCAACAACTGGTGGGTGGCGCTGGTGACAGGCGGCGAGGGCTGGCACAACAACCACCATGCGCATCCTGTCTCGGCCCGCCACGGCTTTGCCTGGTACGAAATCGATCCCAACTTCTGGGGCATCTGGTTGCTGGCCAAGTTTGGACTGGCGCGCAAGATTCAGGTGGCGAAGTTCGATCGCGCGAATCCAAGACCGGCGGGGATCTGAATCGAAACTACTTGCCCAGCTTGGCTCGCACCCACAGCACGGCAAAGGTCGGCAGAGCCATGACCAGCACCAGCACTCCAGCGGGAAAGCCTACATAGCGGTAGCTGTCGGCATAGCTCACCGCGTGATGGCCCAGAACATTCCACCCAAGCAGCGCGAAGATGGCGATAGTCGTCGTGGCAAAGAAGGTGAAGAAGGCCGCCGCGAAGGCCAGCAGGAGACTGGTGAAGAATCCGAATCCCCGCAGCGGGAATCCGAAGACCTTTCCGCCTTCGTTTTGATCCGATTGCGCCATATGGGTAGCCTCTGTGGTCTAGAATACTGTCTTATGGCGAGCAGCGCACAAGTCGAGCTTTGGCACGCGGAGAAGGTGGCCACGCAGGTGGCCGTGACCCAGGCTCCCAACGGAATTCATTACGCAATGTGGGGCGAGACGCGCGTCTCGGATGCGGACCTGGAGCGGCTGGTGGGCGCCGTGCCGGCCACGCTTTCGGCGGCGCTCGACCACCGCGCCTATTACTTCGTCCCGCTGGCCATCGCCGACACCGACGAGACGATGGTTGCGCCCGGCTATACCGTCGATCTGGGCGACCGCGCCATCTGCCATCGCAACGCGGCCTTCGGCTCGACCGAAGCGGTTTTTCTCTCCACGCGGCTGGTTGAGGACCGCTTCGGCCTGGCCTTCGAGTTCTTCATCAATGTGGCCCACAACTTTGTCGAGGCCGCGGGAGTTCCGGAGAGCTTTGCCGCGCTGGCCTGGCTGCAGGCCGATGCCCAGGTGCGCGGCGAAACCAGCCAGGATGCCTGGGAGACGCGCCGCCGCGCCCAGGACAGCCACGGCGGCAACCAGAGGAGCATCGACGAGCGCGCCCGCAGCGCCTACTTCGAGTCGGCCTTCTCCGATGCGCTGGCGATTTATATGCTCTCGCTGGCCGTGGACTTCGACTATCACGACCTGCGCGAGCGCGACTACCCGCTGCTGGCCGCCCCGGCCCTCGCCGAGCGTCTCCGCCATGTGGCCAGCCTCTTCCCCGCGAATTCCGGCTACGAGTTCCAGGTGCTCTACCGGCGCAAGGGCTAGGGCTGCAATCACCAGCATCTCCACGAAAGGATTTGACAAGATGAAGCGACTCGTTGCTGCCGTTAGCATTGCCGCAATCTTTTGCGGCTTGAGTGTTTTTGCACAAACCGCGAACCCACCCACCGGAAAAGTGAACGATTGGTGGCACGCAGTCTATCTCACGCAGCCACTCAATAGCCCCGACGCAAAGAAACTTCCTCTCCTCTCCGTCAGCGGCAACCGGTTCGTTGATCCCACCGGCAAGCCGGTTTTGCTGCGCGGCGTCAACATCGCCGATCCCGACAAGATCGAAAGCCAGGGGCACTGGAACAGAGACTTATTCGTCAAGGTCAAAGCGACCGGAGCCACGGTGGTTCGCATTCCCGTTCACCCGGTCGCATGGCGCGCACGCGGAGCCAGGAATTACCTTGCCCTGCTCGATCAGGCCGTGCAGTGGTCTACCGAACTCGGCATGTATGTCGACATCGACTGGCACTCGATCGGCAATCTGAAACAAGGCCTCTTTCAGGACCCGATGTATGAGACAAGCCTGCCGGAGACCTTCAACTTCTGGCGCACGATGGCCGCACGCTACAACGGAAATCACACCGTTGCGTTTTTCGAATTATTCAACGAACCGACGCTTTTCGGCGGCACACTCGGATCGATGACCTGGGATGAATGGCGCGAGATCAACGAGGAGATGATCGCGCTGATTCGCGCCACGAACCAGGAGGCCATTCCGCTTGTCGCCGGTTTCGACTGGGCCTATGACCTGACGCCGCTGCGCGACAGTCCCATCCGTGCGGAGCGCATCGGATACGTCACCCACCCCTATCCCAACAAGAGATCAAGGCCGTGGCCGTCCAAGTGGGAAGAGGACTTCGGCTTCGCCGCCGACCGCTATCCGCTCATTGCAACCGAGATAGGCTACAGTTCCCAGTACGGCTCCAAGGAAGCGACTGCCGCGTACGGCGCCGACATTCTCAGTTATCTTGAATCCAGGAAGATCAGTTGGACTGTATGGTGCTTCGATCCCGATTGGGGTCCGAGCATGATCTCTTCATGGGAACCATTCGAACTGACCGGCGAGGGCCAGTTTTTCTCCGATGCGATGCACGCCAAGGCGGCTTCTTCCTCGCCGGAAACGGGTAAATAAGCCGGCGTCCAACTGTCTGCCGGGATGGGGCAGCCGGGCAGGAAAACCGTGATGGCAAAGGCTTTATTTTATTGAAACTGTGAAGCTATCCGTCACCGGTTTACCCCCAGAATGTACAGCTGCAGGTCACCGGTTTCGCGCAAAGTGGTGCTCTGTAGCTGTCCGGTTTTGCATGAATCGGCGATCTGAGACGCTACGGTTTTCTATGAATCGGCTGCAAATACGTCATCAAAAATTTGAACTCGTCCCGGATGGCGGGACTTTGGGGTGTTTAAGGGCGAAGATTTAGCGTTTTTTCCCGACTATGGTTGGTCAAGTTTTGCCAGGGGTCAGGAGTCAGGGAACAGGGATCAGGATTAGCGGGTCGGCTGGACTGGCAGGCCGGTGGCTGTGGGGAGGATGGCGCGGTAGCTGGCATCGAGGGCCGGACCAAGGAGAAGAATGGCGGCTATGCGACGGACGACTTGTGCGAAGTACGCGGCTTCTTCGGCGTGGAGGGCGCGATGGAGGAGCGGCGAAGCTTGTTCCGGAGTGAACTCGCGGTAGCTGAGCCATTTTTTGAGGACCTGGTAGCCGCCGAGAGTGTAGTTCCAGACGTTGATGGGGACGGCTGACCAATGGGCGTCGCCATTGAGATAGACATCGACACAGGTTTCGCCGAGGAGAGTGCGGGCGGATTCGAGGGTAAGGGCCGGTCGGGGTGAACCGTCCTGGAATTCGGGCTGCTCTGGCCGAAGGACAACCGCAGGTCCTTCGACTCCGCTGAAAAGCGCGTCGCTCAGGATGACAGTTTGTTGGGAGAAACTGCTGACAGATTGGGCGGCGGCGAGCGCGGCCAGTTTCTCGCGCTCGGATTCGGTCCAGGGGCGTTCATGGGTGAGGCCGCGACCGGGCATCACCGTGCTGCCCTGACCCTTGTGACCCCATCCGGCGGTGAGCTTGAGGGCTTCGTCGAGGTTGGGATCGGGCGGGAGCTTGAGGGCGGCGAGAAAGGACCACTCTGCGGTGAGGTTGACGGCTGATTCGGCGTCGAGGAGTTCGGCGAGACGGCGGCCCAAGGCGGCGGAGTGGGTTAATAGTTCAGCGGTGGCGGGGAGTGGGATGCGGGGCCAGTCGCCTAACAAGGCTCCGGCGTTTTCGGAGCGGTAGGTGGGCGTGTGCATCGTGGCCAAGGCATGGTGAAAAAGATTCAGTTTGGGCGCGGCCAGAAATTCGAGATATGATTCCGCCGATGGGATTAAGTTGGTTCGGATACTCACAGTAGAGTGCAAAGTAGCGGATTCGATGACGATGGCTGGAAAACAGCTTGCTCCTCGGTCAAGTAGATCGAGGCAGCCTGGTTGCGAAATAAGTTGAGGAGAGCTTGATTCTCCTCGGCTCTTTTGTTGTGTTGCTAGACATTCCGAAGGGAAGAGTGTTTGACGGATATAATCTGAACGTTTCTCGTCCAGGAGTTTCGTATCCGGCTCCCAATAGAGCCAGCGCAGATCGAATGGCCGGTAAGCATACCGAAGAACCTGCCAAGGTCGGAATCCTTTCTCTTGCAGTTTTCGGCGTGTGGCAGCCGCATTGAAACGCCCACTATTCAGCATCGCGGCTGGGAAGGAATCACCGATTTCCGCGTCCGTGGCGATCTTTCCAAGATACAATATCATTCGCTCTTCCAGCTTGTCGCGATCAATGTCAACTACAAGCGGATCGCGGCTTGTCTTGATGCCGGGGAAAGAGACGGGGAAAAGTTCTGGTAGTCGTGGCCAATCCAGATAAGTGGACCCAACTGTCCTGGGCTTAAATGGAAGCCCGAGGATGCGGTTTGGGGTCAGGGTTGTGTAGGGGCGTTCCTCGTCATCGATTGACCGGATCAAGGCCTCGCGCCGCTCTGACGCCCGTGCTTCTTCAAAATCTCTGTATTTGATTTCCGGCGTGGTACGTTGTCCTGCCTTCCGGACCAGGGTGCTGATGACTGTGCCGATTTTGATGCCGACGCTTGTGCCTGTAATGGCGAAGACGGTTTCGCTCGTCCTGCCATCAGGCGCGTATTCGCTTATTTTTCGGTCGCCGTGCAAGTTGTCAATATAGATTTCGTCGAAGGTATTCAGATATCGGTCGCGCATTGTGGTGTGCGAGAGGCCGTCAAGCCAAGAGTAGTTGGAGATGAAGGAGACGATGCCGCAGCCGCCCTGGTTGCCGTGGACATTGACGTCGCCAACGATGCGGCGTTCGGCGATGCGGAAGAAGCGAATATAAAGGTCGTTGAGGCCCTGGCCCTGCGGAGCGGGCAGGCCGGGGATGGTTTCGCGATAGGCGGTGGTGAGGTCGCGCTCTTCTTCAATCTGCGCGATGCCGGCGTATCCGTTGTAGGGCGGGTTGCCAAGGATGACTAGAATCGTGTCCTGCTGCTTGATATGCTCGGAGTCTTCGCGCTCGCGGCGGAACTCCTCGAAGATGACGGATTGCGGATGGCGCTCGGGAACCCATCCGGTGAGGGAATTGGTGAGATAGATTCCGGCGCGGTGCTGGTCGGAGAGTGGAGCGCCTATCCTCTCCAGCAATGCAGCAATCTGGAGGTGAGAGATGACAAAGGGCGCGGGCATGATCTCAAAGCCGAAGACGCGAGTGAGGGCGGCGGTGCGGAGGCTGCTGGGAACGAGGGCGGTGTCGTCGCCGGCATTTTCAAGCAGAGTCCGGTGAATGCGATGGAGGACAGCCGTGAGATAGGCTCCGGTGCCGCAACAGGGATCGAGGATGCGAACGGCGGGGCTGGCCAGTCCGAGAGGCTGGTTGAGCTGGGTGCGGAGAAGATGGTCAACGCGGGCGACCATATACTCGACGATCTCTTTGGGGGTGTACCAGACGCCGAGGTCTTTGCGGAGCTGAGGATCGAAGGCTTCAAGGAATGGCTCGTAGAAGTAGGCGACGGCCTCGTCTTCACGGAAGATGTCGAAGAAGGCGGGCTGAACGCGGTTGAGGGCTTCACCGGCGAGATGGAGAACTTCCTGTAATTGGACGGAATTGAGCGCGCCGGGATCGGAGACTTCGCCGAAGAGCTTGCGAAGGACGGGGACACGGAGATAGTAGGCGGAAAGCCGCCAATCGAAGTGAGCGCCGGGCGCGCGGCCTTCGGGGGCGCGACGCCAGAGAACCCATGCGGAGAAGATGCCATAAAAGAGGGTTTGGACGAGGGTGGAACGGAAGAAGTGCTCGCCCTTTTCGCCTTCAAACCTCATGCCGAGCGACTCTTGCAATGCAGCCTTGACGGCCTCAAAGCTGCTCAGGGGGTGGTCTTCGGCGCGGGCGCGGGCTTCGCGGGCATAGGAGGCCAGCAGCCAGGCTACGTCTTTGGGTTGGACGAGCGGGGCGCGGTATAGCATGACACGGGCTAGAAAGTCGGGGAGCAGGTCTTTGTGCCGGGCAAAGGCGGAGAGCGGTGCTCGCCAGAGATCGGCGGGGGTGTCGGCGAGGGTATAGCGTTCGAGAACCTGGACCGCTCCCGACGGCGCGAGTTCCAGGAGGCGGAATTGGCGTAAGTTGGTGATCAGGACCAAGCTGTATTGGCGGAGATAGCGAAGTATTTGCGGATCGGCGGAGAGGGTGTCGAGATTGCAGTCGGCGGGCTTGATCTCGACCACGCCACGCTCGGGGTTTTGCAGCGGCTCAGGCTCGGTGTTGCGGTGCTGGCGCTTGGGTTGGGGGAAGAAACCGCCGTCGGGAACGCCCGCGCCACTGTCACGAAGCTGGGTGGAAAAGAGGACGACAGGCTTGAGGGATTGGCCGGCGAAATTGAAGAGCTGGGAGAGAGGCGGGTAGTAAGAGGTCTCAGCCGTGGCGGAGCCGGTGGAGCGGATGGCCCGGAGTTCGGCGATGTATTGAGCGACGGTGTAGGCTGGCGGCACGCTGCCTTCAATGATTGCACAAGAACGGGACTTGGATGGTTGCGGAGTTTGGTACGTTTGAATCAAATGCAGCGAGTTAGCCCCCGCTGGCGCGGGGTTCGCGAGTGAGCAAGTTAGCGGGGCGCTGGGGTTGGAGCGCGGATTCGCCGCGTGGGCTGATTTCTAAAAACTTGTGGCAGGGGTTGTGCCGGGGTTGAAAGCCTGGCCTATCTCCGAAAATATTTCCCTCAGGGGTTAAGACCCCTTCATTTGAATGCCCTTTTCGGCGCGACTGAAGAGTCCGCGGAAAAAGGCTTGATTCCATGCGAAAAGTCCGAAAAGCATACCTCAGTGGCTAAAGCCACCGCTGATTCCATTGACTTAATGCCGGGGATCAATCCCCGGCCTACCGCTGACCGAGTATTTTCGTAGCCTGTGAAATCGTGTCCTAGAAAGAAACTGGCTCGGATTGCAGTTAAATTCGCAGGAATAAACAAAGGCCCGTGCCTGAAGGCGCTCTCACATTGATCCATTCAATTCAGAGGCCTGAAGGCCACTGTTCCCTCCGACGTTTCCTCCTCCGAGGGCCGGCGAAACCGTGGGTGACTGATACAAAGTCGGCGCTCCATAGCAGCCTGTAACGCCCAGATTCATTTTGCGGAATTTACGGAACGAATGAAGAGGCTGCGGAACAAGGCCTGTTTCCCAATATTAGGTCCCAAAAGGATACCTCAGTGGCTAAAGCCACCCCTTATTCCATTGGTTTAATACCGGGGATAAATCCCCGGCCTACCGCTGACCGAGTTTTTTCGTAGCCTGTGATGACGCAAGGCTCTTTAAGAAAGGAACAGGATCACCGCAATTTGCAGGATGGTCATTGCGGATCGGCCTGCGCTGTTCTGGATGAGATCAGCATTTGCTTGAGCTGAGGCAAGGCGCTGCCGAAGTTCGGATACAGAACGTCCGCATCGCGTGGCAATCGCCTCAGCCGGGGCGCGATTGGAGAAGATAACAATTCAACGGGAACCGGCAATTCACCACGCTGAATGCTGTATGGATAGATTCTGACCCTGGCCAGAATGAACCAGGGATATTCCGTCAATTCAATCTGCGCCACTTCCGCCGCATTGAATTGGATGCTGACGCGGCGAAGAGCCAGCTTGAGCGCGCCGGCGATGGCTTCATCCGATGTATCGCCAACCCCGCTGCGCAGCGACTCATCGGGAATCCTGACAAAATTCCATCCCCGCGTCCGAATCTTCTCTTCCAGCCGCTGAGCGTTGACCGTCCGCGCAAAGTTCCAGCCCTCGCGAAATTCATCGGTTGGCAGCCCCAGGCCGTCAGGCAATTCAATGTTGGCTCGCAACAGCAAAGTCGATTCGGAGATCGTGCGCATCGTTGCCCTCCTTCTATCGCTGGTCTCAGCAGTTCAGGCTGGGCGCGCACCGCGGAAAGGGCATTGCCCTTGGCGCGCACCGCTCCACATAGGGCAATGTCTCCATCACCCGCAACAGGGCGACGACGCTGCTGCCCTTCTGGTAAAAGCCATCCGCGGCTACTCCGGAAGGCGCTTCGTCGCCGCGAAAGGAGCCGCTCATGGCAATCGTCCGGATGGCGGGAAAACGGCGCCGAACCTCGGAGAGCAACTCGAAACCGGAGATACCGGGCATATTGAGATCGGAGAGCAGCATCTCGGGAGCCTCATTCACAATCTCGCGCAATGCGGAAAAGCCGTCTTCGGCGGAGCGTACGCTGTATCCGATCTCAGTCAGCACCAGCGACAGCGATTCGCGAATGGAAGGCTCATCGTCGACGATCAGAAGTGTTGCTGGCGGATATAGCATCTCTTACCCCCCTCGAAACGCATATCAGGGAATTAGAGTGAGTATGCCATCCAGCAAAATGTTAGGCTGTTCAATTTCGCTCAAAGGCGGCCAGAGATTCCTTCGCCGGCCTTGCATGGCCAACGGGCTGTTCTGTAATGGGAGACTTTTCGGCGTGATCGTCCGGCAATTGATCGTGCAAGATCACATTCAGCAGCGATCTGTGCACATGAATGCGGTCTTTATAGTCGATAAATCCGTGCTCGCGAAAGCGGTTCATGAAGAAGCTGACGCGCGACCGTGTGGTCCCGATCATCTCCGCCAAAGTCTCCTGAGAGATTTTGGGGATCAGCGTTACCCGCTTGCCCGGTTCGCCGAACTCCGCCATCAAGAGCAGGATTCTCGCCAGGCGCTTTTCGCTGCAGTTGAAGAGCTGATCGACCAGATCGGCTTGTATGCGTATGCTATGGGTCAGCAGAAACTTCATGAAGAGATCGGAGAACTCGGCCTGCTCATGCATCACGCGAGCCATCTCATCGCGCGCGATCTTGAGCGCGGTGCAGGCGGTGATGGCTGTGGCGGTGGATAGGCGCAACCCCGGCACTGCGGCGAGCGCTCCCTGACCGATAAACTCACCCGCTGTAACAATCGTAATGGTAGCTTCCTTGCCCGCAGCCGAAACGACGGTGACTTTTGCCCGGCCCTTTTGCAGATAGAAGACCGAGTCTGCCGGATCTCCCTGACAAAAGAAGGTCTCCCTGGGCGCCAGTTGAACGATTCTGCGTCCCAGTCCGGCGTTAGCCAGAAAAGCAGAGGCATCGAAAGCGGGTAAAGAAAGCTGCATCATAGAAGTTCATCCCGGAAACGGCTGTGACGCGTTGATCGTGGGAAGATGCGCAACTGCAAAGCCCTGCGGCTCACAAAGCAGTTGCGGCGATGGGTGCAGATTCTTCGGCCATCATCAGTGCACGGATACCAGATGAGATCGAAGAAGGGAATGCGGCGTTCCACAATCAACATTCACCTACACTTACTCGATATTTAACTGGGGGGGGGGGGGCAAGTCTGTTCACTTTTGCACACAATTCGAGAAAAATATTCGAGACCGAACCGGCTCGTCATAGCATACGGATTGCACCCTGAGCGTTCTTGCTCAGACGGCGCACATTCATCGCTCTAGTGTGAGAAGTACCTTGTGCGCCTCAAATGCGCGTAAAGCAAGTGACGCTGCGCATGGGTAGAAAAAAGGTGAGATGCATGAAGAAGTTTGTGACGTTGGTGGCAGTTCTCAGCTTGACGAGTTTCGGCTGGGCGGGAAGTAATCGCGAAGCAACTGTGGACCGGTTGGATCATGCCGGCGCGGTTCTGCATGAGATTATGGCAGCGCCGGACAGAGGTATTCCGGAAGAAGTTCTTGAACACGCGCAGTGTGTGGCCATCGTGCCGCACATGATCAAGGGCGGCTTTGTCTTTGGCGCGGAGAATGGCAGAGGCGTTGCCACCTGCCGGACCGAAAACGGCTGGAGCGCGCCGTCGTTCTTTACCATTACCGGCGGAAGCTGGGGATTGCAAATCGGCGTTGAAGGCGTGGATCTGGTCATGATCATCCAGGGCGACCGTGGCATGCAGCGTTTGATGTCCAGCCAGTTTCAGATTGGCGGGGACGCCTCGGCGGCAGCCGGACCGGTAGGACGCCATGCTTCCGCCGATACCGACTGGAAGCTCAACACCGAGATTCTCACTTACTCGCGGGCTCGCGGCGCCTTTGCCGGACTTACTCTGACCGGCGCGGATATTCGCCGCGATGAGGATTCCACGGAAGCCATCTACGGCCACGACATTTCAACACGCCGCATTCTGCGCGGTGAAGTGGCGACGCCGGCTTTTGCCGCACGGTTCCTGGATGCAGTCAGGGACGCAAAGGCCCAGGCCATCGCTTCCAAATAACTGATCATGGTGAAACTTGCGGGCGCATGGGATGGATAGCAGTTCTCATGCGCCCGCAATACAAAAGGAGCAACAATGCTTTGGACAATCTTTGTCATCCTTCTCGTTCTCTGGCTGTTGGGTTTCAGCTTTCATATTGCCGGCAGCCTGATTCACCTTCTGCTGGTCGTAGCGCTCATCGTGCTGGTCATCAACCTGATCTCCGGACGACGGTCGTAACTTTGGTTCGTTCGGCGCGAATCGTGCAAGGGTTTGGGAAACGGCAGATCTGAGTATGATTCGCGGCAAGAGGAAGGGCTCACCTTGGCCGCGCCGGAGTAATAATACGAAATCCCCTGATTATTCAGGGGATTGAGTCATTATCCCGGATGTCTTTGGATATTCCTGGAAGGGTTCCTGGCGGAGAGAGGGGGATTCGAACCCCCGATAGAAGTTTTAGCCCCTATAACGGTTTAGCAAACCGCCGCCTTCAGCCGCTCGGCCATCTCTCCGTGCCTCAATGGATTATACCGGAAGTTGCGCTGGCTGTGCGCCGGAACCTCCGTTTACCGCAATCAATCGCCGTTTTGAAGGCTTGACAGGTTCTGTGGCGAACCTGGCTCGTTCGCATAAAATGGATTGGCGGTCCCGCGATCAACCACCCCAGAGACGAAGACCTGTCGCTGGGGACTCCGGGTTTCCACCCCAGCAACCCGCCGGAGCTACTATAATCGTTAACGATGAAGGCACACGTTATTGTCACCCCGAAGACTTCGGTCCTGGATCCGCAGGGCCAGACGATCCAGAACGCCTTGCGCAAGATCGGATTTGCGGAGGTAACCCAAGTGCGCCAGGGCAAGTATTTCGCGCTTTCGCTCGCGGAGGGGCTCACGGCCGAGGCCGCGCGCGCCCAAGTTGAGCGCATTGCCCGCGAGGTGCTGACCAACCCGGTGATCGAAGAGTTTACCTTCCGCATCGAGGAGTAGCGCTCCCGTGCTCTGGCCGGCGGACCGAGGGTTACGCCGAAGAGGCCGCGCTATGGGCAGATCGCCACGCGCAGCCCAAGAAAGACAACGCCGCAGTGCGCAGTCTGCCGCACCCGCTCCCGTCGTCTTATCCTGCCTCCCGCATTGTCGTTTAGAATCCTAATATGTGCGGAATTGTCGGTTATGTCGGTCCAAAGAAGGTAGTTCCTGTCATCATCGAAGGGCTGCGGCGGCTGGAATACCGCGGCTACGACTCGGCGGGCATCGCCGTGGGCAGTCCCACCCGCTCGACGCTTGAGGTGCGCCGCGCTCCGGGCAAGCTGGCCAACCTGGAAGAGGTTTTGCGCGAACATCCCATCGATGGCAGCTTCGGCATCGGCCACACCCGCTGGGCCACCCACGGAAGGCCCACCGAAGAGAACGCCCACCCCCATCGGGATTGCACGGGCCGCATCGTTGTGGTCCACAACGGCATTGTGGAGAATTACCTGGAGCTAAAGCATGAACTCATCGCCCAGGGCCACAAGTTCATCACGGAGACCGACACCGAAATCATCGCCCACCTGGTCGAGCAGATTCAGAAGGAAGCCGACGCCGCCGGCCAGCCCATTTCGCTGGAGGTGGCCGTTCGCCGGACCGTCAAGCGGCTCACGGGGGCCTTTGCACTGGTCTTCCTGTCGGCTCTGGAACCGGACAAGATTGTGGTGGCGCGCTTTGGCCCGCCGGTGATTATCGGCGTGGGCGAAGGCGAGTACTTTGTCGCCTCCGATGTGCCCGGAGTGCTGCACCACACGCGCGACATCTACTTTCTGGCCGACGGCGACATGGCGATCCTCACACTGGCCGGCGTTGAGCTGACCGACTTTGACGGCAATTCAGTTGAGCGCGCCATCACACGCATTCTGTGGGATCCGATCCAGGCGGAAAAGGGCGGCTACAAGCATTTCATGCTCAAGGAGATCTGGGAGCAGCCGCGCGCCGTTACCGACACTACACTGGGGCGCGTTTCGCTGGATTCGGGCAAGGTCTTCCTGGGCGAGATGAAGATCGGCGACGAGGAATTGGCCGCCGCGACCAGCCTCAGCATCGCCGCCTGCGGAACCAGTTGGCATGCCGCGCTGACCGGGAAATACATGATCGAGCGGCTGGCCCGCCTGCCGGTGGACGTGGACTATGCCAGCGAGTACCGCTATCGCAACCCCATCGCCGACGCCAATGTACTGGGGCTGCTCATCACGCAATCCGGCGAGACCGCCGACACCCTGGCCGCGCAGCGCGAGATGAAGGCGCTCGGCTCGAAGACTGTGGCTATCTGCAATGTGGTGGACGCCATGGTGGCCCGCGAGGCGCACGGCGCCATTTACACCCATGCCGGGCCGGAGATCGGCGTCGCCTCCACAAAGGCCTTTACCGCGCAGCTTACCGCCCTGTTCCTGTTGGCGCTCAAATTGGGCCAACTGCGTGGCCATCTCGATCAGGCCCAGTCGGTCGCACTGATCGAGGAGCTGAGCCGCATTCCAGTCAAAATCGAAGAGGTGCTGCGCTCCCGCTCGGCGCAGTGCGAGCAACTGGCCAGGGAATTTTCCACCGCGCGCGACTTTCTTTACCTGGGCCGCGGCATCCACTTCCCGATTGCCCTGGAAGGCGCGCTCAAGCTCAAGGAAATATCCTACATCCACGCCGAGGGCTACCCCGCGGGCGAGATGAAGCACGGCCCGAATGCGCTGATCGACGAAACTTTGCCGGTGGTGGTGCTGGCCACACGCGACGAGTCCGATCCCGCCTCCAAGTTGCGCTATGAGAAGACGCTCTCAAATATTCAAGAAGTAACCGCGCGCTCCGGCCGGGTGATCGCCGTGGCTACCGAGGGCGACACGAGCATTGGCAGCCTGGTGGAGCACGTCATTCATATTCCACCGGCTATCGAGCTGCTCTCGCCGCTCATCGAGATTGTGCCTTTGCAGTTGCTGGCTTACTTCATCGCCGTCCGCCGCGGCTGCGACGTGGACCAGCCCAGGAACCTGGCCAAGTCGGTCACCGTGGAGTAGGTTGTCGGGGCAGATGAAGAATAGTGTTTTACCGCTCCAGTCTTGCCGGAGTAACATTGGAGCTATCCGCGCGTACCTCTCGGCGATAGCCTGAGTATGCGCACAAGAGGATTCCAATGATGATTTCATCCGTTTGCTTGCGTCGCGGTTTTATTTCCGCAGCCGTTCTTCTGTTGCTTGCCGTTGCCCTTCCTGCTCAAGAGGGTAAAGTTGTCCTTACACGGGGGACCAGCACCATTGTTCTTGAGCCTTATGCGCCGAATATCCTGCGCGTGACGCTGAGCCTCAAGCGTGAGCCGGCCATGGCCGCTCCCGGCTATGGGTTGATTGCCGCGCCCGCCGCTGCCGGCTGGAGCGCAAGCCAGACGCCCAAGGCCGATGTGTATAAGTCGGATCGCATTGTGGCCACCGTGGACCGGCCCCGGGGTGGACCCTGGGACGACAGCGCAAGCTATTTCATTGGCACGACTCCGGGCGCGCACATCACATTTACCACCCCGGATGGCAAGAAGCTGCTGGAGATGACCGGCTGGTCGCAGTCCGTCCCCAATCAGAAGGACGGAACGGCCGACATAGCTCGCGACCGCCGTCCGACGGACGCCGAGTTCTATACCGTGGGCGCGAGCTTTGTCTCGCCCGCTGACGAGCATTACTACGGCCTGGGGCAGAACCAGGAAGGCTTCCTCGATCATCGCGGCCACGCCGTTCGCTGCTGGGCGGACTATCTGGCGACGGCGGCGCCCAGCTTCTGTGTGCCGTTTCTGGTGACCAACAAGGGATACGGCCTGCTGTGGGACAACCCCTCGAAGACCCTCATCGAGCCGGGCTTCAACGAGCAGACTCGCTGGACCTCGCAGGTGGGCGACCGCGTTTCGTTCTTCGTGATCGCCGGCGCCACCACGGATGAAATCTATGCCGGCTACAAACTACTGACCGGCCCTACGCCGATGCTGCCCAAGGCCGCCTACGGCTACATTCAGTGCAAGCAGCGCTACAGCAGCCAGAAGGAATTGCTGGATGTGGCGCAGGGCTATCGCGATCGCCATCTGCCGGCCGACGTACTGGTGGTGGACTGGTTCTACTTCACCAAGATGGGCCAGTTCGACTTCGACCCCAAGTTCTGGCCCGATCCGGCGGCGATGAACAAGAAGCTGCACGAGATGGGCTTCGAGACGATGATCAGCGTCTGGCCGCGCTTTGTCCCCGCGGACCGCTACTACGACGAACTGCTGAAGAAGGGCTGGTTGATCTCCACGGCCGACGGCACGCCGATCAACGGATTGCCCTACGACCGCGCCGGCTCGGACATCGACACCACCAACCCCGAAGCGGCCAAATGGTACTGGAAGACCCTCCGCGAGGACATCATCAGCCAGGGCTTCGACTCGCTGTGGGCCGATGAAACCGAACCCGACCTGCCGCCCAACGGCGCTTACTTCAAGGTGGGTCCAGGCACGCAGTTCTTCAACGTCTATCCGTACTTTCACACCAAGGCGCTCTACGACGGCTTCCGCGCGGATGAGCCGGGCCGGAGAGCGCTGATTCTCTCGCGCGATGCGTACCTGGGAGCGCAAAGCAATGGGACCATCTTCTGGTCCTCGGACATTTATCCCACCTGGGACACGCTCAAGCGGCAGATTCCTACCGGGCTGGATGTTGCCGCTTCGGGAATTACCTACTGGTCTAACGACACCGGCGGATGGCAGTATCTTCCTCGCGAGCACCACCCGGCCCACAAGCCGCTGCTCGACCCCTCCGACGCGCGCGCCAATGTGGGCGGCTATGACGATTACCCGGAGCTTTACACGCGCTGGTTTCAGTACGCCTCCTTCCTGCCCATCTTCCGCACCCACGGCAGCCGCAACACCAACGAGGTCTGGTCGTATGGCAAAGAGGCCGAGCCGATCCTGGAAAAGTATCTGAAGCTGCGCTACAAGCTGATGCCGTACATATATTCGCTCGGCTACCAGAGCTGGTTGACGGGAGCGCCGTATATGCGCGCCCTGCCGCTGGATTTCCCCAACGATCCCAAGGTAGCCGACCTGCGCGACGAGTATATGTTCGGGCCGGCCTTCCTGGTGGCTCCGGTAACGGAACAAGGCGCCACCAGCCGCGAGGTCTATCTGCCGGCGGGGACGGATTGGTACAACTACTGGACCAACGAGCGGGTGAAGGGCGGCCAGACCATCACAGTCTCCGCGCCCATCGATACGCTTCCATTGTTTGTACGTGCCGGCTCAATCCTTCCGCTGGGAGCGCCGGTCGAGAGCACGCATGAGAAGCAGGCTATCGAAAAGATCCGAGTCTATCCCGGCGCAAACGCCAGCTTCACACTCTTTTCCGACGACGGCACAACCTATGCCTACGAAAAGGGAGCGGGCTCGGTCACACATTTGCGCTGGGAGGACGCGGCAGGGAAGTTGACCCATGAGGGAGCGGCGGCATGGAGCGGGCCGGAGAGCGCGGTTGTGGAGGTTATCAAGCGCTAAAGCCAGGTTTTCCGGTGGGGCGAAGCAGTCATTCTGAAGTGGTGGCCAGAGACGGGATTGAACCGCCGACGCCGGCCTTTTCAGGGCCGC
>CAZQRX010000038.1:0-23701 GCA_964595845.1 uncultured Occallatibacter sp. | reverse complement strand
AGTTGCCTATCAAGCGGCTGACGCGAGCCACCCGAAAGGGGCAGAGCAAGCTCGCCGCATGCAAGGAAACTTCGCCAGACCGTTCATTTCATAGCATCTACAGGCGGCGAAGCTTCCCATAGGAAGGGCATCACCTGAGGAAGGCGCCGCTCTCACCGTCACGATTCTGACAACCGGATGAGTTTACCCCGGCTCTTGTGTGCGCGGCGGCAAGAATGCAATTTCGCAGAGGTCTACAGAGATCGTTCCGGGCAGCAGAGGCTGAATAGGCTCCGCACGCTGGAAGCGCCGGTTGATGGGAATTCCGGATAAAGCCGGAATCTGTGAAGATGCACAACGCCTCTGGGAATTGCTGTTGATTGCGCTGAGAACGGCTTCAGCGCAGTTTACACAGGTTCCTGCGACGATTATCCGCCGCATTCCGCCGGAATCCACGTCCTGAACTGGGCGGCGGCGGGCAAGGGAAGTTCATCACCCGGCAAAAAAGGGCTGAACCAGGAAACGCAATGCAGCAGAGCGCAACACACCAGGAAGTTCACGCATGACGACAGAATTGACGCAGCCCCAAACTGAATTGGGGCCGGACCCGGCCAACGGCCAGGGACAGTCGCAGGGGCATCGGCGCCGCCGGCGCCGCCGCAAAAACAAGAGCAGCCAGGCAGGCGCGGCTCCCGCGCAGCAGCTTCAGGCCCAACAGCCTTCGCCTCAGGCGCAACCGCAGGCTCAGGCTCCGCCGCAGCCTCGTCCCGCCAAGCACAAGCAGGCTCAGCCGCACCAGGGTGGGCAATCGGGCGGCCGCCAGGGCGGACACCAGAATCAGGGCCGGAAGAAGAAATTCTCCCAGAAGGGATCGTCTTCGGCGGCCCAGCCCGGCAACAGCATTTCCTCTCCGCCGCAGGGCAAGCGCAAGATGAAGCAAAAGGGGCCGCGCGAGTTTGTCGGCCCGATGGACCACAGCTACCGTATCGTCAACGGCAATGTTGCCGACGGTCCGCCCTCGACCATCCAGATGAGCAACGGCCACGGGGACTCTTATCTGGACGACTACCCGCCGCTGCCCCCGGTCGCAATCCGCGCCGACGCTCCCACCCGCATCTATTGCTTCATTGACGATCTCTTCTTCCTGGCCAAGATTCAGGAGACGGCGCGCAAGCTGGGCGTGAAGGTGGAGTTCGTGAAGGGCGACAAGGACTCCGTTGCCCGGCTGATTGACCTGCCGGAGGCCGAGCGGCCCAAGCTGGTGGTCTTCGACCTGAACAATCTGAACGCCAAGCCCTTGGCGCTGATCCCGAAATTCAAGACCAGGTTCAAGAAAGCGACTTCGATCGTTGGCTATCTCAACCACTTGCAGGGCGAACTGAAGGCCAAGGCCATCGAGGCCGGCTGCGACGCGGTGATGCCGCGGTCGGCTTTCTCGCAATCCCTGCCCACTCTTCTGCGCCGCTATGGAGTGGAAGAGGAAGAAGACAATATGCCGCAACCGGCTTGAGGCGCGCAGCCGTAGGACAAAAAGGCGCTTCCATTGCGGGAGCGCCTTTTCGTGCGCGGGAATCTATCCTGGCGGCCAGGTGAGCGGGCGGCCGCCGAGCAGGTGAACGTGGAGATGATCCACGGTCTGGCCGCCGTCCTCTCCGGCATTGACCACCACCCGGTAGCCCCTGGCGAGTCCTTTGTCGCTGGCGATCTGGGCCGCGATCCACAGCAGGTGGCCGAGCAGCGCGCGATCCCCTTCGGCGCAGTCAGCCAGCGATGCAATGTGTTTACGCGGCGTGATCAACACATGCACCGGCGCCTGCGGGTGAATGTCGGCGAAGGCGTAGCATTGCTCGTCCTCGTAGACCGCGGTGGAGGGGATGCTTCCTTCAACGATCTTGCAAAATAGGCAACTCATAACGACACCAGTGTACAGGAGAGCGTTCGTTACGCGGATCGGGTTCTGGAAAATCCCCGTAATCAGCCAACGTAAACAACACTTTAATGCACGGGAAACCTTCCTGGGGTGTATAAGTATGTACGCGGACCGATCGAGAGAGAATACCTGTATTTGCGGCTCACTCTTTCCCGGCATACAACACTACGGCTCGCATGGAGGACATCATGTCGCCACGTACCTTCTTCCTGAGCAGGCTGATCGGCCTGTTCCTCATTCTTGTCGTGCTATCTCTGGCGGTGCATAAACAAGCCACAGTGGATTTGTTAACGGGTTTTTTTCACAGTCCCGAGATGATGTTTGTGCTAAGTATCATCACACTGGCCGCTGGGCTGGCGATGGTTCTGGCACACAATATCTGGTCGGGCGGCGCGCAGGCGGTGGTTGTGACTCTCGTCGGATGGTTAACGATGATCAAGGGCCTGCTGTACCTGCTTCAATTCCACGAGATGGTGGGGGAATGTATCCTGAGTTGGCTCCATCATCCGCTGGTTTTCTACCTGTGGTTAACTCCGTCCTTGCTGATCGGCATTTACCTGACTTACGAAGGGTTCAGGTCGAGGCCAGCTTCATAAAACGGTTCGTAGACCACAACTGGCGTAGTCGAGGATGATCTTCCAGGCGACGGTACCCTTGCCAATGGAGCAGCTAGTTTGCTTTTGTTTCCGAGGTCGCGCCTTGACCGCATGCCTTGGCGAGCCGGCGGAAGGCCAAAAGGGTTAGAGCCGTAAAAAAAATCGTTTGCGCCCCGTGGAGCCAAAACCAGATGTCTGCCCCACCATCCCAGACCAACCGCCGCGCGGCATCGAACGGCCACACCAGCGTGAAGAAGATCAGCAGTCCGATCATATGCCCCGGAATGGCCGACAGGATGGACTTAGTGAGGTAAGCTGTCGCGCCGAAGACGACGCCGACAAGAAAGTAGAAGAGGAGCTTGGGCCACAGAAAACCCTGCGTCGGCCCGTGCGCCAGCGCAAACAGGGCCGAAGAGATCAATACGGCAGACGGGCCGCTAAAGTTGCGTTCCAGAATGACCTGGCAGTAGCCGCGGAAGGCTGGTTCCTCGGTGAAAGGCGCGGCCACCGAGCCCATCAGAATCATCGCCACCACGGTGGGCAACGGGTAACGAGAAAAGTCGGGAAGGGCGTTTCCCGGCATCTTGACGAGTTGAAACATCACGATCCAGAGCCCCGCAAGGGCCACAACCGAAAGTGTGCCCGCCAGCATCGCCCAGCAAAAGGCCGGGGTTGACACGCGGCTGGCCCGAAGACAAAGGCGGCGCGCCTGTGAGGTGCTGTACGGCCAGCCCTTGCCCCCCAGGTACATCCACATCAGCAGTAGCACCAGAAGCATAGCCGGGACCGCCCAGGGAACTGCCGGTCTGGCGCTGAGATTAATTGCGACCAGAGCAGACCAGACACCCGCGCCGATCACGAGGATAAGGAAGCCCAGGAGTCCCGCCCAGGCTACCGCCAGGATGCGGCCAAAGAATGTACGGATACTCATACGCCTCCTTGCCGGCGTTCAACCCGAGGATTGGCTTGCCTGCCCTCCAGAGTTCCTCCACGGAGGATTCTGTCTTCTGAAACATGTTGAGATACGAACGAGTTTAATTCATTGTTCCAGCGATCTGGTCATAGTCTGCGCAAGCGACTGCCGCGCAGTTCGCGTGTTCGAACGCGATTTTCCAATTCCGCGTCTCTCGCACCGGAGGCAGGGAACGACGCCGCATCGAGAGCCCTGTCTCCGATTGCACAGTGCGCCGTGCGACCGGGTGGAAGACTCTTCATACAAGTGTTCTACGCGCTTGCCTGAAAGGAAAAGACCATGCCCCAGAGTGAACATTCCCAAGCGGCGGAACTCCACAACCACGCAGCTCATGCACACGCGGTAGCCGCCTGCGGGCACAGCACGGGCGATCACGCTTCCGATCATGAATTGACCCAACAGGCCTACGAACGCTCCCAGGAAGCAGCTCTGCTTTCAAGAAAGATTGCTAAACAAGAGCCGGAATCTCGGGCAGCCTGAGCCGCGCCAACGAGACCGTAAAGGCGTGAGACACCAGTCTTCCGCGGCAGGGCGATTTTGCGCATTCTCTAAATCCATCTTCCCTCACCTTATGCGGCTGCCCCCTCTTGCCCAGGCTTACAATGGCAGCATGTCAGCCAAACGGCAGAATGGAGAACGAGGATGAGGCGATTTCTTCTAGTGTGCGGGATCTTGTTGGGCAGTCTGTCTTGCTCCGCGCAGGCCGGCAGCGTGGCGGGAGAATGGCGCGGCATCTGGACGGACCCAACCGGGTATGCCTTTACCGTCACGATTACACTGGAGACCGGTCCCGCTTGCAAAACCTGCGCTCTGGCGGGCAACGGGTCCATCCGCGGCAAGATTGTTTGGACGCTGCGCAAAACGCCCACGAACGCCACTCCGGATCTGGCCGCCAAGGTGGGCATGACCGGCACGGAGTTGGTGAAGGGCGAGAGGAAGGGCGAGGGCCTGCTGGTGCTGAACGGCTATCAGAAGGACGACCCCAACAACATCATCGGCCTCGACCAGTACCGGCTGGCCATCTCCGACGACGGCAAGGTCATCGGCGGCATCACGCTGAATTACGGCCCGTGGACGGGCCAGCTCTTCGCCGTGCGCGCGCAGTCCTGAGCGCAAACATTCCGGTAGCGGGCCGTGCCAATCCCCCGCCTGTGCTGATAGAATCTCCGCATGGAAACCATCCAGTACAACCTCCCGCCCAACCGCATTCCTCTTGCCTGGTACAACATTGCCGCCGACCTGCCCAAGCCGATGGCCCCGCCGCTGCATCCCGGTACGCTTCAGCCCCTTGGGCCGGACGACCTGGCGCCGCTCTTTCCGATGAGCCTGATCCTGCAGGAAGTGAGCCAGGAACGGGAGATCGAGATTCCCGGCGAAGTGCGGCAACTCTATGCGCAGTGGCGTCCCTCGCCGCTCTTCCGCGCGCGCCGCCTGGAGAAGGCGCTGGATACGCCGGCGCACATTTACTACAAATACGAGGGCGTGAGCCCGGCCGGCTCGCACAAGCTGAATACCGCCCTGCCGCAGGCTTATTACAACAAGAAGGAAGGCACCAAGCACCTTTCCACGGAGACCGGAGCCGGCCAGTGGGGTTCGGCCCTGGCCATGGCCTGCGCCTTCTTCGGCCTCGATTGCAAGGTCTACATGGTGCGCGTGAGCTACGATCAGAAGCCCTATCGCCGCGCGCTGATGGAGGCCTTCGGCGCCTCGGTGACCGCCAGCCCAAGCAACGAAACGGAGTCGGGCCGGGCGATTCTGGCGGTGCATCCGGACTCGAACGGTTCACTGGGCATTGCGATTTCCGAGGCCGTGGAAGTAGCCGCCAAGGATCCCAACACCAAATACTCGCTGGGCAGCGTGTTGAATCACGTGCTGCTGCACCAGACGGTGATTGGCCTGGAGGCGATTGAGCAGATGGCCCTGGCCGATGACGATCCCGACGTGGTGATCGCCTGCGCGGGCGGCGGATCGAACTTTGCCGGCCTGACAATGCCCTACGTGGGCCGCAAGATCAAGGGTCAAAGCAAGGCGCGCGTGATTGCCGTGGAACCGGCCGCCTGCCCCAGCATGACCAAGGGCAGATTCGTTTATGACTTCGGCGACACCGGCCACCTGACGCCGCTGGTGAAGATGCACACCCTGGGCAGCAGCTTCGTTCCTCCGGGTATTCATGCCGGCGGGTTGCGCTACCACGGCATGGCGCCGCTGGTCTCTCACGTGCTCGACCTGGGATTGGCCGAAGCAACCACCGTTCAGCAGCTTGACGCCTTTGCCGCCGGCATTCAGTTTGCCCGCTCCGAGGGCATCATGCCCGCGCCGGAGGCCAACCACGCCATCGCCGCGGCCATCTCCGAAGCCCTGCAAGCCAAGCAGGAAGGCAAGCAGAAGACGATTCTCTTCAATCTCAGCGGCCATGGGCACTTCGACATGCAATCGTACATTGCCTACCAGGCCGGGAAGCTGGAGAACTACGAGTATCCGGCTGAGGAGATCGCGATGGCGCTGGCCGGATTGCCGGTTGTGGGGTAGATGACGGAGGGAGGCGGGGTTTCAACCCCCGCATGTAGCCAATGAAATAACTCTGGCTATAGCCGCGGAGGGATGATTCTAGCCAACTTCACACGCAATTCGTCAACAATGATCGGACAATAAAAAGAACCTGCGGATGGCTTGAGGCCGCAGGTTCTTTTGTTTGTCTATTGCTCACCAGCACAGCGGTGCGAGCGGCTTTCCTAATGCAGTCGGGCGAAGCCTAATTGACCGTCATCACGAACGTCGTGTGCTGCGTGATGGCGGTAACGCCGTTGTTCGTCTGCGCGGTGACGGTGACCGTGTACGTCCCAGCCGGGGTCGGCGGATTGGGAACAGGGCCGTGGTGTTCGTAGCTGTAGCGCGGATTGCATCCGGTTGTGCCCAGCAGGGTGACCAGGCTTACCAGGGCCACGAGCGAAAGCCGGCTGAGCCAATGGCGGACCACCCCACGGACGAAGACCTGTCCGCGGGGACCCCGGCGTCGCCGCGTTCCCCAGGCGAGACCGCCCAGGCCCAAAGCGCCGGGTAACAGAAACGCCCAGGCGATGGGAGAGGAGCCCTTGCCCGATGGGGTTGCCGGCGAGGCCAATGCTGTGGATTGCGCGTAGGTCTGAAGCACCATCGAGCTGGTTACTGCCGAATTCTGGTCAGGCAAAATCTCGAGGCTCTCCGGCGTATAAATGCAGGAGGCTTGATCGGGCAGGCCCGAGCAGGAGATGGTGATAAACGCCGGAGCCGCCAACGTGGATACATACTCCTGCAACGGTGTAACGCTGATCGTGCCCGTTCCCGCCTCACCCGGCGTCAGGGTCAGGGTGTTCGCGGCACTCGTCGGCGTCAGATTGGATACCGTCACCACAAACGGGGAATCGCACTGATTGCCGATGGTCACGGATGCGGCTGCGGAAGAGGAGGTGAGGAAATCGGCGTTGCCGGCATAGACCGCGCTCAGCGAGTGAGCGCCGTCCTTCAGGGCAAACTGGAAACTGGCCTTCCCGTTGGAATCGAGATCCGCGCTGGCCAATGGGGCTGAACCATCCTCAATGCTGACAGTTCCGGCCGGCACGCCAGCCGCGCTGGCCACGCTCACCGAGAGGCTGGTCAGCGAACAGGTCTGCGCATCGGATTGCGTGATCTGCGTGGTCTGCGGCGCGGTCAGCGTCGTTGTCGTGGCTACGCCCGCAGGCGCCGCCAGCGCGGGCCAGGCCAGCGCGATACCCAGTCCCGCAACCAATTCAAGCCGCAGACCGCGGCGGACAATGCCTTTCACGTGTACCAGCTCCAAAAGTCAGAATCGTCTGCCGCCTGTCTGCCGCAGTCCAAACCCTATTGTATCCGGCCAAGGCGGACCGGAGCTAACCGGCACGCGGCGATCTGCCGGAAAAGAAAAAGCCACTCCGGAGTAACACCCGCAACAGTTGGACGCGGAACGCCGGAAATAGAGAGTCGAGATCCGAATAAGCCCGAAAAAATGGTATGCTTTTGCTATCCAATCTCCCCTCCGGCGCCAGACGCGAAAGTCGGAGAGAGCGCCATTAATACCTGTCCTGTCTGTGATACACCTTATTTGGACAAGCACTCCGTCTGCCCCGCCGACGGGGCGGTAGGAGGTGACTCACACGGGAAGAAAGATCATCCAAGGAGCTCAAGGGGGCACACGATGCGTAGAAGCGAATGGACAGGATGGGTGCTTGCCGCGGCCATGGCGGTCGCGGCCTCGCAAGCCTTGGCGCAGCAGGATGAGGGTCCGATTTTGCGCCCGAAACCGAAGCCGGCGGCCAAACCAGCTGGCACAACGCTGCTGGTGCTCTGCGATCTGGCTTGTGACTGGACGCTGGACGGCGAGGCGAAGGGCCACATCCAGGCCGGTGGTTCGGTTAAGGCGAATGTCGTCATCGGCCAACACCTAGTGGTTGCCGACACCCTGGATGGTCTGGACAAGGTGGAAAAGGAAATCGACATTGAGACCACCAAGCAGACTCTGGTACGCATCGAACTGACGCCTGTCCACGATGCCCGGCTCCAGGTCGAACAGGCTGCGAGTGACAAGGCCGCGCAGGAGGCGAGGGAAAAGGCCGCGCGCAAACTAGCCGCGCAGCAATTCACGCAGGCGATACGTCTAGACAACCAGAAGCGCTACGAGGAAGCCCTGCCGCTCTACCATAGCGCATGCTACGGCGGCGTGGCTGGCGCCTGCAACAATCTCGGCGTGTTCTACGTTAATGGCCAGGGTGTGAGCCAGGACTATGCGCAGGCGCGCACGCTCTATCAGAAGGCCTGTGACGCCGGGGAAATGATGGGTTGCTCTAATCTCGGCGAGCTTTACGACAATGGCCAGGGTGGGGCCCAGGACTACGTGCAGGCGCGCAATCTTGATCAGAAGGCCTGCGATGGCGGCAGCATGGCCGGTTGCTTTAATCTCGGCCATATGTATGAGAGCGGTGAGGGTGTGACCCAGGACTACGTCCAGGCGCGCACACTCTACCAAAAGGCCTGCGACGGCCGGTATATGACCGGATGTTTCAGACTCGGCGTGCTTTACCACAGCGGCGCGGGTGTGGACCAGGACGATGCCCAGGCGCGCACACTCTACCAGAAGGCCTGCGACGGCGGAGATATGGATAGCTGCCGCGATCTCGGCTTGTTCTACCAGAACGGCCAGGGAGGGAGCCAGGATTCGGCCCAGGCGCGTGCCTTGTTTCAGAAGGCCTGCAACGGTGGCAACCAGATTGCATGCAGGAACCTGAGCGACCTCCCATGAGGAACAGTGAGAGGCCACGGCCCAGGCAGCTCCTCTTGCTCAGACTGCTCGCTGCGACCTATGAGATTGCTGCCAAGGGCGCGGCGGCTGGGGATTCTAAGATAGAGGCATCATGATCGCTCATCTGCGCGGAAAGCTCATCTACAAGCAGCCCGGCCAGGCCATCGTCGAGGCGGCCGGGGTGGGATATGACGTCACCATCTCGATTCCCACCTTCACGGCGCTGCCCTCGCTGGGCGCAGAGGCCGCGCTGCACATTCATACCCAGGTCAGCGAAGACCAGATCGCGCTCTTCGGCTTTCTCGATCGCGAGGAGAAGCGCCTCTTCGAGCGGCTGATCACCGTCAGCGGCGTCGGCCCCAAACTGGCCATCAAGATGCTCAGCGGCCTTTCGCCGGAGCGCACCGTGCAGGCGATTCGCGGCCAGGACCACGCGCAACTCACCCGCATTCCCGGCGTCGGCAAAAAGCTGGCTGAGCGGCTGGTGGTCGAATTGAAAGACAAGCTCGACGACTTTGCCGTTGCGCCCGTGCAGTCGTCGGTGCGTGGAGCGGCGGTGGACGATGTGCTCTCCGCGCTGGTCAACCTCGGCTACCAGCGCGTCGCCGCCGAGAAGGCCATCGAACAGGCCGTCGCCAAAGACAAAGCCCTCGCTGCCGACTTCGACGGCCTCTTCCGCGGGGCGCTGAAGGTGATCCGGTAGCCGCCTGCCGGATCTTCGCAATTCTTGAGTCTGGTGGTGCGGCGTACAATGCTCAACATTGAATGAAGATGAAGATTGGAGAACGGTTTGTCTCTTCTGGAAGATATTCTTGCCAAAGGCTACTTCCCAGCTGAGTTGCCTCCTTGCTTCACAACGGCAACATTCGCTGCGGCCTGTGCTTTTCCGAACGGTGCCCCACAGGGGTTCCAAAGACCGAAGATGGCTCAACTCTGCAATTTCAGCTTGGCCAAAGCGGGAAATGCCAGGTTCCGCAGGCGATTGTCGCTAGTGAATCCCATCAATTTCTTTCAGATTGCGACCCTCGTTGCTTCAAATTGGGCTGTTCTGGAGAGACACATGAGAACGTCCGTTCTCAGCATGAGCCGAGCTGTATACCGACCGAATGGGGCTAGGGCTCTGTCTCATCTTTCTTATAGTCCTGCTAACCGCGTTGACAGGCAAGCAAAAGACCGTGGCACAGCAAAAGCCCTCTTAGTAGCCGACATTTCGGAGTTCTACCACTCAATTTACACCCACTCGATTCCGTGGGCGCTCCATACAAAGCCAATCGCAAAAGCAAACCACACTCTGAATCTCCTGGGCAACCGCTTAGATCGAGCGATTCAAAATGCCCAACACGGGCAGACAATTGGAATTCCGATCGGACCCGATACATCGCTTGTTATTTCAGAAGTGATCCTTTCCTCGTTAGAGACGAATTTGCGCTTACGAATACCCTTCCTCAGGGGTTCCCGCTTTGTGGATGATTTTGAACTGTCTTTTCCTGACTACGCATCAGCAGAGAATGCGCTGGCCATTCTACAAGAAGAACTGTTGCAATTTGAACTCCGACTGAATCCGCGAAAGACTTCAGTTCGAATTCCTCCCGTGGGTTTGGAACCGGAATGGGTGTCCGAGTTGCGCAAATTCAAGATAAGGAATAATGCTGGCGAAAGGGGCGACCTGATAGCGTATTTCGATCTCATGACGCGGTTTTTGCTGCTGCATCCAAATGACCATGTATCGAAGTACGGATTGCAGCGATTCAAACAGTTTCAACCGCGTCTGGCCAACATTCCGCTCTATCAGTCGTTGCTTTGCCATATAGGAGTTGTAGAGCCTGGATCGATTAGGGAAGTGATTTATGCCCTATTATTTCTTCGTTCCAATACTCCCTTCCTGCTTGATGCCCAGGTGCTCCAAGAGACTTTGAATGCAGTGATTAAGAGCAGCACTCCGCTGGGCCATCAATATGAGGCAGTGTGGGCCCTCTGGGCGGCAATGCAATTTAATATCCAGTTAGACCAGGAGACAATAGCTGTTTTGGACTGTACAGATAATTCTCTGGTCGGAATTCTAGCTTGCGACGCTTTTGCTAAAGGATTCGCCCCAAATCTAGACATGACTCGCTGGGCATCACGGATGAACGCACAGGATCTACGTGGAGAAGAATGGCTTCTGAGCTATGAGGCAAATGTACATGGGTGGCTCGGCACGGTGGGCGGAGGGGACCATGTAGCAGCGGACTCGGAATTCGGCTATTTGAAGGCAAACGGGGTGAGATTCTACGTTCCTTGAGGCGAATAGTCGGGTATTCTTCGATAATGTCGAAAGTTTTTGTCAAGCGCAATCGTCCTTGGTTGTGCGGCTACACCACCTGTCTTGTCAGAGCTTGAGGAAGTTTTTCGACGGTCACCGCGCTACACTTCTCTTGTCATGGTATCCAAGAAGAAAACCGCAACCAACGCACCCGCCGCCCACCTTCGCCCCGAAGGGCTCGCCTTTCTCCGCAATCTCGCCCGCCACAACGACCGCGCGTGGTTCACGCCGCGCAAAACCATCTTCGAGGCCGAACTCAAGGAGCCGATGCTGGCCATCATCCGCAAAGTCAACGAGGCGATGGAGGGTTTTGCGCCGGCCTGCGTGAGGCCGCCGGAGAAATGCCTCTTCCGCATCTATCGCGACACCCGCTTCAGCAACGACAAGAAGCCTTACAAGACTCACGTCGCTGCGTGGTGGATGCCGGAGGGCTTTGCGAAGACCTCTGGAGCTGGATTCTACTTTCACGTCAGCGCCAAGGAGGTGGTGATCGCCGCCGGTGCGTGGATGCCGGAAAAGGATCAACTGGCCGCCATTCGCCATTGGCTCCTCGACCACCACGCCGAGTTCCGCAAGGTCTTGCAGACGGCAGCCATACGGAGGACTTTCAGCGAGTTTGAAGGCAACGCGCTCACCCGCCCGCCGAAGGGCTTTCCATGCGAGCACCCGGCGCTCGACCTGATCCGCTGCCGCCAGTGGGGGCTGAGCGCCACGCTGCCCGCCTCGGCCGCCCTTGACCCCGGCTTTGCCACCGAACTGATTCGCCATTTCCGGCTGGCCGCGCCGGTAGTGGATGCGCTGAACACCCCCATCACTGCGTCGCTCGCCCCCCGCAAAAAGGTGCTTTTCGGCCTGGACTAGGTGCTGCGCACAGCAGCCATCCTGAAGAGTTTCCCGTCGAGCAACCGGATAAAAACCAGCAAATCTCTGCAAAAACAGGCAAATATAGACGAAAAATGCACAAAAACCTAAGAAATTTGTGGAAATCGCGGTTTTTTCCTTGACTTTATACCCTCCAAAGCCGCATTGTTACGAACGACGGGTACTCCGACCCGCATGAATACAGGGTTTTGTGCACGCGTTGCCTGACTCCCTCCATGCGGCGCAGTATGCGGCGGAAGCCCAGGCAACACCGGCGCGCCCAAGGGCACGCCCGAGAAGGAGAGCAACACATGGCAACTGGATTGACCAAGACCGCCCTGATTCGGCTTCTGGCCGAAAAACTCGAACTGACCAACAAGCAAGTCGCAGCCTTCCTGGACCTGCAGGCGGAGACCGCCGTGAAGGAAACCAAGAAGAACGGCGTCTTCGTAATTCCCGGCATCGGCCGCCTGGTGAAGGCGGAGCGCAAGGCCCGCATCGGCCGCAACCCCCAAACCGGCGCGGCCATCAAGATCAAGGCCAAGACGGTGGTCAAGTTCCGCGTGGCCAAGGCCGCCAAGGACGTGATCGCCCCCGTGAAGAAGTAGTCTCGCTTCAGACCAGAAACCGTTCCCTGGACTGCGGACAGCAAAGGGGAGGAGCTTAGGCTCCTCCCCTTTGTATTTGTGCCCATTGAATTGCCTGCGTACTCTAATCCGCAGGATTGCCTTCTGTGACGACTCCTGGCATCAGCGCCCGCACCACCAGAGAGAGGCCGAAGCAGGCGACTATGATCCTCTCTCCCAAGCGGAGATCGTAACTCCAGGAGAAGGCGGCCATTGCCAGAAAAACTCCGATGGGCGTGAGTTCTGAGAGTACGGCGCGGCCCCACTGCGGCTTGCGTCCGGAGCGCGGCAGAGAACTGCGGAAGCGCGGTATCAGGCGCGGAACGGCGCGCAGATACTCCCGGTAAGGCGACCCGAGATTTTCGCTTAAATAGGCCTCTTCGGCAAGCGTCAGTCGCAATAGGAAGAGCGGGATGGCCACCAGCACAAAGAGCGCGCCTGAGACCGGCATCAGAAAGGCCAAGGCAGCCGTCATCGCCCACAATCCAATGTAGAGCGGATTGCGAACGTAGCGGTAAGGCCCATCGGCGACCAGCGTTGTACCTTTCATGTCGATGTGAGTGACCGTGGCTGGCCCCAGCCAGGCCGAGCCCCAGAGCCGAAAGACCATACCCTTGGCGGCGATCATTGCGCCGAGAATCACCACCAGCGCGATGGCCGTGGGATAGGAGACCAGGCCTAGTCCCCCAATTTTGAAGATCAGCCATGCCCGCAGTGGAATGCGCGATCCGATGCCCCAGCCTTGAATCCAGGGCGACCAGAAGCCAAGCAGTATGATGGCCGCGTTGATTGCCGTGCGCAGACGAAACTCAATCTTTGTGGCTTTCATGCAACTCTCCCGTTGGACGGAGAGTATCATTCCGTCTGAACTAATGTACGCAATCGGAAAGGCCAAAGTTCACTAAATTTGTCCAAATTGATTCTCAGGTAAATCCACACTTACTCCGTCCTCAGCGACTGCATCGGATCGATGGATGCCGCGCGGCGTGCGGGAAGCCAACTGGCCGCCAGAGCCACCAGGATCACCAGAGCCGAGCTGCCGGCAAAAGTGAGCGGATCGGTTGGCCTGACGCCATAGAGCATGGTCGATAGCAGCCGCATGGCCGCGAGCGAAGCCAGTAGGCCGATTCCCGCCCCAATGGCGGCCAGCGTCAGTCCCTGGCCGAGCACCAGCCGCAATACATCCCGGCGCTCTGCGCCCAGCGCCATGCGGATGCCGATTTCGCGGCTGCGCCGGTTCACTGTGAAGGCAACCACGCCATAGAGTCCTATGGCTCCGAGGAAGATTCCAAGCAATCCCAGCGCTGCCACAAAGCCAGCGGCTAGCTGGTCCTGCCAGAAGGCCTGTTGCATCAGATAGTGCACGGTGCGCACCGAGACAGGCACATTGCGATCCACCCGTTGAATCTCGCTCAGTATTCTTGCCGTCAGCGCGTGCGGGTTGCTCTCCGCCTCGACGATCAGCGTTCCTTCCTCGCTGGGCATCTGTGTAAACGAGATGTACATATAGGGTTCCGGGGTTTCATGGATGTTGTAGATCTTCGCGTCCTCCACAACGCCCACGATCTGGCAAGCCGTCCCGTCAGCCACGATCTGCCGCCCCAGAACCTCCTGGCCCGGCCAGAAGCGTTCCGCCATGGTTTGGCTGACGATCACGACCCGGCTAGCCGAAGGATTGTCGCCAGAAGTGAATTCGCGTCCCGCGATCAGGCGCGTTCCAACGGTACGGAAGTAGTTGCCGTCAACCGCGTCCAATTTGATGGGAATGCTGAGCTGTCCTTGCGGCAACTCCACGCCGGGGATGGAAACGCGTTGCGACCATCCTCCCCCCGAATCGGAAAGCAGTACGCGCCGCGCCATAGCCGCGTGGCGGACCCCCGGCAGCGCCGCCGTTTTCTCCTCTACTTGCGCAAAGAAGGCCGCGCTGCGCTCCGAGTTATATCCAGCGATGCCAGGGACCAGATCGAAGTAAATCAGTTGCCTTTGCCGGTCGAAGCCCAGAGGAAGCGAGCGGCTGTAAAGCAGGCTGCGCACCACCAACCCTGACGCCGTTAACAGCACGACCGACAGCGCAATCTCGCCCAACACCAGCGCGTTGCGCATCGTCCATCGCCGCACACCGCGCACTGCGCCCGTTCCTTCGCCCTTGAGCGTCGAGACGAGGCTCGTCCTGGAGGCCTGAATTGCGGGCGCCAATCCAAAGACCAGCACCGACAGTAGGGCGGCTGCCGCGGTAAAGGCAAGGACCGACGCGTCGAGATGCAGATCGAGCCCAAGCTCAAACTGTGCCGGAGGCATCAGCGCCGGTTGCAACCGGAGAAGTCCAACCGCCAGAAGCAGGCCAAGCGCCGCGCCCAGCGAAGCGAGCAGCATGCTCTCGGTCAATAACTGGCGCATCAGGCGCAGGCGTCCCGCTCCCAGCGCCAGCCGCATGGCAACCTCCTTGCTCCTTGCGTCGGCGCGGGCCAGCACCAAGCCGGCGACGTTGGCGCAGCAGATCAGCAGAACCAGTCCGACGGCAGTCATCACGATCAGAGTGGGCGTCATGGCTTCGCGCAGGCGTTCGCGCTCGGAGATCATGGCAACGTTTCTGGCTTTGTCGATGGCCGGATAGGTCTCGGCCAGGCGTCGTCCAAGGGTATCGAGTTCAACCTGGGCCTCTGCAGCGGTCACGCCGGGCCGCAGACGCCCGAGCACCTCATACTCGCGGTTCTTCCGGTCGGCAAGCTCCTTGTTTGCGTATTCGGTCGCGACGGGGAGCCACAGGTCCGTGGGAACCCCGCGCTGGAGGCCGCGAAAACCCGGCGGCGCAATGGCGAGAACCGTGAAGGCGCGGTTCGTAAGCCATATTTGCTTTCCCACCAGCGATGGATCCGCATTGAAAACCCTACGCCAGAGCGAGTCGCTGATCACGACGACCAGTTCATCGTCCGGCCGGGAGTCCGCGGAGAAGAATCGTCCGAGTTGGGCATCGATCCCCAGGACCGAGAAATAGTTGGGAGAAACGACGTCATCCAGCACTGCCTGGGAATCCGATCCCACGCGCAGTATCTTTGCGCGGCGATTGTAGGCGAGAATCCCTTCGAGCGATCTGCTTTGCGCTGCTAAATCCTGGTAATCCGCATAGGAGAAATTGACCTCATCCCCCTGCGGTGTGGTGGCGATCAGTCTGGCCATGCGGTCTGGCTCCCTGGCCGGCCAGGATCGCAGCAGAGCCGCCTGCGCCACCGTGAAGACCGCCGAGTTCGCCCCGATTCCGAGCGCCAGAGTGAGGACTGCGACGGCCGTATAGCCAGGATTCTTGCAGAGGATTCGCAGGCCGAATCGTATGTCCTGCCAGAGCGTTTCCAGCCATGGCAACGTGCGCCGCTCGCGATAGGCCTGCCGGGTCTGCTCCATGCCGCCCAGGCAAATGAGCGCTTGCCGCCGCGCTTCCTCGGGACTCAGGCCCGCGCGTATGCCGTCGTCGGTGTGCATCTCCACGTGGCTGGCCAGTTCGGCGTCGAAGTCCGCATCGTCGAGCCGGGGGTGGAACATTGCAAGGATTCGAAGCCAGAGTGCTCTGAGTTTTGGCATAAGGTATCTCCTATTCCGTACGCAATGCCCGCATGGGATCGATGGATGCCGCGCGCCGCGCGGGAATCCAGCAGGCAACAAGAGCCACCGCGGTCAAAAACGCCGGAACGATCGAAAATGTGATGACGTCGTGCGGTTGAATGCCGTAGAGAAAGCTGGAAGCGAGTCTGGACACCATCCATGCGGCAGGCCAGCCCAGGATCACAGCGATGAGCGTAAGCATCAGGCCCTGGCTCAGGATAAGGCGCTCGACGGTTCCGGGTTGCGCGCCCATGGCCATGCGGATGCCGATCTCGCGCGTGCGCCGGCTGACCGCGTAGCTCATGACGCCGTAGAGGCCCACCGCGGCAAGTACGAGGCCTATGAATCCGAACGCGCCGAACAGAGTAGCCGCCAGGTGGGGAAGAAAGTAAGCGGCGCGAACATGTTCTTCCATGGTCTCCTCGTAGTAAATGGCCATCGCGGGATCGAGCGCATGAATCTGGCCGCGGACCGCTTGCGCAATCGCAGCTGGATTGCCGGAGGTGTGAACAACAAGCGTATAGCCGAGGAAGGATGGATCGTTTGCGACGCTCTGCTGGAGCGAGCGATAGAGGATTGGGCGAGTTTCTTCGCCCAGCGAGCGGGCCTTGACGTTGCCCACCACGCCGATGATCTCGTAGGTAGTTCCGCCGTCCGCGACGTGCTGGCCGATTGGGTTTGAGCCGCTAAAGACGCGCTCGGCAAAGGCGCGGTTGACGACAGCGGTTTTGAGACCCGTAGCAGTTTCACCGCCGAAGTCACGGCCGGAGATGCTCGGAATGCCCATGGTTTCAAAGTAGCCGGGCGTCACCATGAAGAGCTCGGTGTTGATATTTTGCTTGTCTTTGTCAGCCACGCCAGTAACGTGAAAATCATCGCTGCGTGTGGTATTTGAGAGCGGCGTATTATCCGTCGTAACCGCGGAGAGAACGCCGGGCAGAGCGGCAACGCGTTGCTGTAGTTGGGTAAGGAAGGCGATCGTGCGCGGGGCATCATAGCCGTGAACGCGCGGATCGACGGACATCATCAGCAGGCCTTTCGATCGAAAGCCGATGTCGATGTTGGCAGCGCTTTGCATACTGCGCAAAAAGAGTCCGGTGATGGAGAGCAGAACGACGGACATGGCGACCTGCGCGACAACGAGGAAATTACGCAGGCTGATGCGGCGGCCGGGATGGGCGAGAGCATCTTCGCCCTTGAGTGCGTTTGCCAGCTTGGGGCGGGCGGCTGCCCATGACGGAGCCACTCCCAGCAGCAACCCGCTGAAAGCGCTCAGGGCGAACGCAAAGAGCAGCACCCGCCAATCCAGGTCGATGCGCAAATCAACCGGAACCGGAATAGGCAGGTGGAGCGCCGAAAGCGTCCGCGTGGCCCAGAGCGATAGAACGACGCCGAGCACGCCGCCGCCCAGGCCGAGCAGCAAGCTCTCAGTGAGCATTTGCCGCTGCAGACCCGCGCGCGTGGCTCCCAAGGCGAGCCGAACGGCCATGTCGCGCTGCCGGCTGGCGGCTTGGGCAAACAGTAGATTCGCCACATTGGCGCCGGCAATCGCCAGCACCAGGAGCACAACTACCATGAGCGCGCCCAGAAAAAGAACGATTCCGCTCCGTTCATGGGGCGGCATTGTGCCAGCCTGGTCGAAAGAGAACCGGTTCCCCTGGTCGGTTTTAGGATTGGCCACGGCGAAGCGCTGGGCGAGCGTGTTTAACTCTGCCGCAGCCTGCGCGCGCGTGACGCCGGGCTTCAATCGGCCAACGACAGCGAGCCAATGGTCTTCGCGGGAACCCTGAGAAGGGAGGATAGGCGCCAATTGGGCTACACTACCGAGCGGTACCCAGAATTCAGTACCGAGGATCTGCTCGACGCTGTGAAAGGCGGGCGTAACCACGCCGATGACCGTAAATGTATGGCCGGAGATGGTGACGGTCTTGCCGGCGATCTCCCTGTCCGCGTTGAAGCGGCGCTGCCAGAGACCGGCTCCCAGCACAACCTCGGGCGCGCTCTCTTCGCCATTGACGAACCCGCGCCCCAGCACCATGGGAAGCTCAGTTACCTGAAAAAAATTGCTTGTGACCGCCTGGCCAAAGACTCGCTCCGGCTCCCCGCTGCCACCAATCGATGCAGGGATCATCTCGAAGTAGGCGGCCACGCCGGAGAAGGACGTTGCCTGGTCGCGAATATCGGTATAGACCGGAAAAGAGAAGTTGTTGCAGCACTCGTCGCCTTCGTGGGTGGTCTGAAGGGCGAGCAGGGTAGTCGGGTCGCCCATGGGCGCCGGGCGCAGCAGGAAACGGCTGACCATGGAGAAGATCGTGGCGTTGGCGCCGATGCCGAGACCGATGGACAGAATGGCCGCGGCAGTCGCGCCGCGATGCTTGCCCAGTGTGCGCAATGCGTAACCGAAGTCGCGGAAGAGCGACTCAAGCCAGGGCAGGCCGCGACGCTCGCGATAGGCCTGCCGGGTTTGCTCTGCGCCGCCCAGGCAAATGAGCGCTTGCCGCCGCGCTTCTTCGGGACTGAGGCCGGCGCGGATGCCGTCGTCGGTGTGCAGTGCCACATGGCTTTCGAGTTCAGCCGCGAAGTCGTCGTCGTTGCGACGCGTACCTATCAAGCCAAGCAGGCGAATCCAGAATGCTCTGAGCTTGCGCATTACGCCTCCTCTGCCGAGGTCAGGAACCGCGCCAGGATCGCCGTGGTCTGCTCCCACTCAACGGCCGCCTTCTTCACCTGGTGCTCACCCGCCCTGGTCAACTCGTAGTATTTGGCGCGGCGGTTATTGTCTGAGAGGCCCCAGCTTGAGCGAATGAACCCCTCCTGCTCCAGTTTGAGCAGCGCCGGGTAAAGCGTGCCGTAGTTCAACTGCAACCGGTCGCCGCTGATCTGCTCAATGCGCCGCGCCAGGCCATAGCCGTGCAGCGGCCCCATGGATTCGAGCGTTCTGAGCGCCATCAGCGCCAGCGTGCCCTGCCACACATCGGTTTTCTCGCCCATTCCTCACTCCTCTTGGTAACCAATAGAAGAAGCATACCCACTTCTCTGTGGGAATGCAATACGAGAGATCGCGAGATTTGGTTCCATGAAAAAAGCGAGCGTAGATGGGGGGAACGCCCGGCCGCAAACCGCCGCAGCATTGATACTGCGCGCAGGGCGATTTGCGGCGCTCAGTAGATCAGCTTGAGCGAGAACTGGATCTGCCGCGAGTTGCCGGCGGTCTTGCTGATCTCGCCAAAGCCGGAGCCGTTGAGGATACTGTTCGGCAGGCCCATGGTGACGATGTTGAAGAGGTTGAAGAACTCACTGCGGAATTGCATGTCCATGCGTTCGACTCCGCTCTTACGGCGGCCAAAGGGCGTGTCCTTGATCAGCGCGAAGTCGAAGTTGTAGAAGGCAGGCCCACGAAAGCTATTGCGCCCCAGCGTGCCGAAGCGGCCCTGATTCGGGCCGGTGCCTCCGGCGATATGGATGGGGATAAAAAAGTAATCGGCCGCGTTGTTCGCGCCTTCGCCGAAGTAGTCCTGGCGCACTTTGCGCGCGGTGGAAAGATGCGGCTTGGCGATCTGGTCCGGGCGGTCCACGCCATTCGAGCCGGCGCCGGTCTGTTGAATACCGCTGAAAACGGTGAAGGGCAAGCCGGAACTGATACTGGAAATGCTAAGCAGCTCCCAGCCATCGGTAGCCTTCCTGCTCACCGAATGTAGAATCCCGGCGCTCTCCAGATGCAGATCCTGGGCCGCGCTAAGGCCGAAGCCATGCGTTACGTCGAAGGAAGACGGGCCTTTCTCGGCGTGGGTGTCGTAGGGATTCTGAGGAAAGCCGGTCAAGGCCTGGCTGGTGTCGTCGAGCGATTTGGCCCAGGTGTAGCTTGCCTGGATGCCAGGACCGCCGTGCCCCACCGTGCCTGAGAGCGAGGTTTGCAGCGCGTGATAGGTCGAATGGGCCGTTGCGGCCATGACGTTCTCCACGCCGAAGCCGCCGGTCACATTCCCATTGGCATCGAAGGTGGTGTGAGGCGCAAATGCCGGGCTGGCCCCCGGATAGGCATTGGGAAAGCTGGTGCGCGGCAGCTTCTGGGCGGCGGTGCCCACATAGCTTGCGTCCGCGGTGAGATTGCCAAACTTGCGCTCCAGGCCGGCTGTCCAGGTATAGAGCGTGGCGTTGCCGAAGGAGCGGTCGATGCCGCTCAGATTCAGATCGCTGACGACATGGCCCTGAGTGAGCGCGGCAATGTCCTGTTCATAACGGTTCACATCCATGTCCGTATTGGGGGCGATGGTGTTGGTCGGTCCAGCGAGGATGTCAACCCCCGCAGGTGTGTAGGCTTTGGGAAGCTGGGCCGGAGTGAGCTTGAAGCCATACGAAATGGGAGCATTCGATGCGGAGAGCAGGCGGGGATAAACGGCGAAGGGCGTGGCGCCGGTGAGGAAATTGTCCTGCCAGATGTTGGGAGGGATTACCATAATGCTGCCGCCCGCATGAGCCGAGATATTCTTGCTGACCTGCCACGCCGCCTGCACGCGCGGCTCCCAGGCATTCCAGTTCGTCTGGTAGCCGGGCTGCGGGTTGATCACAAACTCCTGCACACCGTTGACGGTGAGGAAGCTGGAGGTGCGGTGGGCGCGTTCGGTGATGGGCTGGTAGAGATCCCAGCGGATGCCGTAGTCCAGCGTGAAGCGGCTGGTGAGCTTCCAACAGTCCTGTAGATAGAAGCTGAAGTTGTTGCGGCTGATGGCCGCCGGGCCGATGTGGTCGCCGCCGGAGACCTCGGGAGGCGCGATGGCCACGGTGTAGACGAAGGGGCTGCCTGAGAGGAAACTGCTGAGCGTATCCGGCAAAGGGTCGCCCGGATGGATGTCATGGCTTCCGCTCTGCGACGGAATCGCTTCGGTGGCATAGGCAGCGCCGCCGCCAAAGTCGTATTCACCGTTGGGACTTATGCCGAAGTAAGTGGTGTCGCGATTCAATCGCGCCTCAACGCCGGCATTGAAGGCATGTTGCGCAACGGTGAAGGCTACGTTCTGGCGTCCTTGAAAGAGGTTTCCGTAGGCCTGCATCACCGATCCGCCGGCGGAGTTGAAAGCCTCAAAGAGGCCGTCATTGAACTTGACTGCGGGATCGGTATGGTTGGGCGTGGGAAAGCCCGGCGTGGAGCGCGTGATGCTCAGTGAAGACTCGAAGATCAGCCGCGGAGAAACGGTCCGTGTATACGTGCCCACAACGTTGCGCTGGCGATCGACGTACTGAACACCAAAAGATGGATCGATGGCCGTCTGGTCGGGATTGGTCGTCGGTCCAGTGAGGTTGTCCATGTTGAAACGCGCAAAGAACTGGTCCTTGCCGGAGAACTTGTGGTCGAGCCGCAGCGAAAACTGGTTGGCGTTCGTTACAACCTTCGACGCGGTGGCATAGGTGCGAGCCTGGAAGGCGCCCGCCGCATCGTTGGGCAACGGATAACGCGCCAGCACCGCCGCAATTCCCGGATCGACGGGAACGGTGAGTGTATCCATGGCGCCGTCGGGGTATGTGATCGTATCCAGGCCCGCGCGCTCGGCCAGCGTCGGCACAGCCATCACCTGCGTAGTGCCGAGCACCTGGCGGAAGCCCTGGTACTGCATGAAGTAGAAAGTCCGCTTGCGGCCGTCGTAGACGTAAGGAAGGAAGACCGGACCGCCGTTGGTAAAGCCGAACTCGTTGCGGCGGAAGGGTGGAATGCGGCCGGGATAGGCCTGAGTCGGGTGATCGAAGTAGTTGCGCGCGTCGAAGGAAGAGTTGCGCACAAACTCAAAAAAGGAACCGTGAAAGCCGCTTGCTCCCGAACGGGTGTGAATATTAGTGAACCCCGCCGCGCCCCGGCCAATCTCCGCCGGCATCCAGCCGGAGCTGGAATCGATGCTTTCTACCGCGTCCACATTGAAGTTGGAGAAAGTGGCGCCGCCCATCTCCGGATCGCTGATGTCAGCCCCGTCCATTGCGAAAGTCGCCTCCACGCCGCGCTGCCCGTTGATGGCGAATTGGGCCGTGAAGTTGGTTGCGCCGTTGGTGTCGGTCATGGTGCCGGCGGCCAGCAGCAGCAGCGTGCTGAAGTCCCGTTTGTTCAGCGGCAACTCGCTGACCGTCTGGCTTGACAGCTCCTCGCCGCCGGTGGCTACTGGAGCCTTGAGGATGGAGACTGTCAGTTCGCCGCGGCCGGAGAGCGTGATGGCTACCATGGGCCCGCCACCGCCGGGAAGGCTGGCAACCAGGTCGATGGGCAGCGCGTAGTCGATCCTGCGGCCTTTGGATTCAATCCAGAGCCGGTATTGCCCCGGGGAAAGATTCAGCAAGCGAAAGCTGCCGTCGGCGGCGGTGACCGCTTCGGCGGCGGCGGCGCTGGCTTCCAGCCGGACCGTCGCGCCGGGGATGGGCGCTCCGGCCGCGTTGCGCAGAATGCCCTGCCAAACGGGCAGCGCTGCCGGTTGCGCCCAGGCTCCCATCGCTGCGAACAGCCAGGCCGTTAATACCAATACAAGGATCGACTTGCCCGCACAACCGGCATTTCCGCGCTCGTACCCGAACCTGAATTTCAAAAGAATCCCGCCTTTGCCGGGGAATATTGCGACTTATTCAGGGTATACCCCCGCCACAGTGGTGGCGGCGTTGGTTTAAATCCTTGCGTTGCCTCGGATGGCGATGGTTTTTCAATCTCGCTTTCAGCCGCAGCATCTACACTGTTTCCAGCCTATGACTCTCTCTGGCTCAACTACCGACACCATTGCCGCCATCTCCACGCCGCCGGGGCGTGGAGGCATCGGCATCGTGCGTTTGAGCGGTCCAGAGGCCGCGTCGATTGCAGCGCAGCTAGTTTGCCTGCGCCAGCCGCTGGAGCACGCGCGGGCTCGTCTGGCCGATGTACTGGATGCGGCAGATGACAAAGCCGCCCGCATCGACGAGGCCGTGGTCACCTTTTTTGGCGCTCCGCACTCTTATACCGCCGAAGATCTCGTGGAAATAGCCGCGCACGGCTCGCCGGTGGTGCTGGAGCTGCTGCTGAGCCGCGCTCTTGCCCTGGGCGCGCGATTGGCCGAGCCGGGCGAATTCACGCAGCGAGCCTTTCTGGCCGGCAAACTCGATCTTACTCAGGCTGAGGCCGTTCGGGACCTGATCGCGGCGCAGACGCTGACCCAGGCCCGCCAGGCGGCCAGCCAGATGGGCGGCGCGCTCAGCCGGCGGGTCGCGCCGGTCAAGCAGGCGCTGGTTGAGTTAATTGCCCTGCTCGAAGCCGGCATCGACTTTGCCGAGGACGATGTGGAGGTGACGCCGCAGGCCGAGATTGCCCGCCGCATCGATGAGCTGACGCCGCCGCTCTCGGCGCTCGAAGCCTCCTTTGCCCGCGGGCGCATCGTCCACGACGGGCTGACGCTGGCGATTGTCGGCCGGCCCAACGCCGGCAAGAGCTCGCTCTTCAACCGCCTCGTCGAGCGCGACCGCGCCATCGTGACCGCAACCCCCGGCACCACGCGCGACACAGTCACCGAGCGCATCTCGCTCGACGGCATTCCGCTGGAGCT
>CAZQRX010000037.1:0-24117 GCA_964595845.1 uncultured Occallatibacter sp. | reverse complement strand
TGGGCATTCTGGCCGCCTTGTTTATGTGGAGATTTGTGCCGGAGACCAAAGGCCGCTCGCTGGAGCAGATGGAAAAATTGTGGCATAAAGCCGGTGAGGAAGCACCGCTGGCGGAGTTGCGGGGTTGAGGTTGCAAGCCTTCATGCCCCACCCTTCCGTCGCGATGTGAAACGGATTGTAAAAGTTCGCCCCGCTTCGGCTGCTCCGCCGCCGCGCCTACACCCCTCGGTCGAGCCTGTCCCGGCAGCGCCGTCGTACACTGGAATCGTTACCCAGGATTCCCCATGAAGAAAATTGCCATCGGCCTCTACGCTGTCCTCACCGTCGCCCTGCTGGCCTGGGGCTTTTACCAGGCAATCTACGTCGCCCCGCTGGACGCCATGCAGGGCGATATCTTTCGCATCATCTTCTACCATGTGCCCTCAGCATCAGTCGCCTTTCTCTTCTTCGCGGTCAGCCTGGCTGGCTCCATCGGCTACCTTGCCTGCCGCCGAAACCGCCCGGAGTGGGCGCAGGCTTCTGATGCCTGGGCGCTGGCCGGCGCAGAGGTCGGCGTCGTATTTTGTTCCGTTGTGTTGACCACCGGGCCGCTCTGGGGCCGCCGGGCCTGGGGCATCTGGTGGACCTGGGATGCCCGCCTGACCACCACCCTCGTCCTCTGGCTCATCTACGTCAGCTACCTGTTGCTGCGCCGCTTTGCCGCCGGCCCGCAAGTCCAAACACTGGCCGCCGTTCTGGGCATCTTCGGTGCTCTCGACGTGCCCATTGTCTATATGTCCAACCGATGGTGGCGCACGCAGCATCCCGCGCCTGTCTTTGGAGGCAGCGAGGACTCCGGGATGGACCCGGTAATGGTGCACGCATTGTTGTGGAATATGCTGGCCTGGCTGGCATGGGGCCTGCTGATCCTCGTTCTGCGCTACCATGTCGAGCGGCAGCAGCAGAGATTGGCCGCTCGCGATGCACAAGCGGCTCTTGACGCAGAGTAAACCCCCTCAATCCGTACAGGTTTCCTGTACGAAAAACGGAGAAAAATGGATCAAAGAGCGATTCTCGACCATCAGTTTTTGATTGCCGCATACGCCGTCACCTGGGCGATTCAGTTGGGCTATCTGGCCTGGCTGGGCCTGCGCTGGCGCGCGCAAAAGCGCCAATCAGGGCGCAACGGGCGCTGAAGGCTTCCTCAGGCTCCTACGGGCCGTAAGTGCCTTGCCAGCAACCACTTCAGCTCTTCGATTCCCTGGCCGGTGACGGCGGAGATGGCGTGAAACTCCAGCTTGCGGCGCTTCACATGAGCGGCCAGTTTCTTCAGTTTCTCTGGGTTGGCGGAGTCGATCTTGGTGGCGCAGACGATCATGGTCTTATGGGCCAGAGGGTGCTCGTCTTTCGCCTCTTCATCGTCCGCAAATGCATTATATTCCTTATAGATAGCGGTACTGGTAAAGCTGGCTAGCTCTTGATTGATGACCTTGAAATCCTCCACCGGATCGGGCCGTCCCGACGCGTCCGAAACGTCAACCAGGTGGACTAGAATTTTTGTGCGCTCAATGTGCCGTAGAAATTGTATTCCCAGCCCTGAACCAAGGTGCGCGCCTTCAATGAGTCCTGGCATATCGGCAACAACGAAGGACTCCTGCTCCGGTTCCTCGCCGACGGTGACGACGCCGAGATTGGGTTCGAGGGTGGTGAAGGGGTAATCGGCAATCTTGGGACGCGCGGCGGTGATCCGGGAGATGAGCGTCGATTTGCCGGCGTTGGGATAGCCAACCAGGCCGACGTCGGCCAGCAGCTTCAACTCCAGCCGGTAATGGCGCTCCTCTCCGGCGCGGCCCAGTTCGTGCTCGCGAGGAGCCTGGTGAGTGCTGGTGGCAAAGTGCTGATTGCCGCGCCCGCCGCGTCCGCCCTTGGCGATGACAACCTGCTCGTCGGGCTCCTGGAAGTCGTGGATCAGCTCGCCGGTCTCCTGGTCGTAAAGGGATGTGCCGACAGGGACTTGCAGAATGACCGAGTGGCCGTCGAGGCCGGAGCAGTTGGAGCCCATGCCGTGTTCGCCGCGCTGGCCTTTGTGCTCGGGATTATAACGAAAATGGATCAGCGTGTTGTGGCGCTGCGAGCTGACCATGATGACGTCCCCACCGCGGCCGCCGTCACCTCCACTTGGTCCGCCGCGGGGAACGAACTTCTCCCGGCGAAAGGCCATGCAGCCGTTGCCGCCGTCGCCGGCTTTGACGCGAATTCTTGCTTCGTCGATGAACATGGAGGACCAGTTGTCAGGGATAAGTGTTAGTTGCCAGTTGCGCCTAGGGCACACGATCAGCCCTGGAGAATAGATGCCATCTTTTCATTTTACCGGAGAAGGGCTTAGAATCTTTTGCAATGTAACTGTTGGGGTAATTAGAACGGCCAGAGGGTTCTGCCCCACCCGGACCTGCCGCGAGAGCGGGCCGAAGCAGAAGCGTTGAGCAGCTTTCCCAGAGTCTGCCGCGAGCAAGGGACTCGATGGCAGGGATAGGGTGCGATTGGACGAAGACGCTGGCAGTAGCCGTGCTCCTCATCGGTACGGGAACGTTGGGTTTTGCCCAATTGGACAAAGAAGCCAAGAACTCCCATAGCACATCGTCCGGATCGCTCGCCGGCAAACTAACCGACCTGCACTCGAAACCACTGGGAGGCGTCACGGTTGTACTACGCAACCAGGCCACCGGCGCGGAGACAGCGCGTACAATCACCGCAAAAAACGGGGTTTACCGGTTCAGCGGACTGGCGCCAGGCGAGTACACGCTGGAGGCCGAAAGCCCTCAACTAGGACAAGGCCAGTTGGAGGGCATCGTGGTGAACGCCGGCCACGAAGCGCGGGTGCAGACGGCGATGGAGTTTGCACCGCTTGCGCCCAGCCCCATCCTGACGGCGATGCACGACGAAGAACCACCCAAGGTCGAAGCTCGGCCTCGAATCAACCGGCCAGTTCTTGAGCCGGAGATGCTGCCGTTGAGTGACACTGCTCTAGCCACCGAGCCGTTGCTGCTGCTTCCCTTGAGAGCTCGGAGGATAAGCTCGGAGATTCCTCAGACCACAACTCTCCCTTTGAACGCCACGCTCGCCACCGAGCCTATACAGACGGTGGCCCTGAGCGGACGAAGCCTACAGAATTCCACGCAACCGGCAACCGTGGCTTCGACTTCGGCGCTCACAGCCGCGAATCGTACCCAGGTTTCAGAAGCGAGAGCAGGGACACCCGCGTCGCCTCCGCCCAAGCCGGTTCCGGTAGCCACTCAGCAGAGCGGTCCGGTCTCGCCAGCGGTGAGCACAACGATGAACGCCGCTGAGTTGCAGGCGCTGCCCGTGAGCGGGCGGCGCTGGCAGGATTTTGTACTGGACAATACGCCCACATCCGTGACCCCGGCTGGAGGTCAGGCGCAAATCTCGCTGCGGGGCGCGGGCCTGCAGCCGACCGAGATTGCAGTGGATGGAGTGGGCATGAACCTGGCCTTTGGCCCGACCAATGGATCGGGACAGGGTTCCTCTGGGCAGGGACCGTTGGGGCAAGGCGGGGCCGGACCGGCCGGAATGGCGCAGGTGGGAGCCGGAGGGCACGGAATTGCCGTGAGCGAGGCGGCGATCCGCGCGTTGCAGACGGTGGCCGGCAACGTGGAGGCCGCGGAAGCCCGGGCCGTGGCCGGGCGCATGAATGTGCAGACCCAGCGCGGCGCCAATGAGCTGCATGGACAGGGACTTCTCTTTAATCGCCAGAACAGTTGGGGCGCGCAAAACCCTTTTACCCAGTGGATGCAGGAAACCACGCTGGCCACCACAACCTGGCCGTTAGGCACCGTCCCGGTTTTTACGCCGGAGTCCTACACCCCACCGGACCACGAGACGACCTGGGGCATCGGCGTGGGCAGCCGCATCCGTCGCGACAAGCTCTTCTGGTTTGCAGCCCTGGATGGCTATCAGCGCAACAATCCGGGACTGGCTACGGTGAAACATCCCTACCTTTGCGCGACTTACAACGCCAACGGCCAGTGTAGCGTAGAAGCCGGGTTCTTTGCCCAGCCCAGCAACTGCGAGCTCGAAGCGCTGGGCGCACGCCTGGGATATACGGTGCCGGGCCTGTCAGCCAACTGCGACAACAATTTGCCCCAGGCGCTGACGCAATACTCCTGCATGTTGGAGGCATTGGGAGGACATAACGGCGCATTGGGTGGATCAAACCCTAACTGCCCATCAGGCTTGCCTCTCGACGGGTTGCTCGGTCCCGCTCCGCGCACGGCTACGCAGTGGACCGGCTTCGGGCGGCTCGACTGGCAGGCGACTGAGCGCGATCGATTCACACTGGAGGGCATCGGCGCAGATTGGAACTCGCCGGGCGGAGGGCTGACCCGCGTCTCGGAAAACTATGGCAACCACAGCTTCGGGTCGAGCGAAGCCCGCGAAGAGTGGTTGCTGAGCCGCTGGGAAGCTTTCCTGACTCCTAACCTGCTGGCCGAAACCCAGGCCTCGGCCGGACGGACCATCCTGGAAGCGCGGCCTTCGAATCCCTCCGACTTTGAAAAGACCTTCCTCACTGGAAATGTGTACGGCCAGTTGCCGGAGATCGTTGTAGACAATCGCTACGGCTTCACCATGGGCAACCCGTCGCGCTTCGGTCAAGGCAGCTATCCAGACGAACACCTCTACCATGGGCAGGAGTCGCTGGACTGGATTCGCGGCAACCTGCTGGTGAGGGCCGGCTTCGAGGTAGATCATAATACCGACGAAATCAGCCTGCTGCGCAACCAGACGGGTACATATACCTACTCCAACGTGGAAAACTTCATCTCCGACGCACTGGTCTTCGAAAAGTTTGGGCTGAGCGATGCACTCGACCCCTACAACCAGCACAGCTGCGACGAGACGGGCAAGGTGTGGCGAGACTCAGGGGGTGGGCTGCGCGGACTGGGCAACCTGCCCTGCTATTCGTACTACTCGCAGACCATGGGCCCCACCGATTGGCATTTGAGTGCCAACGACTGGGCGGGGTACGCAACTACCCAGTGGCAAGCGAACAAACTGGTGGTTCTCTCCGTCGGCCTGCGCTGGGAACGGGAGCAGAAGCCGCCATCGCTCACCGCGCTCAGGAACCCTGAGCTTCCACTGACGGAAAAGTTGCCCGCGTTAGGCAACAACTGGAGCCCGCGGCTAGGCCTGGCCGTTGAAACCGGCAAAAAGCACTGGCCCGTCTTCCGCTTTGGCTACGGAATCTACTATGGCCGCACGGAGAATTCTACGTTGGAAACCGCGCTGACCCAGACCGGCTCGCTCAACGGAGACCTTAGCTTCTTCATGCGGCCTACCGACGATCTGCCAAACTACGGCGGCGGCGCTCCGCCGTTTCCTTACGTGTTGGCCGGTGTGCCGGGCAGCGTCATCAAGCCGGGCGCAGTGGAGTTCGCGGGGATCTTTCGCAATCCTGAGGTGAATCAGGCCGTTGCCGCCGTCGAAGAGACTTTGTCCGGCCACGTGGAGGTGACCGCCAGCTCGATGGTAAGCCTGGGCCGCCGGCTGCCCATCTCCATCGATACGAACTTCGATCCCGCTGTCAATCCGGGGAAGATCACCTATGCCGTGGAAGACGCAACCGGCGCCGGACCCATCAAGGCCACGCAGATTACGGTTCCCTTCTACGCTTCCTGGCCTTCGGCGGATTGTCCCAGTAGCTCGCAATTGAATCTTGCTGGCCAGTGTGGGCGGCTCAACCCAGATTACCAGCAGATCACCCAAATCGAAAGCCGGGCCAACTCAGCTTATGAGGCAGGGATGCTCAAGGTCGAACGCTATGGCCAGCGGGGGCTGAGCCTGCACGCCCATTACACTTACGCGCACGCAATGGACTGGAACCCCAACGAGAGTTTGCAGCTGGCGGGCAACGACGTGCTGGACCCGTCTGACATCGGACTGGAGTATGGCGTCAGCAACCTGGACATACGCCACTCCTTCGGCGCGATGGCCGTCTATGAGACGCCGTGGAAATTGCGTGACAAGGCCGGGAAGTATGGCAACGGCTGGATGCTGTCAGGCATCCTGCAAGCCCGCAGCGGATTGCCCTACACCATGCGCACCTCGGGCTCGCTGGCCGAGGAATTTGTCAATGGCGCGGCCATCGTGGGACTGGGCCCGGGCATGAACGGCTCGGGCGGCGACAACCGGGTCTACGGCGTGGGCAACGATAACATCGTCTATAACATCGGCCGCAACACCTACCGCTATCCGGGAACCTGGAAGGCCGATCTGCGGCTGGGCAAGCGCTTCGAACTGGGCAAGATGCGGCAGTTGGAGCTGCTGGCTGAGAGCTTCAACCTTCTCAATCATCAGAACGTAACCGAGCTGGAAACGACCGGCTATTATCTCGAACCCGGCAGCACGGATGGCACGCTTCCCACGCTGAACTTCCTCACCGGGCTGAAGGCTAACTCCACAGCCTTCGGGCAGCCGCTGAACATCAACGCTACCAACTTCTACCGCGAGCGGCAGTTCCAGTTTGGGTTAAGAATGAGGTTCTAGCAGCCTGCTCCGCGGCCCCGATTCTTGATGCTCATTTGAAGGCCGGCGAACAGAGACAGAAAGCTCGCGCGGACCTCATCGAAGAACATCGTGAACCGGAAAAACTCCATTCGCCGCCGCCGGCAATCCAGGCCACCCGCGATAGAGTCTAGTTGTTCGCGGGGGGCGTCTGCGTTGTTGAGGGCACTGGCGAATCAGCTGGCGCAGGTGTTGGCACAGGTGCTGGCGCGGGCGTAGCAGCTGGCGCGGGCACGGCCGGTTGCAGCTTGGCCAGGCCGCGAATGTAGAGGATAAGGTTCCGCACTTCGTCGTCCTTGGCCCGGCCCACGGCCTCGGGAGGCATCTTGCCTTTGCCGTTACGGATGGCATCGAACAGCTCCTGGTCCGGCTTGCCGGCCAGCGTCTTGGGATCGGTCCAATCGCCGAGCGTCAGTCCCAAGTCTTTGGCCAAATCTGTTTTCCCATCCCCATTCTCCCCATGGCAGATCGCGCAATCCACCCCATAAATCTCCTTCGTGCGCGCTTGTGATTTTTCGCTAGACTTGGCCGGATTCTTTTGGTCGGAGGTCGAAGCGGGGGCAGCTTTCTGCGGCTCGGGGCCGGGAGCTGACGCGGCGGTAATCCCGAATAATACAACGGTAGCGACGAATAACAACGGCTTCAACATGGCAGCCTCCTCGGCGGCAGATGCCCGTACAAGGCATCAGACAGCCGAATAGTTTCTCGGATGGATTATATGCCATATAGACGGCGAAAGACTGTATGGAATTGACAGACGGGGTAAACGGAAGCGATCCTTCGAGTCTGGGGGAATTCTCATGCGGACAAAATCGCACCGGTTATTACGGCTCAGGCCGCCAGCCGCGGCCATAATCCGCCGTGGTGGTCTTGCCGTCAAGGCGGAAGCAGACCGCGCCGTTGATGTCGGTGCTGAAGGTGCGGACCTTGGCGGCTTGCAGTGCTTGCAGTACTTCCGTGCGGGGATGACCGTAGCGGTTGTGCAGGCCGCAGGAGATGACGGCCCACTGCGGCGCTACGCGGGCCAGGAACTCGGGGCGCGTCGAGGTGATGCTGCCGTGATGGCCGACCTTCAGCAGTGTGCTGGCCAGTCCGGGTTCTGCCAGCATCGCCTGCTCGATGGGCGCTTCGGCGTCGCCCTCCAACAGAACAGATGTAGCTCCGTAGGCGACGTGCAGCACCAGCGAGTCGTTGTTGGTGGGTTCCGGTCCGGGCTGATAGTCGCGGAAGGGCGCCAGTACGCTGACCTGGGTCGGGCCGAAGGAGAAGACGTCGCCGGCGCGCAACGACCGGACTCGGACGTGAAGGGCAACAGCCTCGTCGAGCAGCGCGTTGTAGGCCCCGAAGCGGGGATTGTTGCCCACCCAAAGCTCGGCGGGATGGAAGTTGCGCAGCACGGCGGGCAAGCCACCCAGGTGGTCGGAGTGAGCGTGCGTGAGGGCGACTACATCGAGGCGGCGAAGGCCACGCGACCACAGAACCTCCGAAACGACCTCCTCGCCAATGTCATAGTCCTGAGGCGCCTGATGCGGGCCGCCGCCAAAGCCGCCGCCATCAATGAGCAGGGTTTTGCCGTCGGGCGTAATCAATAGCAAGGAATCGCCCTGGCCTACGTCTATGGCCTCCATAAGCAATGCGTCGCGCGGATGGTCAACCGGACGTGGCACTACGGCGGCCAAAGCTGCGCAGACCAGGGCGGCCCATACGACGCGTCGCGGCCAGTGCAATCCTGACGAAACGGCCAGGCGGGCCATCACAATGGCCGCCGCGAGCAATACGCAGAAGGTGAGCGATTGCCAATGCAGCGGCGCGGGAATGCGGAGGTCGCCCCACGCCATTGAACCAAAGAGCCGCACCAGACCAATGCCGATGTGAAGAAAGACAGCCACGATCATCGCCGGAAGAACGGCGGTTGGGGACCAGACCACGAGTGCCAGCAAAGTAATGAGCGCGGCCGGCATCAAGATGAGCAGCAGCGGCAGGATGAATACATTGACCGGCAGGGCGAAGACAGTGATGCGATGGAAGTAGAGAGCCATGGGCAGTGCCATGGCCAGCTCCACCACGCAGGAGACGACCAGCAATTCGACGCAGCGAAGAAACAGGCGAACCGTCCAGGGAAAGAGCCGCCAGGCAATGAGACCGGCCAATCGCCCGCCCGCCGCCTTCTTCAGCCCAGCAGCAATCATGCGCAGAAACACGCGAAATTGCGCCAGAAGCGGGGCAAGTTTGGCGTCCAGAGCAATCAGACGCAGGTCGCATGTGGCTGTCAGGTAAGGGTGAATCGTGCTCTGGAGCAGCGGCATGGCGACCCCGCCGATGGCGACAACCGCCAGCAGCGTCATCTGGAAGCTGGCGTCGAAGAGGCTGCGTGGACTGTAAGCCAGAAGGCAGAGCGCGGCAAAGCCAATGGTGTTCAGGGCGTTGCGCTCGCGGTTGAGGAGACGGCCAAGCAGGTAGAGGGTGACCATCCAGAGCGAGCGCTCGACCGGCGTGGCGAAGCCGGTGAAGAGCGCGTAGGCGAAGGAGGCCAGAATCGTGAGCAGCGTGGCCGGGACGCGCGGCAGACGGAGCCGCTTTGCGACCCAGAAGATGCAGCCGGCGACGATGGCCAGGTGAAAACCCGAAACCACCAGCATATGAAACGAGCCGGTACGCTCAAAGCCTACACGCAACGGGTGGGTGAGGAAGGTGCGGTCGCCGGTGACCATCGCGGCCAGCATGATGGCGTCGTCCTGGGAGAGGCGCAATGGAGCGGGCAGGCGGCGCATGGCTGTCGGCAGGGCCAGCAGGCGGGCGCTCGTGGCCCGCTGCAAGCCGCTCACTCGGCAGCCGATGTAGAGGCCGGGAGCCTTTCCCAGCCGTTCTACCCGGTCGATGCTCACCGTCGCCGTGGAGGTAATGCCCTGTTCGAGCAGGAAGTCCCTGCGGCTCCATACGCCGGGATCGTGATAGACCTCGGGCGGCAGCAGCCGAACCACGGCCCGCACGCGTTCACCGCACTGGAAGAGCTGTTGGCCTGACGGACCTGATGGGTTTTGCGGCCAGTGAACGGTCAGCCGCACGCCGCCTTCGACCGGCGCCTGCGTGTCCTCGGTGTCGGTGACCGCCTCCAGGCTGGAGACGCGCAAGTCGATCCGTTGGGCGGGGCGTTGGGCTGCGGTAGGCTCGTCCAGGTTCTGTTCGATCTCGCCGCGGACCGGACCGGCATCGACGACCGTGCCTTCGACGGTGCGCAGCAGGCCGTCGGAGAGCGCCGCCAGCGCGGACGCGGGCGCCGGGTGCGGCTCCATCTCCGCGCACCATGCGCCCAGTAGAAGCCACATCACAGCCAGCGGCAGCCAGGCAATGCGCTGCGCGCGGAAGGCCGCCACGCCGCATAACACAGCCACCAGCGCCAGCGCAATGAGCACCAGGCTTGGCCGCAGATAGAGTGCCTGCGCAACCGCAATCCCCACGGCAAAGAGCCACGCCGCATAAAAGAGCGGGACCGCTCCCAGCGCGACAGGAGCACCAATGGCTTGCACGGAGTTGGGTGATTCGGATTGCATTGCTCTTAAATGCAGAAAAAGCTGTTCTGGCCCTCAAGCCTATCAGGAGCGACGCAACTGGACCACTGTTTCCAGGTGAAAAGTCTGCGGAAAGAGGTCGGCGAGGGTGATGGACTGGATTTGGTAGCCGGAGGCTATTAATACGCGCAGGTCGCGGGCCAGCGTGGCAGGGTCGCAGGAGACGTATACGACCGTGGGGGCGGCGATCTCGGCAAGCAGCGCGCAGCTCTTTGCGCCCAGGCCTGTGCGCGGCGGGTCCACGGCGATCAGGCCGGGGCGTTCGCCCGTGCGATTGCTACATAGGAAGGCCAGGGTTTCCGCATGGATGGCCATGCCGGGTGTGCCGCGAAGGTTTTCCTCCAGTGCCGCCGTTGCCGAAGGGGCAGACTCGACGGCCACCACGCGATCAAAACGCGCCGCGAACTGCCGAGCAAAGAGGCCCACGCCGGTAAAAAGGTCCCAGGCCAGCTTGCCGCTATGATCGGCGGTGACCCGTTCAACGAGCGCATCCACCAGCCAGCGGTTGACCTGAAAGAAAGCGCCATGGTCCACGCGATAGTCGAAGCCGTCCGCATGGTAGTCGAGCGATGCCGCGCCCCATTGCGCGATAGTGCGCGGCTGAAGACCGGAACCTTCCTCGATGACCAACTCCGCGCCGGTGAGCGAAGGGATTCGCTCGTGGAGCGCCAGCGCCACTTCGTCGAAGCGCAGCTTGGGCGGGCTTGTGGTGAAGACAGTCGCCAGCAATGCGGTTTCATCAGGGTTGCAGAAGAGCGCAATCTCCATGGGGCGCAACAAGGGGGCAAAGCCGCGCGCAACCTGAGCAAATGCCTGCGCGGCCTCGACCAGCAACGGCGCGGCAATGGGGCACTCGCGCATGGGAACCACTGCGTGAGAGCGTCGGCCGCGATAGCCCAGCTTCCCGGCCGCATCGAAGGCCAGACGGATACGATTGCGATAGCGCCACGGCTCGCCGGAGAGAATAGCAATCTCTTCCGGCGTTCGGACGCCGCCTCGCTCCAGCGTCTCGCGCAGAATTGCCTGTTTGAAGGCCAGTTGAATTGCGTAGCCAGTGTGCTGATAATGACAGCCGCCGCAAGCGCCGAAGTGCGGGCAGGCGGGCGCAACGCGCTCCGGCGCGGCACGGACAATCTCCTCAGCCTCGGCGGGCGCATAGCCGGACTTGCTCTGAGTAATGCGCACGCGCGCCTGCTCTCCGGGCAACGCTAGCGGCACAAAAACGGCCTTACCTTCCAGCCGAGCCAGAAATGCGCCGCCGTAGATCGGCTTCTCGATTTCGACGAGCAGCAATTTTGGGGGAGACGAGGGTATCACCCCACGTGTAACGCCAGCTGAATCAACGTGTGCCTTCGCTCCGGAGGACTGCTTCCCGGACTTCCCCCTCCCGGCAGAAAGCCTCTTCGCGGCCTGTTTGGCTCGGCGCTGCATGGTGATTTGTTTTCTGGGCGTCATTGTTGGCTCATATAAAAGAGGCTGAGGCGGGGCAAGTTGTAATGCACCAGCAACTGTTTCTGGACAAACTGGCGCTCCACCTGGCGCAGTTGCACGGCGCCCATGCGGCTGCGATAGGGCGCCAGCTCACGCGCCGCGTGCTCTTTGAGTCCCACCAGCAACTCTTCCGGTGCCGCCGCCGTCAAAGCGGCAAAGAGCTTCTCTTCGAGCACGGTGAGGTTGCGTTCGAGCGCCTCCAAATCATGAGCCGCGACGCTATTGTGTACTACGGCGCTTTCGTCCGTCACGGCGGCGCGCGTATCGGCGGCCAGTTGGCGCAGCCGGGCGGCGGTTGCAGCGCAGGCTTCAGTGGCCACACTAGCCGCGTCCAACGCGGCGGAGGCGGCTTCCAGGTGCGCGGCCACACGCCCTTCTTCAAATCCCGATTCGCGTGCGACATTAGTTGCACCGGGAGCCGTGCCGGCGGCGGCCTCGCGCAGCTCCTCGGCGGCGACCATCACCGCCTGCGCGCACCAGGCCAAACCGTTCACGCGCCGCATCCGGCCGCGCTTTTGCCGCGCTTCGTACTTGTCGAAGGCCGCGTCGATGCCGCGCAACACTGCTTCCAGCGGAATGCCGGCCTCTCGCCAGGTCTCGATCAGCGCCCAGTCCAGTGTCGAGAGCAACAGGAGCACCCCGCGCCGCTGCTGGAAGCGCTCTTCGATCTCGGTGAAGTAGTTGAAGTAGTTCAGCACGGGCGTAGCCTCAATGCGGCCGGCTGCGCGGCTTGGCGATGCGGTTACGCTCGAAGAGGATCAGCAGGCCATCAAGGGTGAGCATGTCGTCGATCTCGGCGATGAAGCGCGAGTCCTCCGCGATCTGCCGCGCCAGGCCGCCGGTGGCGATGACCCGCGCCGGCGCGCCCAATTCGGCGATGATGCGCTCCAGGATGCCGTCCACCAGTCCGATGTAGCCGAAGTAGAGCCCGCTCTGTAGGTGGGTGACGGTGTTGGCGCCGATAACCTTGGCGGGGCGCTTGATGTCCACACGAGAGAGCCGCGCGGCGCGGGAGAAGAGCGCCTCGGCGCTGAGGCCCAGACCGGGCGCAATCGCTCCGCCCAGGTACTCGCCCTTGGCCGAGATCACGTCGAAGGTCGTCGCCGTGCCGAAGTCCACCACGATACACGGCCCGCCGTAGCGCTCGAAGGCGGCGACGGCATTCACTAACCGGTCCGCGCCCAGGTCCGCCGGAGTCTCTTGCAGGATCGGCATTCCCGTCTTGATTCCCGGCTCAACAAAGAGCGGCTGCGTGTGGAAGTAGGTCTCACAGACCTCGCGCAGCGTCCCCTCCACCGGCGGCACCACAGAGGAGATGATGATATGGTGCGCGTGACTGGTGGAAAAGCCATTCATTTCAAAGAGATTGACGAACAGCACGCCATACTCGTCTGCGGTCTGCGAGCGGTGCGTGGTAACGCGCCAGTGCGCCGCCAACTCGGGCTTCTCGCCCTCAAGCCGGAATAGCCCCAGCACCGTATTCGTATTGCCCACATCGATAGCAAGCAGCATAGTCTTTCTCAGCTTATCTCTACGGCTCGAATCCCGCCTGTCTGCACCGTGACCATCCCATCCGCAGTCTGTACTCGCAAGAATCCATGTTCGTCGAGCCCGGTTGTAACGCCCGTACAAGCCTGCGGGCCATGCACTTCAACCCTTCGCCCTCGAATCCAGGTTGACGCCTCTTCGACGCGCGTTGGAATCGTTGATCCCGCCGCCGGATCGGCCAACCCAAGCGCTTCTCGCTCCAGCGATTCTAGCAGGAAAACGAGTAAATCCTGGCGAGATACTCTCCTGCCTGCCTCCAAATCGAGTGAAGTAGCGGGTGTCGCCAAATCAAGAGCGAAGGTCCTCTGATGAACATTGATGCCCACACCGGCCACCACAAAATCAACCGAGCCGCCCGAAGTCTTCGACTCGACCAGGATGCCGCCAACCTTCTTGGGACCGATAAGCAAGTCGTTGGGCCAGCGCAAATCGACGGTCAAGCACGCAGCGGTACGAATCGCCTCGGCGACTGCCAGTCCCACGGCCAGCGGAAGCAGCGGCAGACGAACGGCGGGAAGCTGCGGACGCAGCAGCACGCTTACGTAAAGTCCTTCACGAGCAACCGAATCCCAGGCATGGTCGCCGCGCCCGCGGCCGGCCAGTTGCTGCTCGGTAAAGTAGACCGATCCATGCGGCGCCCCGCCGCGCGCGGCAGCCTGCGCATCGGTGTTTGTTGAGTCAGTCTGTGGTGAATAATGCAGCTTGCCCGCAAAGACAGTTCCTGCAAGCACGAAGTCGAGCGCCGCAAGATCGTACACGGCTAAGCCGTTTCCGCGGCGATGCGCATGGAGATGTTCGCTGCCTTGGCCGAGTGAGTAAGTGCGCCCACGCTTATGAAGTCCACCCCCGTTTCGGCGTAGGCGCGAATGTTGTCGAGAACGATGCCGCCCGAGGCCTCGATCGGAATGCCGTTCCCGGCCTCTCCTCTTGTTGCCTTTCTGATCCGTTCCACCGACTTCTTCACTTCCTTGGGCGTCATGTTGTCCAGCAGAATCGCCTCGGCGCCGTATTGAAGCGCTTCTTCAAGCTCCTGCTCGCTGCGCGCCTCCACCTGTACGCGCTGGCCCTTTTCGCGCCGTTCGAGCGCCTGCTTGAGCACCACGGGCAGTCCCCCCCCCAGCGAGATGTGGTTGTTCTTGATGAGAATGCTGCTGGCCAGATCGAGGCGGTGATTGGTTCCACCGCCGCAGAGGACGGCGTATTTTTCCAGCGTTCGCAAACCTGGAACCGTCTTGCGCGTATCGAGGACGCGAACGCCGGTACCGTCAATGGCGTCCACAAACTGCCGCGTCAGCGTGGCGATGCCGCTCAGGTGCTGCATCAGGTTCAGAATCACACGCTCGCAACTCAGCAGCGCACGGGCGTTGTGGCGGATGACGGCCAATACCTGGCCATCATGCACGCGCACGCCGTCGAAGATCTCTGGATGGCTGATGACCTCAAAGCGGGTCTGCGCCGGGGCGCGCTTGTCGAGACGGGCGAAGATCTCCAGGCAGCGAGGCACCGATCCCAGGCCGCTGACCACCATTTCCTGCCGCGCGACGATGGAGGCGGAGGCGCGCAGGCCGGGGTCGATGGTGAGATTGGTCGTGGTGTCGCCGGCTGCCTGATCTTCAATCAGCGCCCGCTCCAGCAATGCGTCGATACTGCTGCTTTTCCAATCCATGATTCCCTTGCGCGTTTCAGAGTTGCGCTTGATCCTTCTTGCTCAAGAGAAAGTTATAAATGATCCGCTTGGCGCGTTCATCAACTTGAGGGCCAATGGAAATAAACTGCGTTCCATTGCTTCGATAGATTTGCAGCGAACTCTCTGGCTTGTCGCCGGAATTTCCTTCAACGAGTTTTTGCCACAAGCCGGGTTTGCCCTGCTTGCGCCGATCAATCAGAGTGATCTCTCCCAGGTCTTTATACCAGAGCACGGAGACAATGTTGCGGGCATCGCGCGCCATGATTCCACTGGCAGCCAGGAGAAAGAATTGAGAGTAGCCGGCAAACGTTCGTGCACCGGCGAGGTCAACAATCGCAAGCGCCGAGCCAAGCCTTCCCAGGTGGTCGGCGATCATCTGCTTGATCTGCTCGGTGAATTGCGAGGCGACTAGGCAGCCTGGCACGCCGTCAAACGAGAGTGCCGGCGCCTCCTGGACGCTCCGGGGCGGGGTGAAAACGCTGTCCACAGGGCTTCTGTCCACTGGAGTTCTTGCCGCGGGGGCGCTCTCCGCCGGCGTATCCACAGCAGCTCCAGTGTGCGCCTTGAGCTCCCGCCAGGCGATTTGGATTTGCTTGAAATGTTCTTCCGCATCCGCGCGCAGGCTGGCGTAGTTCTCATAGAGATCGGGATGCCACTGCTTCACTGATTCGTGATAGGCTTCTTCAACCTCTGATTCCGAGGGTATTCCGTACGCGATTCCCAGCGTCCGATAATGTTGCCGGCATTGAGCACAGTCGCAAGACATGGCTTATCTTCCTTTGTTCAGATTATCTAACGCCGTGCGAGCTTTTTCCAGCAGCAACCGCGTTTCGGCCTCTTGTTTCTTCAACCCCTCCACCACCTGCGCCGGAGCCTTAGCCAAAAAGCTCGCATTGCCCAGTTGCCGCTCAGCGGAGATTAGACCTTTCTCATACTTTGCAATCTCTTTCGCAAGACACTCTCGCTCGGCGGCAACGTCGATGGTGCGCTCGTAGACGATTCTTCCCGAGTAGTAACTGAGATTGCGAAAGACATCGGGACCAACAAGATCGATATCGGAAAATTCAATAGCCGAAACGCGCGCCAACTTGCTGATAACATCAAGATTCTCCGTGAAGGCTCTGCGTGCCATGGGAACGGCATGAACGACAATCGGCGCAGGCTCCTTCTCCGGTACTCCAATCTCCTTGCGCTTGCCGAGCACATCGCCGATCAGTTCCCAGAATAACTTTAGACGCTCCATCACACCGTCGTCGTACGCCCTGCCCACTACCAGGTCATAATGCTTCGCTGTGACCAAAGGAAAACTCAACAGAGCAATCGACTTAGCCGCCGGATTGCCGTCGTAGACGGCGTGCCAAAGCTCTTCAGTAATAAAGGGCATAAAAGGTGAGAGCAACCGCAAGGTCGCTTCAAAGATTTGCATCAGATTGGTCAGAGCGGCCTTCGTCCTGGCGCGATCCGCGGTCACGGAGAAGTCCAGCCGCACCTTGGCAATCTCCAGAGACCGGTCGCAGAAGATGCTCCAGAAGAACTGATAGACGGCATTAGCCGCATCGTCATAGCGGTAATTTTCGAGCGACTCATTAACCTTCCGCGCGGTCTGATGAAACTCCGCCCACACCCATCGAGCTATATCCGGGGTTTCTCTTCCCACCACCGGGATTGCTCCCAGCGTTTCTCGATCAACCACAATGCCGATCTCAGCGGCGCGGTCCAGATTCATGAAGAGGAAGCGCGCGGCGTTCCATATCTTGTTCGCGAAGGCGCGATAGCCTTCGGTGCGGGCTACGTTGAAGGCGATGTCGGTGCCGGGCGAGGCCATAGAAGCCAGCGTGAAGCGCACCGCGTCAGTCCCATACTGCTTCACTATCTCGATCGGATCAACGACGTTGCCCTTGGTCTTGGACATTTTTTCGCGATTGGCGTCGCGGATCAAGGCGTGAATATAAACTTCGCGGAATGGAACGGAATCCGCCAGCGAACGCGGGCTGCCGTCGGGCATCGGTACGTCGGCGGCGAACCAGCAGCCGAACATGATCATGCGCGCGACCCAGAAGAAAAGAATGTCGAAGCCGGTAACTAATAAACTCGTGGGATAGAATGCATCAAAGTCCCCACGATTTTCGTCCGTGATGTTAGGCCAGCCGAAGACGGAAACCGGTAGCAGGCCCGACGAGAACCAGGTGTCGAGAACGTCGGTCTCCTGCGTGATCTTTTCTGAGCCGCAATGGGCACAGACGGCCGGATCGACGCGGGCTACGGTGATCTTATAACAGGCGGAGCAATGCCATGCGGGGATGCGATGACCCCACCAGAGCTGCCGCGAGATGCACCAGTCGTGGATGTTATCCATCCATTCCAGATAGACCTTCTCATACTGATCGGGAACGATGCGAATCGCTTTGTTGCCCTGGGCATCTGGCTTCACCGCCGCAATCGCCTTTTCCGCCAGCGGCTGAATTTTGATGAACCACTGCGTCGAGAGGCGCGGCTCGACGACCGTCTTGCAGCGGTCGCAATGGCCCACGTTGTTCGTGTGGTCCTTGATGCCTGCCAATAGGCCCTGCACTTCGAGGTCAGCGACGATACGTTTGCGCGCGGCGTAACGATCGAGGCCGACATACGCGCCGCCTTCGGCGTTAATGCGGCCTTCCGCATCCATCACGTTGATCGAAGGCAGATGATGGCGCTCGCCGAGAGCGAAGTCATTCGGGTCATGCGCCGGAGTTACCTTGACCGCGCCGGTCCCGAAGTCGCGGCTGACCCATTCATCAAGGATGATAGGAAGTTCACGGCTGAGCAGCGGCAGTCGAAGTTTCTTTCCGTGTAGGTATACGTAGCGCTCATCTTCAGGATGAATGGCAACAGCTACATCGCCGAGCATCGTCTCAGGGCGCGTGGTTGCTACCGTAATAAACTCGCCACTATCCTTCCCATCTTTACTAATAACCGGGTAACGTATCTCCCATAAGTGTCCTTTTTGTTCCTCGTGAACAACTTCCAGGTCACTTATCGCTGTTTGGCAGCGTGGACACCAGTTCACAATGTAGGCGCCGCGATAAATTAGATTCTGCTCATGTAAGCGGACAAAAGCTTCACGCACCGCAACCGATAACTTCTCGTCCATCGTGAAGTATTCACGCGACCAATCAACCGACGCGCCCAGACGCTTCATCTGGCCGAGGATTGCGCCGCCGTAGTGCTGCCGCCATTGCCACACCCGCTCGACGAAGACCTCGCGGCCCATCTGTTGTCGCGTGACGCCTTCGCTCGCAATCTGGCGCTCCACCAGCATCTGCGTCGCGATACCGGCGTGGTCCGTCCCCGGAACCCACAGAACCGCATCGCCGCGCATACGCCGCCAGCGAATCAGAATGTCGCTCTCCGTATGCTCGAACATGTGGCCCATGTGCAGATTGCCGGTCACGTTGGGCGGCGGCAGCAGGATGGTAAAGGACTGGCCGTCCGGGCCTTGGTTCGCATCGCGCGGGGCACCCGGATCGGGCGTCGGCTGCGCGAAGAGCTTCTCGCGCACCCAGTATTCGGCCCAGTGATCTTCAATCGCGGCGGGGTCGTAGGCTTTGGGCAGTTCGTGGGGCATGAGGGTTGTCGTTGAGTCCCCGCTGGTTTGCGCAAAGCCCTCTCGCAGAGAGGTTTCGAGCCTGGGGCCTACTCCTCACTTTAACAGACGAGGGGCGAATTGCGGGTCCCTGGCCGGACGCCGCTTGCCAGGGTGGCCTGCCAATTCGTAGAATCACGCAGGTTCGATTACTCGGTCGCAACCAACAAGATCGTCCCGGACCTTGATGTTCAGATGGAGAATAAATGGTAACTCGACGTGAATTTCTCGATACGCTTGCAATTGGAACTGCCGGACTGGCGGTTGCATCAACCGCCAAGAGCTATGGCCAGATTCTTGGCTCGAACGATCGCCTCAACTTTGCGGTGATCGGCCTCAACGGGCGAGGCTATGCGCACCTTGCCTCGCTCAAGGCAAACAAGGATTCGGCCCGGGTCTCGCATCTTTGCGACGTTGACAGCGACATTCTGAAGAAGTTTTCCGGGGAATCCGAACGGGAGTTAGGCTATTCTCCCGCATGCGTCACGGATTTTCGCCGCATCCTCCAGCAGAAGAACGTGGACGCGATCACCATCGCCACGCCCGACCACTGGCACGCTCCCATGGCCATCGCCGGCTTGCAGGCTGGCAAGCACGTTTACGTTGAAAAGCCGTGCAGTCACAATCCCGCCGAGGGCGCGTTGCTCGTCGAGGCTCAGCGGAAATACGGAAAACTCGTGCAGATGGGCACGCAGCAGCGTTCATCCCCGCACACCATCGAGATTGTCGATAAGATACACAATGGCTTGATCGGCAGGGCATACTTCGCGAAGGCATGGTATAGCAACACAAGAAAGTCGATTGGAATTGGCAAGCAGACGGCTGTGCCCCCGCAGCTTGATTGGGAGCTATGGCAGGGACCGGCGCCGCGCAGGCCCTATAAGAACAGTTATCATCCGTATAACTGGCACTGGTTCAAACTTTATGGAACCGGTGAGACCCTGAACAACGGCACGCATGAAGTTGATGTCTGCCGCTGGGCGTTGGACGCCGATTATCCGCGCCGAATTACATCCTCGGGCGGCCGATACCACTTCAAGGATGATTGGGAGTTTTACGACACCCTTGTCACAAGCTACGAATACGAGGACAAGATGATCGTTTGGGAGTGCAAATGCTGCCAGGGAATGAAGTACTACGGACGCGATCGCGGCTCCGCCATCATGGGAACCACGGGCTCTGTGGTTGTGGATCGCGAGGGCTACGAGATTTACGATCTTAACGGAGTTAAAATAAGCGAATTTAAGACTGGAAAAGCAGCTTCTTCCTCCGATGTTATCGGTCGCGACTCCATGACAGATGCGCACTTTGCTAATTTCATCGCGGCGATTCGCAAGGGAGAGAGGCTCAACGCTCCTGTCTCAATTGGCAATGTTGCCGTCACCATGCTGCAACTTTCTAACATCGCCTGGGAGGTGAACCGGGAGCTTCAACTTGACACCTCTAACGGAAAGATCCTGAACGATTCACAGGCAATGAAGATGTGGGAGCGCGAATACGAGAATGGCTGGGCGCCCCATCTGTGAAAGACGCAAGTCTGCGGCGGCCGATTCTGAGAAGTATTGAACAAGCAACAGCTTTCAGATGTACACAAGGAGTCTACCTGCTTATGAAACACTTTCTCTCACGACGCGGTTTCATTCAATCCGGTACGCTGATTGCTTTAGCCAGCTCTGCTTCTAACGCGATCCCTTCCCTGGCTGAGCCGTCGCCGGTATCTGGAAAACCATTGCCGGTCAAGTTAGGACTGGCCAGCTATACATTTCGTAATTACAGCCGCGCGCAGATGATTGGCTACATGAAGCAACTCAACCTCAGCGATTTGAATGTCAAGGACGTCAAAGATCATCTTCCATCCGATGCGGAGCAAGAGGCGATCGCGCTGAAAGACTATGCGGCAGCTAACATCAAACTCCACGCTGCCGGTGCCATCTACTTTCGAAGCGGCGAAGACGCCGACATACGCAGCAAGTTTGAGTACTGCAAGCGGGCCGGCATTTCCGTGATTGTCGCCGGCGACCCCACACCCGAGACTCTTCCCCGCATCGAAAAGTTTGTCAAAGAGTATGACATTCGTATCGCCATCCACAATCACGGTCCGGAGGATAAGTTATGGCCTTCGCCGCTGGATGTGCTGAAGTCAATCAAGAATACCGATTCACGCATTGGCTGCTGCATCGATGTTGGCCACACGGTGCGCGCCGGCACGGACGTAGTCAAGGCCATTCACGAAGCGGGGCCGCGCCTGTTCAATATGCACATGAAGGATTTGACGGATTTTCAAAACAAGGAAAGCCAGGTTGCGGTGGGTGAAGGAATCATGCCGGTTCGCGAAATATTTCAAGCCCTTGTTGCGATTCGCTATCAGGGTTTTGTCGATCTCGAATATGAGATTCATGCTGACGATCCGATGCCAGGCGTGATCGGCAGCTTTGCCTATATGCGGGGCGTTCTGGCAGGCATGGGATACGCAACCGCTGCTTAAATTCGCGAATGATTTTTATCGTGTGCAGGCGATGTTCGATCAACTCACAAGTGATCGTGCCTTTTCCTGTTCAATTGGCTCGTTGGCGCGGTTTTCTGCCTTGCGGCAATCTGTCACACTCTCTGAAGCTATGCGCCATGCTATCGATGGTGGCTTGTACAGCGTATAATTCCGCGCTCGGGGCAGCGATTTTGAAGATAAATAGTTTCTTGTGGCTGAGCGCGGCTGATACCCGGACGATCGTGCGCGTGCGCGGACCCGGACAGAACATGGTGAAATAGGCGCCGGAGGCGCCGGCAACCGTGGCCTTGCCCTCCGCCCACACCTCCGCGGCGGGGCACATATGGCGCACCAGGGACTTGTTGACTTCGAGAAACTGGTCAACCGTGTCGCCGGCTTCGGTCTCGGCAGCCGCCACACTGACGCTGACCTGACCGCTCAGGAACGTGACTTCATTTGAACCTTCCTGCTTGTGTAGTTCCCAGCCGAAAGGCGCTTCTACGACGAAGAGGCCATCCGGACTGAGATAGACGCGTCCAGAATCCTTCTGGGCGGCGAACATTGATTGTCCGCCGGTTAGATTCCACGCAGCAGCAAAGGCCGGCAGCAGAATCGCAAAATCAACCTGACTCATCCCCATCTTCATTGCGCTTTCCTTCCAATAGAACCTTGTTCGTGTAGATAAAGAAGTTTCGATTCCCTCGCTTGACGGCGTTCTGATTCCTGAATGCTCCTCATCAGAGAGTGCGAGAAGCGGGAGCAAGATGCGTCACTAGAACGAGAAAGCCTGGATTCTGGCTCTTGAGCCTGGAAATCCGGATCTCCGGCGCTTCAACGGCGAAAGAGCCATCCAGACTCAGAAAAGCGTGACCATTCTGAAAGACCCTTGTGCCGGCGGTCTGGTTCCTATAGGCCTCTCGATATAGATAGTGAAGAAAGAGAGCAGAACGTATCAGAAAAAGTTGAAAATTATCCTGGCAGAGACTTGCGCCGGAAACGGCGGCTCGGCGGGTCTCCCTCGCCTCCTCCGTTACAATGGAGTGAAGCGCCTGCCGCTCCGGGGATTGGAATCCCTGGTTCGCCAGGCGTTCGGAGCAGGATGCTAACCAAAAACTTGACCGAAGCTCTTACGTTTGATGACGTGTTGCTGGTGCCCGCTTACAGCGAAGTTGTGCCTGTGCAGGTGAGCACGCAGACCCAGTTAACCCGTGAGATTGTGTTGAATACGCCGCTTCTTTCCTCGGCCATGGACACAGTGACCGAGTCGCGGATGGCCATCGCCATGGCGCAGCAGGGCGGCATCGGCATTGTGCACCGCAATCTGACCATCGTTGACCAGGCAGGTGAGATTGACAAGGTGAAACGGTCGGAGAGCGGGATGATCGTGGACCCGGTGACCATCGGCCCGGATCAGATGATCGGCGACGCTCTCGAAGTGATGCGGCGCTACAAGATTTCCGGCGTGCCGGTCACGCAGGGAAAACGGCTGGTGGGCATCTTGACCAACCGCGATCTGCGCTTTGAGACGCGCACGGATGTACCGGTCGGCGACGTGATGACCAAGGAGCATCTGATTACGGTTCCGGTGGGCACAACGCTCGAGGAAGCCGAGCAGATTCTGCACCAGCATCGCGTGGAAAAGCTGCTGGTGGTGGACGATCAGTACAACCTCAAGGGCCTTATTACGGTAAAAGACATTCAGAAAAAGTTGAAATACCCCAACGCCAGCAAGGACGAAAAGGGCCGGTTGCGGGTGGGCGGCGCCATCGGGGCAACGGGCGATTTTCTGGAGCGGGCGGCGGAGCTGGTGCGGGCGCGCGTGGACGTGCTGGCCATCGACTCGGCGCACGGGCACTCTTCGCGAGTGCTGGAGGCGGTGCGCGAGGTGAAGAAGGCCTTCCCCAATGTTGGCCTGATGGCCGGCAACGTGGCCACCTATGAGGGCGCCTTGGCGCTGATCGATGCCGGAGCCGACGCGATCAAGGTTGGCATCGGTCCAGGCTCGATTTGCACCACACGGATGGTCACTGGCGCGGGAATGCCGCAGATTACAGCGATCTCCGAGGCGGCGCGCGCCGCGCGCGAACACGGGATTCCGGTGATTGCCGATGGCGGCATCAAGTATTCGGGCGAGATCACCAAGGCGATTGCCGCCGGGGCCAGTTCAGTGATGATCGGCTCGCTCTTTGCCGGCGTGGACGAAAGCCCCGGCGAGACCATTCTTTATCAGGGGCGCAGCTTCAAAAGCTATCGCGGCATGGGTTCGCTGACCGCGATGAGCCAGGGTTCAGGTGAGCGCTACTTCCAGAGCACTGCCGACCTGGCTAGCGCGGAGTTGGGCAGCGAGGGTGTGGTGCAGCGCGAGCGCGCCAGCCAGAACCGGCTGGCCAAGTTTGTTCCCGAAGGCATCGAGGGGCGCGTGCCTTACCGCGGGCCGCTTGAGTCGATGGTCTTCCAGTTAGTCGGAGGGTTGCGCTCCGGCATGGGCTATCTGGGCTGCCGCAACATCGCGGAGCTGCAGGAGAAAGCGCAATTTGTGCGTATCAGCGGCGCCGGCCTGCGCGAGAGCCATGTGCATGACGTGATCATCACACGAGAGGCGCCCAACTATCATGTCGAATAGCAAGGGCGACTTCAAGTTCTGGTTGAGCGCCTGGCTTCCTGTGGCGATCGGCGTCGGCATCATTATGCTGGAATCAACGGAGTGGTTAGGCTCCGACCACACCAGCCATCCGCTGCGCCTGATTTGGGAGGCCATCTTCGGACCCGTTTCGAACGCCCGCTGGAACGTGATTCATTTCATGATCCGCAAGTCCGGGCACTTTTTCGGCTACGGGTTCATCGGCGTGGCATGGCTGCGCGCCTGGTGGATGACTCTGCCGCAATCTCATTTTCTCGAGGACACCTTTCTTGCCCTGCTGGGAACGTCCCTGGTCGCCAGTTTGGATGAGCTGCACCAGAGTTATCTGCCCAACCGCACCGGCTCGCCCTGGGATGTACTGCTGGATTGCACGGGGGCGCTTACTTTGCAGTTGATTGTTTATATCTATCTGCGCCTCTTGAGGCCCAAGCGGCTGGCGCGGGCGGAATAAGTAATTCGCCTTAGAGCAATATCATGATAGCTGTACCCGGTTCTGACAGGTTCTGAACCAAGCTG
>CAZQRX010000036.1:0-24261 GCA_964595845.1 uncultured Occallatibacter sp. | reverse complement strand
ACGACCTGCTCCAGGGCGAGCAGGACCGCCTGCGCATGGTCGATCTGTGGAGCTACCAGAGCAAGGAGATTGCCGCCGCCCATCTCGCCGCCGGCGAAGATGAAGCCCTGGAAACCGAAAAGCGCGTCCTGGCCAACGCCGAAAAGCTCTACGCCGCCGCGATGGGCGCCTTCGACCAGCTCTACGAAGGCGGCAGCTCCGCCGAAGCCGCTCTGCGCGCCGCGCTGCGCAACGTCGAGGAGCTGGCCCGCTACGACCCCCGCTTCACGGAGCCGGCCATGCAGCTTGCCTCCACTCGCGCCACTCTTGGAGACATCGCCTCCAACCTGCGCGACTACGCTGAAGGCATCAACGCCTCGCCCGAGCGCCTCGCCGAGATTGAAGATCGCCTCGCCCTCCTCGACCGCCTCAAGCGCAAGTACGGACCTACCATCGCCGAAGTTATTGCCTTCGCCGAAGAGGTCGCCCGCAAATTAGCCGAAGTCGAAGACCGCGACGAGATTCTCAAAACGCTGCGCGCCGAGCTGGACGCCGCCTCATCCGCCTATCGCTCCGCCGCCACAGCCCTGAGCGCCGAGCGCCGCGCCGCCGCCGCCAAGCTGGCCAAGCTGGCCGAAGCTCAGATCAATACCCTCGCCATGAAGGTCCGCTTCGAGGTCGCCGTCCACTACGCCGAAGAGACTGGCCGGGCGGTAGGTCAGGGCTTCAGCCCTGACAATAAGCAGACCAGAAAAGACAGGGCTTTAGCCCCTGAGGGAAGCTTTTCGGAGACTGCCCACTGGACCTCGACCGGCTGGGATACCGTCGAATACCGCATCGCCACCAACCCCGGCGAACCCCTCAAGTCTCTCGACCAGATCGCCTCCGGCGGCGAAATGTCCCGCGTGATGCTGGCCCTCAAGGTCAGCGTCGAAGAGGGCGCGGCCAAACCCAAAAAGAAGACTCCCACCCCGCGCACTCTGGTCTTCGACGAGATCGACATCGGCATCGGCGGACGCGCCGCGGAGGCCGTCGGACAAAAACTCAAATCCCTCAGCCGAGGCCAGCAGGTCTTGTGTGTAACTCACTTGCCCCAGATCGCCGCCTTCGCCGACCAGCACTTCCTCATCGACAAGCGCGAATCCGACGGCCGCACTAGGATCAAGGTGAGCCTCCTCGACGACCAAGCCCGCACCCAGGAGGTAGCCCGCATGGTCTCCGGCGCAAAGGTCACCGAAACCAGCCTCCAGCACGCCGCGCAGATGATCGCAGGGAGCCGGTGATCACCAGGACCGATGCAGAATGCACTCATGGAATTGGTTTGGAATTAGGGATGCTTGATTTTCCACCAGAGAACGATGCAGCCTGCAATCGCGAGGAAGCAGTAAGACAGGACGTTGGCTACCCATACTGTGTGGGTGCTGCGCCGATCGCTTCGCAGCCAGCGAAACCGACTGAGCAGAATACCTTCGACAAACGCAGATAGCTGAAAGGCCGGGACGAGCAAGATAACAAAGGCTGCCAGAATCTCCCAATCGGCCCCGTATCCCGGTGTTGGCCATGCGGCTGTGAGGATCATGATGAACACAGCCGAGTGCGTCTGATTCAGGAAATCCGTCGACTGGAACTGCAACGAGACCAGAAGGATCCAGATCAATGGGTAACCCAGCAGCATCGACAGAGTATTTGTGACCGTCGTGGCGATGATTGTATTCCGCCACTGCGTGCGAAGGCTCCGCTGGATATAAAAAGCCTCGATTGCAATCACTGGAACCAGAAAGAGCAAAATAAGCGGATAGGTCACTGGCAGCATGGGTACGCCCGCGTCTGCGTATGCTGTAGCCGGGGACAACAACACTGCAATGACAAGCAGACTGCTGAATTTGACTTTGCGAACAGTAGTGGGAGCCATGGCCTTGGATGATACGCAGGTTGCCCCATCACTCGCTAGTGAGACCTTGGATTCGATCTCCCTCCGCACAAACATCCTCGGGAGAATTTCCTTCCAATCTACGCAAAATGCGTTTATAATTACTCATTATGCGTAAATGCAACCCCCTCGACGCGCTCTTTTCGGAGATTCGGGCCGGTGTGCTTTCCGCAACCCTGCTCCAGCCGGAGCGTTGGTGGTTCATGACGGAGTTGGCGCGCCATTTGGAGACAACGCCCTCCAGCTTACAGCGCGAACTGGAATCGCTGGTGGATGCCGGATTGCTTGAGCGCCGGCAGGATGGCCGCCGCAGCTACTTTCGAGCAAACTCCGCCTCGCCGCTCTTTGCCGACCTGCGCGGCATGATCGATAAGACCAGCGGAGTTGTACCCGCTATTAAGGCGGCCCTCAAGACCTTCGGTAGCCGTATTGAGCTGGCTTTCCTTTATGGGTCTGTTGCCCGCGGAGAAGAGCACTCTGCCAGCGATGTGGATTTGGCCATTGTCGGCACTCTGCGCCAGATCGACCTCCTGCCGGCCTTGCGGAAGCTGGAAGCCCGTTTCCATCGCGAAGTGAATGTCACGCTGTTCTCACCCGATGAATTCAGCGCCAGACTGGCTGCGGGAGACCATTTTCTTGATTCTGTTCTGAAGGGCAAGACCATCCTGCTGAAGGGCGCGATCCATGAGCTGGAAGAAGCTGCTTCAAGACAATAAGGTTCACCGGCACGCCACCAGCCGGAAGGAACTGGCCGAAATCCGCCGCCTCGTGGCGCGCGATCTGGCCGATGCGGGCCTTGCGGGCCTCTCCGAGGATCGCCGCTTCGCCACCGCCTATAACGCCGCGCTGCAAACGGCGAAGATGGCGATTTCCTGTGCCGGCTACCGCATCGCCAGTGTTCCTGGCCATCATAGGCTGACCTTCGAGGGCGCCAAACTCGCTCTCGGCAAGCCCGCCGAGCACCTGGCCGACTACTTCGACGCTTGCCGCAGAAAACGCAATGAGATTGACTACACCGGCGCCACGGTCGCCACGGCAACCGAAGCCGACGAACTGTTGCTTCACGCAAATGCATTCTTGAACTTGGTAGAGAATTGGATAGCATCAAACTACCCGGCGCTGAAAGCCTGATATGAAGCCGCCTATCACGGATTGGAGCCATGCGGTGCGCTGGCCGTTCGTCTATCATGATTGCCATGCAGACCAAACTTCGCTGGGGCATCCTCAGCACCGCCAAGATCGGCCTTGAACACGTTATCCCCGCGATGCAGCGCGGGCAGTTCACCACCGTCAACGCCATCGCCTCGCGCGATCTGGTCAAAGCGCGGCAGGCGGCTGACAAGCTCGGCATTCCCGTTGCATACGGCTCCTATGAGGAGTTGCTGGCCGACCCCGAAATCGACGCGATCTACAACCCGCTGCCGAATCATCTGCACGTTCCCTGGACGGCGAAGGCCGCCGAGGCCGGCAAGCACGTCTTGTGCGAAAAGCCGCTCAGCCTGACCGCCGCGGAGGCCGAGACGCTGCTCGAAGTGCGCGCCCGCACCGGTGTCCAGATCGCCGAGGCCTTCATGGTCAACTGCCATCCGCAGTGGCAGCGAGTCCGCGCGCTGCTGGACGCCGGAAGCATTGGCGAATTGCGCGCTATCTCCGGCGTTTACAGCTACTTCAACAACGATCCCACCAACGTTCGCAGCAAGGTGGAATGGGGTGGCGGCGGTCTGCTGGACATCGGCTGCTATCTCATTCACTTGTCGCGCTACGCCTTCCGCGCGGAGCCCCGCCGCGTGGTCGGACTCATCGACCGCGACCCGCAGCTGGGCATCGACCGGCTCGCCTCGGCGCTGCTCGACTTTCCCGGCGGCCAGGCGGTCTTCACCTGCGGCACACAACTGATTCCCCATCAGCAGATTCAAATCCTGGGCCGCCGCGGATGCATCACGCTGGAGATTCCCATCAACGCGCTTGCCGACCGGCCGGCACGCTTGTTCATCGACTCCAGCGGCGATCTCCGCGGCAGCGGCATAACGACCGAGACCTTTCCCGCCTGCGATCAGTACACGCTGCAAGGGGATGCCTTTGCCAAAGCTGTCTTTGAAGGCACGCCAGTGCCGGTTCCCCTAGAAGATTCGATCCAGAATATGGCAGTGATTGAAGCCATCTTCAACTCGGCCAAGTCGGGCCAATGGGAGGCCCTGCCGCAATGAAGAACCTGCCGCTCGCCAAGGTATACCAGTTGCTCGAGCCGGGGCCGGTAGTGCTGCTGACCACCGCACACAAGGGCCGCGCCAACGTAATGACCATGTCGTGGCAGACGATGGTCGAGTTCGAACCGCCGCTGATTGCCTGCGTCGTGAGCAACGCCAACTACAGCTTTGCAGCGCTACGAGCGACAAAAGAGTGTGTGATTGCCCTGCCGGCTCTGCAACTCGCGCCGAAAGTCGTGGCGATCGGCAACTCCTCGGGACGGGAAGTGGACAAATTCAAGAGATTCGGCCTGACGCCTGCGCCTGCCGAGCGCGTTGCGCCGCCGCTGGTGGCCGAGTGCTTCGCCAATCTGGAATGCCGGGTCGTCGATACCCATCTGGTGAACAAGTTCAATCTCTTCGTCCTCGAGGTTCTCAAGGCCTGGTACGATCCGGCGCAGAAAAAGCCGAAGACCATCCATCATCGCGGGCACGGAACGTTCGTCTTGGACGGGGAAGTGATCAAACTTAAGTCCAATATGCCTTGAGGATTACGCGCAAGCCTTTAAAGTGTGACACGAAGGCCGAACGCTCCATCATCCGCAGCCCAATCCAGCATTTGCGCCCTATAATCCATGCAAAGGGAGGTCATCTTGAAAACGATTCGATGCAAATGCCTCTGCGCCATCGCTCTGGCTCTTTGGACGCTGATTTCGGTTGCCGGAACACACGCGCAGCAACTCTCGCCGAAATTGCAGAACGCTATTGGCCACTGGCAGATCGTCAACAGCGACGGACCCGGAGGCCAGGCGGAGATCTACCTGGAAAACGGCAAGCTCTTTGGCCGGGTCACGCAGGTGCGCCCAGGGCGCACTCCGCGGGATGTGTGTGACAAGTGCTCCGGCGAATACAAGAACCAGATCATTCTGGGCATGGTCTTCATGCGCAACTTCCATCCGAACGGCGACGATTGGGTGGAGGGAACCGTTGTAGATCCTGAGAATGGAAAGGAATACAAGGGCAAGATCTGGACTGTCGGCAAGGATAGTCTCCATCTGCGCGGCTATATCGGCATCTCCCTGCTGGGACGGACTGAGAGTTGGGTAAGGATACCCTGAACCGGCTATTTATCACTGCTTTCTAGCCGGTCTTCGGCTTGCAGCTCCCGGGCCACCTGCTCAACCTCGCGAAAGACGCGCAGCAGGTTGCCGCCGAGAATCTTGCGGCAGTCTTCGGCGGAGTAGCCGCGCTCCATCAGCGCCGTGGTGATCTTGGGCAGGTCGGCGGCCGAGTCAATCCCTTCGGGAAGTAGGCCGTTGACGCCGTCGAAGTCTGATCCCAGGCCCACATGGTCGATGCCGGCCACCTTGGCGACGTGGTCGATGTGGTCGATCAGCGCCGAGAGCGGCGGGCGCGGAATGCGATCAGCGAACTGACGCCTCACCTTTGCAATGTCGGCTTCACTGATTTCCTTGCCCTCGGCCCTGGCCTGGTCCTTGAGCGCCTGGACGGCCTTCTCGGCCTCCGGTTCGAGGGCTATCTGCGCGTCGCGCCAGGCCTGCGAGAGGAATCCGGAGTAGAAGTTGACCTGGACGACGCCGCCCTTGGAGTTGGGGCCGCCGGAATGGGCAACGGCGCGCAGCATTTCGTCGCTCAGGTTGCGCGGGGCGTTACAGAGCGCTCGCGCCGACGAGTGGGAGGCGATCACCGGCGCGCGGCTGACGGCCAGTGTCCGGTCAAAGGTGCGGTCGGAGACGTGGGAGATGTCCACCATCATGCCCAAACGGTTCATCTCATGGACCACGTCCTTGCCGAAATCGGTGAGGCCGTCCGGGGTGTGCTGAACGGAGGCGTCGTTGATGTCGCCGGAGCTGTCGGCCCAACCGTTCGAGTTCGCCCAGGTCAGGGTCATGTAGCGCACACCTAGGGCGTAATACTGGCGCAGGAGCGGAATGGAGTTTTCGATGGAGTGGCCACCCTCGATGCCCATCAGCACGGCCAGCCGGTGATTCCTGTGCGCTTCTTCGATGCCGCCGGGAGTGGCGACAAATTCGAGCTGTTTGGGGTGCCGGGCCACTTGCTGCTTGACGGAGTCAATCAACTCCAGCGTCCGGCGTGTGTATTGGCCCTTGTAAATTGTTGGCTCAACCCAGATGGAAAAGAACTCGGCGCCCAGATTGCCCTTATGAATGGAATCGAGGTTGAGGTTGCCGCCGCCGAGCGGATCGGCCAGGTCAAAGTGTTCATCCACAAAGCGTTGTGGAGTGTCGGCGTGGGTATCGATGACCAGGGCTAAGCGATGGACGGCGGCGGCAGAGGCGGTCTTGGGCGTCATTTTAGTGGCCGAACGGGCTGAGGTTTGGGCGCAAACCAGCGCAGGGAGAGCGAGGAGTAGCACGGGGAACGCGGCGCGGACAGTCATAGGCTTGGGATGAGTGTATACCGGAGAAGCAGGGAATTGGGAATAGGGAACAGAGGGCGGGACTCACTGAAGAAATCCGAAAAAACCGCACTCTATTCAAGCGCCCTTAACATTCGCAGTAGACAATTAAGTACGGAAGAAATTCTGCAAGGGAGATTTCTGTGAAGAAAACGTTAATTGCCGTTGGATTGTTGATTGTGGCCTTGAGTTCGGCTCAGGCGCAGAAGTTGACCGGGGCGGGCGCGACCTTCCCCTATCCGATTTACTCGAAGTGGTTCAGCGAGTACAGCGCGGCGCATCCCGGCGTCGAGATCAATTATCAGTCCATCGGCTCGGGCGGCGGCATCCGCCAGATGGTAGGAGGTTTAGTGGACTTTGGCGCGACAGACGCTCCGGCCACCGATGAGCAATTGGCTCCATCCAAGACCAAGCTGATTCACATTCCTACCGTGATGGGCGCCGTGGTACCGATCTTCAACGTCCCCGGCGTCAGCAACATCCGGTTTAGCGCCGATGTGCTGGCGGACATCTACCTGAACAAGATCACCAACTGGAGTGACCCACGCCTTGCCAAGGACAATCCCGGCGTCAGTCTGCCCAACTTGAAGATCATTGTCGTCCACCGCGCCGACGGCAGCGGAACGACTTATATTTTCACCGACTACCTGTGCAAGGTCAGTCCGGAGTGGGCCGGCGGACCGGGCAGAGGCGCTTCGCCGAGCTGGCCGACCGGCGTGGCCGGAAAGGGCAATGAAGGCGTAGCGGGCTATGTGCGCCAGTTGTCGGGATCCCTGGGCTACGTCGAACTGATTTATGCTTTGCAGAACAAGATCAGCTACGGCTCCATCAAAAATGCCGCCGGTAACTTTGTTCAGGCCTCCATCGACGGCGTAACCGCGGCGGCGGCCAGTGTCAAGCAGCTTCCCGACGACTACCGCGTCTCCATCACCAACGCCCCCGGCAAGGACGCCTATCCGATCTCCAGCTTCACCTGGCTGCTGGTGCCGCTCAAGTCCGCCGACCCCGCCAAGGGTAAGGTAATCAAGGACTTGCTGAACTGGATCGTCACTGCCGGCGAGAGCGAAGCGGCTGCCCTCTCCTATGCGCCGCTGCCCAGGAATGTGGTGCAGAAGGAACTCAAGACTATCTATTCGCTGCAATAGTTATATATTTGGGTGCCCCACCCTCGCCGCGCTCTTGTTTTGCGGCTAGGGTGGGATGCCGTGAACCCCCGTCCCTCAGCCGGCCTGCGGCTGTGGACCGTTGCGCAACCGCTGTGCTACGATGGCCGACGGAGGAAAGTTATGCGGAAGTGGTTCGGATTCTGGTGGTTAGCGCTTTAGTTTTCTTGCCGGCGGCTTCATTTGCCGGGGAAAAATTCGACGGTAATTGGCTTACAACTCTCACCTGCCCTGCAAAAGGAAACACCGAAGGCTACACCTGGAAGTTTCCCGGCGTAGTCACTGCCGGAAGCTTCCGCGCGGAACATGGCACAGCTGACCAACCCGGCTATCTGCTGATCACAGGTCCCATCGCGGACGACGGTTCAGCAAAGCTTTCTGCCTCCGGCATTGTCACATCTAGGAAGTATGCCCGCGGAGTATTCGCGCATGGAGGCGCGGATTACAGCTATAACATCAAGGCACAATTCAAAGATGCGGCTGGCTCAGGCACACGCGACGAAGGCCTCGGCGTGTATGGCCGCCCCTGCACCTTTGAGTTCGTCAAACAGTAATCCATGAAGAAATTTGCCGCGAGTCAGTAATCTTTCGTGTTCCATCCCTCCGTATTTTCTGCGGAGGGGTGGGACACCACGAAGATAATCCTGTGATTCTAGCTTGCCAGATGATCGCCAATTAACCTGTCGACGAGCGCCATAAGGTGCTCCCTGGTGCGCGGCAGGATGAACGCCGAATTTGCCTCGTCCCAGTCGAGCTTGAAGCTGGTTGAGAGCGCGGAAATCCAAATCTGCCGCACCGGCGCGTTGGGCGTGATCACGAACTTGCCCGGCGGCTCCTCGAAGGCCACGTTCAACACGCCGTTCTGTTCATCGACTTCAAAACCGGACTCCGCTTCTTCCTCACGCAGAATCAAGTGCTGCATCAGAGAGTTGAGAGATGCTTCGGCAACGTGGCGAAACTGCAATTCATCCAACATACAACTCAGTCTACAACTTCTGTCGATGCACCCCGCTGCGGGCAGAACTTCGCAGTGTTAAAGCAGTTTTAACAATAAATACAGAGGTTGGGGTTGCATCTCGACGACGGACGTGTTAATTTACTAACCAGTTAGTTAAGTATGACAACATCCACTCCAACCCGCACCCAGGGCGAACGCGCTGATCATACCCGCGCCCGCATTCTCGACGCCGCCATACGCGAATTCAGCGAGAACGGCCTGGCCGGCGCACGCACCGAGCAGATTGCCGAGGAAGCCGGCGTCAATAAGGCTCTTCTTTACTACTACTTCAAGGGCAAGGAAGAGCTGTATGTGGCCGCGCTTGAGGCCGTGGTGGAGACGGTCCGGGCCAACAGTTTCGCTGTCCTGGAGGCCGATGCCCCGGCGGGCGAACGGTTCCTGCGCATTATCCTCAACCACTTCGACCGCATGTACTCCAACCGTGCATTCCAGAGCCTGATGCAGCAGGAGATGATCCGCCTCCATCGCGGCGAGTCCAATGCCATGGGGCCGATCTCCGAAAAGCTGATGCGTCCGTTGTGGGCCAGGGTCAAGACCGTGGTCGAAGAGGGAATTGCCGTCGGGGAATTGATTCCGGTCGAGTGGTCGCAATTGATCTACGCCGGCCTGGGGGCCAACGTTTTCTACTTTCTCTCCGCGCCGATGACCAAATGGGCGCAAGGCTACGATCCGCTGGAGCCTGCCGCTCTCGACATCCGGCGCAAGGTAGCCATTGAATATCTTGGGCAGGCCATCTTCATGGACCGCCAGCACGGCGCGCGGGTGGCCGCGCGGGTGCTGGCGTCGACGCCGATGCCTGAGATAAGCGCGATGGGCAACAAAATCATCCGGCCTGCAATAGAAACCGTCCTGAACCGTCCTTGAATAAGCGAGGCACAAGTGAACGCACGCAATCGAGTTTTTCTAATCCTGGGCTTGCTGACCGTGGGGTCGTTGATCTGGTACTTCGTCACGGTGCGCCCCACCACCGATCTGCAACTGATCGGCACGGTGGACGCCAACGAGGTGGTGGTAAGCAGCAAGATTCCCGGCCGCATCCAGACGCTGACGGTTGACGAAGGCCAGCAGGTGACGGCCGGCCAGTTGATCGCCATCATCGAGAGCGAAGACCTGCAAGCGGCGCGCAAGGCCGCCGAGGCCACCGCGGCCGGCCAGAACTGGAAGCTCGGCGAGACGGTTGAGACCGAGCGCCAGACCCGCGGCGAGACCGGAAGCGCCACCGTCAACGCCGAGGCGCAGCTAAGCGCCGCCAAGGCGACTCTAGCCCAGGCGAAGGCCAACTACGACCATCAGTTGGCCGACACCAGCCGCACCGTGGCGCTGGCGCAACAAGGAATCATGAGTGAACAAGCCAAGGACGACGCGGCCACTAGCCTACAGGCATCCAAAGCCGCAGTCGATGCGGCGCGGGATAACGAGGCCGCCGCCGAAGCCTCGCTGCGTCAGGCCCGCGCTCATGAGTTGCTCACCACCGTAGCGGCCCGCACCGTAGACGAAACCCGGAATCAGGTCGAAAACGCCCGCGCCCTTGCCGAGCAAGCCAAAGTTCAGTTGGGTTACGCGCAGGTCTTTGCCCCGGTCAGCGGCCGGGTCAACGTCCGCGCCGCCCGGCAGGGCGAAGTAGTGGCCGCCGGAGCCGCCATTGTCACCATCATGGACCTGAGCCAGACCTGGGTCTACGCTCCGCTCCCCGAGACCCAGGCCGACGCCGTCCAGCTCGGCGATTCGCTGCGCGTCGTGATGCCATCCGGCGCAACGCTTCAGGGTACAGTCATCAATAAAGCCGCCGAGGCCGACTTTGCCACCCAGCGCGATGTGGGCGACCGCAAGCGCGACATCAAAACTGTTCAGATCAAACTGCTCATCGACAATCCCGGCGAGCGCTACGTTCCCGGCATGATCGCCGAAGTGTACATACCCAAGAGCAAGCTGGTGAAATAATGACCGCCCCGGCCATTGAAGTCGTCCATATCGTCAAGCGCTACGGCGACTTTGAAGCCGTCAAGGACGTCAGCTTCTCGGTGGCCGAGGGGGAAATCTTCGGCCTGCTCGGGCCCAACGGCGCAGGCAAGAGCACGCTGATCCGCATGATGACCACGCTGATCCCGCTCACCGCAGGCAAGGCCATCGTCGCCGGCCATGATGTGGCCAAGGAGGCCGATGCGGTGCGCCACATGATCGGCGTGATTCCCCAGGCGCTTACCAGCGACCCCGACCTTACCGTTGAAGAGAATCTCAGCATCTACGCCAAGCTCTACAGCGTTCCCAAGGCCGAGCGCATCCAGAACATCGCCGAAGTGCTCGAAGCCGTGGACCTCAGCAAGTGGCGCGGCGCGCAGGTCAAGACGCTCTCCGGCGGAATGAGGAGGCGGGTCGAAATCGCCCGTGGCCTGGTCCACAACCCGCGCATCTTCTTCCTCGACGAGCCCACCACCGGCCTCGATCCCGTCTCCCGTATCGCCGTCTGGGAGATGCTCAGCAATTTGCGCGCAAAACGCAACCTCACCATCCTGATCACCACGCATTACATGGATGAGGCCGACAAGCTCTGCGACCGCATCGCCATCGTCGATCACGGCAAGCTCGTCGCTCTTGGCACGCCCCTGGAGCTGAAGCACAGCGTTCCCGGCGCCAACGTCGTCGAAGTACACTTTGACCGCGAGACTCCCGAGTGGCAGGATCGCCTGGAAGGCCTTGAGGGCGTAACCAGCGTGCAGGCCGAAAGCGAGGGCTTTTATCGGGTATTAACCTCCTCTGGCTCCAAAACCACCATGCAGCTGGTCGAATTAGCCGCCTCTTTGGGAGAAACTCTTACTTCCCTCAGCGTGCAGAACACCACACTCGACGACGTATTCGTCCACTACACCGGCCGCCAGCTCCGCGATGAGCAGGTCAAGCCGCCGGTCTTCACACTGCCGCCGCGGCCAGGAATGCAGCCATGATCAGAATGTTCGCCATTGTCGAGCGCGAGATGCGCAAGTTTTTCCGGTCGCCCATGCTGATGATCATGTCGCTGATGATGCCGATTCTGCAGTTGATCATCATGGGCAATGCCTTCGGCGGAAAGATCGTCGGCGAAAAGGTTGCCGTCGTCGATTACGATCACGGCCCGCAGGCTGTCAGGCTGCGCGAGGCCTTCGACTCCATCGCCGTCAACATCAAAACCTTCACCACCGTCGAGTACACCGACGAGGTGCAGGCGCGCGAGGACGTGCGCACCGGCAAAATCAACGCGGCGGTGATCATTCCCAAGCAATACTCCCGCCGCGTCTACGCTCAGGACGCGCCGGTTATCGGCCTGGTCGTTGACGACTCCGACCAGTTCAGCTCCGGCTCCATCGAGGCCGAGATGCAGTCCGTCGTCACCGCACTGACGACGCCCGTCATTCAGCCCCGCATGGCCAATCAGATTGCCCTCGAGATCGTCGAGCTCTATCCTTACGTCAACTATCTGAAGTACCTGCTCCCCGCCTGCTGCGCGATGGCCATGTATATCTCCGTCATGATCGGCGGCGGAATGCTGTACATCGACGACAAGGCTCGCGGCGTCCACGAAGGCTATCTGGTCACGCCTATCACCAAGCTGGAGTTGGTCTTCGGCATAAATACCGCCGCGGCCATCAAGGCTGTCCTCTCCGGCATCTGCCTCACGGTGATCGGCTCGCTGATAGCCGGCCTGGGCGTCGTCTTCCATCCCATGGCCGACCTGGAGTTGCTCGCCATGATCATCGTCACCGCCATCGCCTTCAACGGCATGATGTTCCTGCTGATGGTCCGCGTCGATGACCCGCTTACCCCCCGCGCCATGTTCGGCGTTCTCAACCTGCTTCTCTTCTATCCCTCCGGCGCCATGTATCCCATTGCCGCCTTCCCGCCTTGGCTACGCGCCCTCTCGGTCATCGATCCCTTCACCTATTGCGTCGACGGCTTCAAATCCATCCTGCTCAAAGATGGCGGCTTCGTCTCCATTCAATACGACCTGCTCTTCCTCTTCGTCTTCGGCATTGGCACGCTGCTTATCGCCACACCGCTCTTCAAACGCACGTTGTAAGCTGGTCCCATCGCGGGTGGTTGTACACTGGCCCTATGATGCGTCGATTGCTTGCTTCCCCTTTGCTTGCTCTTATCGTGCTGGCCGGCTGCCACTCGGTCCACCAGCCGCCAGCGCAGCCCAGCGCTGCTCAGAACTACAAGGTCTATCATCTGCGCGGCAAGGTCGTCTCCACAGATGCCGCCCGGGGCGAAATCACGGTGAACCATGAGGCCATTCCCGGCTTCATGGAGGCCATGACGATGCCCTACAAGCTCAAGGATGCGAGCATCCTCGGCGAGCTGCATCCGGGCGACGTGATCACCGCCGACGTGCTGGTCTCGCCTGATCCGGATGCGGATTATCTTCTAGACCATATCGTCGTGGTGGCGCAGGCCAAGCCGGACTACAAGCCTGCCGTCTCTTACCATGTCCCCGCGCCGGGCGACAAAGTGCCCGACTTCAAGCTGCGCAACCAGGACGGCCAGCCGATTCATCTCGGCCAGTTCAAAGGCAAGTCGCTGGTGGTTACCTTCATCTATACGCGCTGCCCGTCGCCCGACTTCTGTCCGCGGGTGACGCGCAACTTCGCGGCGCTGGAAAAGCAGTTAGTCTCCAACCCCGCGCTATTTGTCAGAACGCATCTGATCTGCATCAGCTTTGACCCGGAGCACGACACGCCGGAACGGCTCCGCGCCTATGGAGTGACTTACATCGGCAGCGACGCGAAGAATGCCTTTGCGCACTGGGAGTTTGCCGTGCCGGAGAAATCCGCGCTAGCCGAGATGGCAAGTTTCTTTGACCTGGGAATGACCGGCAATGCGGATTCGACGATCACCCACACGCTCTCGACCACGCTGGTCGGCCCGGACGGGAAGGTGGCGCGCTTCTATCCCGGCAACGAATGGACGCCCGAGCAGGTGCTGGCCGATGTGAAGCAGTTTTCCCTCTAATTCTCCGGCTGACGTAGTCAAGCATCTCAACGAGCTCAAAAGATAGCACCGAGCTTCGCAAAGGCATCCAGTTCAATTAACAACTGACCTTCCGGCGCGGCGTCCAGCGTGGCGTGCTCCAGCACCCATGTGTCTTTGTGGAGGAGATGGACGGCGTTGAGTCCGGCGGCGAGAGCCGGATTGATGTCGCTTTTAGGGCTATTGCCGATCATCCAGTAACTCCGGACGCAAGTTGCATCAGGTGCTGACCCATACCGCTGAATCACTTCGCGATACGTGGCGGGGTCTTTTTCGGCGACAATCTCAATCGCCGAAAAATAACTGGCAAGGCCGGAGCGAGTCAGCTTGTCGGCCTGTTCGGCGTGGTTGCCCTTAGTCATCAGAATGAGCCGGTGACGCGCAGACAGCTCGGCCAGCGTCTCGGCCACGCCGGGGAGCAGCTCGATCTCCTGATCGGCAATCGCGCGGGCGAAGCTCTCAACCTGCCGGCGTGATTCTTCGCTGAAGGCCGAGGGGCTGAGCCGTTCAAAACACAGCAGCAGCGAATGGGTGAAGCTCGGCAGGCCATAACCGTGGGTGATGATCGTCTCGCGCTCGACCTCATTCAACGCCCGGCGCACCTCGGCGGGCGAGTACTCGTGGTGGTTCAGGTAGCCGATAAACGCGGCAATGGCGCGCTCGAAGTAGACGTTGTTCTCCCACAGCGTATCGTCGGCGTCGATCAGCAGCGTCTGGCCTGGAGGAAATTGCGGCATGACTTTATGGTAACGAACCGGGGGGCCGGCCGATGGAGGTCCGTAGTCTCCCACCCATTCCGCAAAGGCCGCGGAATGGATGGGGCACAGTACCTTTATGGGCACCCAGCTTTGTTTTGAGGCTACGGTTTGGGTTGAGCGGCCAACCATAGCTTCAGCTTTGGCTCCTGAAGCTTGCGCAACTCTATGCAGCCGTCGATGCTCTCGATGGCGTGCTTGAATGACTGATCGGCGGAAGGAACCTTGTGCGAAGCGAAGAATTTCTCGACACTGGCGCGGGCGTCGGCGGAGCAGAAATTGCCTGTGGAGCGCACCAGGAAGGCGCCCATCTCGGGAGTGAGCTGGGTCTGCACTTTCTCCCAGTTGTCCTGGATGTACTTCCACGCCTGGTCGCGGTTTTCGTCGCTCTGGAGAGTGATGGCGAACTGGATAATCGAGTCCTGGTTGCGCACCTTGCCGCCGAGGGCATAGTCGAGCGAGCGCTGGACCAGCGCGGGATCCTCGAACTGCGTCAGCAGGCGCAGCGCCCCCTCCTGGATCTCCGGATTGGTTGAGGTTTCATAGACCTGTTGCAGTTGGTCAAAGAGGGCTGCGTCGCCATGGCGCGCGGCGGTGGCGAGCGCGGTCTGGCCCAGGGTCGCCTCGACGGAGCCGGGATCGGCCAGAAACCTGGCGGCAATCTCCCGCGCCTGCGCAAGCACGGCGGGGTCCTGGCCGCTGTGGCCAAGAAGCCCGAAGAGTTCTGCGCGCAACTCGCGCGTGTTGGCCGATTCGGATTCGGCGGGCGGGCCTAACTTGGCGTACACCGGCGCATAGGTTGAGCGAATCCACGCCGAGAGCCCGGCGCGCTCATCCGCGCTAGCCGCAATCTGCCTATAGGCTGTGTTCACACTGCTGATGGCCTCGTCTACCACCTCCGCGCCGGAATCGGCTTTGACGGCCGACGCCAGATCGAGATAGTCGCCGATGGCAGCCTTGTTAGCGCGCACCTGAGCCCACTCGTCGCCGATCAGGCTGATGCGCTCGCTGGGTGTTAGCGTGGATTCCACCTGCGCCACCATAGCCGCATAAACGCTCGCCGGATAGGCGCTGCGATAGTAGCCCATGCCGCCGGCATTGGCGAAAAAGAGGCCGCCCGCGGGAGCCTTCAGACCGGTTTCGGAAGGGGTAAGAACCTGACAGTTCTGGCCGGAAGCGGTCTTGAAGCAAACCGGCAAAGTCCACTTCTGTGCCGGGTCCGGCACAATGCGAGGGCTGAGGAAGAAGCGCTTTTGCGATACGGCAACCTTGCCGTTAGCCGGCAGCTCAAAAGTCAGGATCGGCTCTCCGGGCTGGGCCACCAGGCTCTCCATGATCTTGTCCACCGGCTTGTGGCTGGTCGAGGTCTGCGCGCCCCAGAAATCTTCCGCCGTCGCGTTCGAATATTCGTGGGCGGCCAGGTAGTTGTGCACGCCCTGCCGGAAGGTCTCCTCGCCGAGGTAGTTCTCGATCATTGCCAGCACGGCACCGGCCTTTCCGTAGGAGATGCCGTCGAACATCTGTTCGATCTCTTCGCGCGTGTCGGCATGAGCGCGGATCGCGCGGGTAGTAGGCTGCGCGTCGAGAATTAGCGTCTGATCGAGGTCGGAGATGACGGTCTGATCGATATTCCACTCCGGATGCATGTGGGCCACGGGCTTGTTCTCCATCCACGTGGCAAAGCCCTCGTTGAGCCAGATGTTATCCCACCACTGCATGGTCACCAGGTCGCCAAACCACTGGTGGGCCATCTCATGCGCGACGACCAGGGCCACCTCTTTCTGTGAGTCGACCGAGGCTATCCTGGGATCAATCAGCATATCGGTCTCGCGGTAAGTAATGGCGCCAAAGTTTTCCATCGCGCCGGCCTCGAAGTCGGGCAGCGCGATCAGGTCCAGCTTCTTGAGCGGGTAAGGAATTCCAAAATAGTTGTTGTAATAGTGCAGCACGTAGGTAGCGATTTCGAGGGCGTAGGGCGTGAGCGCTACCTTGTCGGGCGTGGCGCAGGAGCGAATGGCCACGCCGTCGGAGGCGCCCGTGGTGCATTGGAAGTCTCCGACCAGAAAAGCGACGAGATAAGTGGACATTTTCGGCGTGGCGGCGAATTTGAGCGTGTGCTTGCCTTCCACGGGGCCGGGAGTGTCGCCTTCGATGGGAGTGTTGGAGATGGCCGTATCGCCCGCATCCACCACCAGAGTAATGTCGTAGGTGGCCTTGAAGGCCGGCTCGTCGAAGCTGGGAAAGGCGCGCCGCGCGTCGGTGGATTCGAACTGCGTGACGGCGTAGTTGCGCTTGGCGGTTCTGGAGAGATAAAAGCCGCGCAGTTGATTATTCAAAATTCCCGAGTAAACGATGGACAATCGCGCCTTGCCCGCCGGCAGCTTCACCGCGAAGGTGAAGGTGGCTTGCTCTTTGTCTTTATCGAGCGAGATGACGGCTGTCTGCTCTTTGCCACCAGCGGTAACGGTCACGCTCTTCAAGTCGAGTTCGACAGCGTTCAGCGTAATGCGATTCGCCGGTTCGGCAAGGTTCACGTCGATGGTCTCAATGCCGGTGAAGGTAGCGGCCTTCAGGTCAGGCGTGAGGGTGAGTGTGTAATGCTCTGGGCGGACGGTCTGGGGCAGGCGCTCGGCGCTGGCTGTAACTGGAAAGAGGAGGATGAATGCGGCCAACGCTGGGAAGAAAGTTCGCATCAGCGGGGTTAAACACATATTTTTCACGAAATTCTCCTGAAGGTGGGAAGTTATTGCACTGGAGTTTTCTTCGGCCGCAGCGAGTCAAGCAGCAGCAGGCAGGCGCCGGTGACGACGGATGAGTCGGCGATGTTGAAGTCGGGCCAATGATAGTTGAAGATGTGGACCTCGATGAAGTCCACAACCGAGCCGTAGACGATGCGGTCGTGGACGTTGCCCAGCGCCCCGGCAAAGATCAGCGCCAGCGCGACCGTTGTGAGCGTGAAGCGATCGGCCAGGCGCACCATGATGAAAAGAACCATCAGCGCCGCCAGCGAGGAGAAGCCGATCAGCCCCCAGCGAACCGCTTGGGGCGAGGCGGAGTCGGCAAAGAGCGAAAAGGCCGCGCCCTCGTTGGTCCAGTGGGTGATGCGCAGAACGCGCGGGATCACCGGAATCGCGCCGCCCATGGGAATGTGCAGCGTGACCCAGGTCTTGGTCAGCCGGTCTAGAAAGATATCTACTGCGGAGATCAGCAGCATCCAATGGAGGCGGCGTGGTGTGGTGAATTTCATAATCTCCTTGAAACAGGTGGTTGGGGTTCGTGGTATCCCACCCATTTCACAAAAAATGTGAAATGGATGGGGCACGGAGTTATATGGCGACCGGTGGGACAACCTTCATTTCGGTTAGAGCTTCGCTGCAACGTGTGCAGACATTCTGCCAGATGCCGTAGTTAGCTACCTCCGGCATAAAGTTCCAGCAGCGGGCGCACTTGCGGCCGGTTGCAGGAAGGGCTGTAACTTTGAGTTCTGCACCTTCTATTACCGTTACCTTTGAAACGTTGACGATTTCCTTGAGTTCGGCGGCATGGTGCTGCAACAGAGTTAGTTGTCCGCCTGATGCTGCAATCTCCAAATCCGCTTCCAGTCCTTTGCCGATCAGTTTTGCCTTGCGGTCTTCTTCGAGTATGCGCAGTGCCTCATCGCGCACGGCAAAAATCTGCTTCCATTCTTCCAGCAGCGGCGCGGGGTCTTCAGAAAAAATCTCCGCCGGGGCAGGGAACTGGGCGAGATGCACGCTCTTCTCGCGGCCTTCAACCTTAGGCAGATAATCCCAAACCTCGTCGGCGGTGAAGCTGAGGATAGGCGCGACCAGCCGCACCAGCGCTTCGGTAATCTGCCACAGCACTGTCTGCGCGGAACGGCGCTCGTGGCTTGTCGGCGCGAAAGTGTACAGGCGGTCCTTGAGCACATCGAGATAGAACGAACTCAGGTCCACGATGGCGAACTCGTTGACCGCGTGATAGACGCGATGAAACTCGAAGGCCGCGTACCAGTCGCGCACCTTTTCGGTCAGCTCGCGAGTGCGGGCCAGCATATAGCGGTCGAGCGGCAGCAGTTCCGCTTCGGGCACGCGGTCGCGCAACGGATCGAAGCCATGCAGATTGCCGAGCAGGAAGCGGAAGGTGTTGCGCAGCTTCTTGTAGATCTCCGCGCACCGGGCCATCAGGTTTTCGCTGGCCGCCATATCTTCGCGGAAGTCGATTGAGGCCACCCACAGGCGGACGATCTCGCCGCCCATGCGATTGGCAATATCCACCGGGTCCACGCCATTGCCGAGCGATTTGCTCATCGCGCGCCCCTGCTCGTCAAGTGTCCAGCCTGCGGTTACCACGCGGGAATAAGGCGCGCGGCCGCGCAAGGCTATCGAGGTGAGCAGCGAGGAGTGGAACCAGCCGCGGTACTGGTCGGCGCCTTCGAGGTAGACAACTTCTACGTCTTCGCCGTGTTGGAAGGCTGAGTAGGCCGTCTTGAGGTCGGGATCGGCTTCCGCAACGGCAAGCCAACTGACTCCGGCGTCAATCCAAACGTCGAGGATGTCGGTTTCCTTGCGGAATTCCGTGCCACCGCATTGGGTGCAAACGGAGCCGGCGGGCAGCAGGGCATCCGCTTCGGGTGTGCGCCAGGCATCGATGCCCTGGCGCTCGATGAGGCCGACAACTGCGCGATTCAACTCCGCGGAGACGATCGGCTGGTTGCACTGCCGGCACAGAAAAACGGCGATGGGCACATCCCAGAACTTCTGGCGGCTGATGCACCAGTCGGGGCGCGTGGCGATCATGTTGGTGATGCGCACCTTGCCCCATGCCGGATCCCACACTACTTTATCGATCTCCTCGATGGCCAATTGGCGGAAGGTCGTCTCCGAGCCGTCGGCGCGCTTCACCGGCGTTTCCATGCCGATGAACCACTGCTCGGTGGCGCGATAGATCACCGGCTTGTGGCAGCGCCAGCAGTGCGGGTAGGAGTGTTCCAGGTCGCTACTGGCCAACAGAGCGCCGCGCTCTTCCAGCATCGCCAGAATGACGGGATTGGCGGCCCAGACCTTCATACCCTCGAAGGCCGGCGGCGTGGCCAGCGGCCAGGCCTCGGGGTCCACATGAATGTGGCCTGTCGCATCAACGCGGCAGGTGGGGTCGAGGCCGTAGTGCTCGCCGGTGTAGAAGTCGTCGGCGCCATGCGCGGGCGCTGTGTGGACCGCTCCGGTGCCCTGGTCGGCGGTGACGTAGGTGGCCAGCACGCCCAGAACGCCGCGCTCCAGAAACGGATGCTGGAAGGTGACTCGGTCGAGTTGGCTGCCTTTTAAGCGCGCCAGCTCCGTGGTTGCTCCCAGGTTGCAAGCGGCGGCGACGTCGGCGGCCAGTTCGGCGGCGACGATGTAGACGGGGCCGGGTTCTTGGTCTCCCACCCATTCCGCAGAAGAACGCGGAATGGATGGGGCACGGAGTGTTTGTGGCTCGTTGGGCGTGGGTTTTACTTGCAACGCCACGTACTCAAAGTCGGGATGGAAGGCCACGGCCAGGGATGCGGGCAGGGTCCACGGGGTCGTCGTCCAGATGATCGTCGAAACCTGTTTGCCCTTGAGAGCTGGATCAATCGTCGCCGGGTCAGATGTCATCCGATAGCGCACGTATATTGAGGGGCTGGTGTGGTTCTCGTATTCCACCTCGGCCTCTGCCAGCGTAGTGCGGTCGTGGATGCACCAATAAACCGGCTTCAGGCCGCGATAGACGAAGCCTTTTTCCAGAAAGCCGTAAAAGGCCTCCAGAGTGCGGGCTTCGTAGTCGCGGGTCATCGTCTTGTAAGGCTTCTCCCAGCGGCCGAAGCAGCCGATACGCTCGAATTGCGAGGTTTGCAGGTCTACGTACTTCTGCGCATAGGCACGACAGGCCGTTAGCACCTCGGCGACGGGTAGTTCAAGCCTTTTGCGGCCCAGATGCTCTTCCACTTTGATCTCAATGGGCAACCCGTGGCAGTCGAAGCCGGGAACGTAGGGCGAGTCGAAGCCGGCCATGGTCTTCGACTTGACCACAAAATCCTTGAGCCCCTTGTTGAGCGCGTGGCCCAGGTGAATGGGGCCGTTGGCGTAGGGCGGGCCGTCGTGCAGCAGGTAAGCGGGGCGGCCCTGGCCGGCCTTGCGCAGCTCGGCATAAAGGTCGAGTTCAGCCCAGCGGGCCAGCCTGAACGGTTCATTCTGCGGCAGATTCGCCTTCATCGTGAAGGCGGTTTGCGGCAAGGTTAGGGTCACCTTCAACTCCGGTGCTGGGGACATCGTGACTCCCTAGGATGGTGCGAAATTGTTCATTCCCTAGTGTAAATGGCGAGGCAAGATTTTTTTAGGTAACAAATCGCAGGCGTACTCCGTCTATAGATTGTGGAAAGCCTGACCATGCCGGAATATGAGATTCTGGAGTGCAAGACGCTGCCAAATGGATTCAAATGCGGATTTCGGAAATGACGACGCAGAATGTTAAGGTAAATCTACGGAAAGAGCGAAGGGGTCCGCATGGACTGCAAAGAGGATGGTTGACAGAAACACACGTATATAGTAATTATTCCTACAGGAGTAGGAGATTCGGATAGTGGGCGGAGTCAGGCATAATGTTAAGTAGGGACATGGAAACGGGGTACACCCCGTTCTGACAGCAAGCCAGATGCCCTGAGACCACTGAACCAGCAGCAACTATGCCAAACGATCTGCTCATCCCGCCAGACACGGAATCCCAAGCTGCTGCCGCCCTCATGGACGGCATCGAACTCGACCTTACCTTCGGCGTTCCCGTCGAACAGCAGCCCATTTGGATTGATCTCTACGAGAACATCCGCGATGTCTTCTTCCCGCCCAAGTTGCCGCCGCTGGAGCTGACCTCGACGCCGATTCCGGTACCGGACCGGATGGCGGTCAAGCGCAATCCCTTGGCTGTTGGCATCTCCACAACGCTGAACGGCTTGTTTCTCGTATTCTTGTTCCTCGTTGGAATGAAGGCGGTTATGGATCAGAAGAAGCCGCCAGTGATCATAACGCCGATTGATCTGACGGCTTTCAAGCCAAAGGCCGGCGGCGGCGGCGGAAGCCCGGAAAAAGTCATAGTTCAAAAGGGCAAAATTCCCCCGCCGGTGCAGGCGCCGGTTGTGATTCCCAAGCTGGAGCCGCCGCTTCCGGCTATCGATGTCATCGTTCCAGACAACCTGACCCTGCCGAACTTCGGTATGTCGAACTCGCCCAATGTTAAGCTGGGCTCATTCGGGAACGGGAGAGGCACGGGCATCGGCTCGGGGGATGGATCCGGATACGGTAATGGTTCCGGCGGAGGTACCGGCGGCGGACTTTACCGTGTGGGCGGCGCTATCTCTCAGCCGGTCCCGCTCAACAACGTGGAAGCGGAGTTTTCCGACGAGGCGCGCCGGGCCAAGTACCAGGGCGTCTGTCTGATCTCGGTGATCGTCGATGCGCAGGGCAATCCGCAGAACCCGCGGGTGGTGCGCGCGCTGGGCATGGGGCTGGACGAGAAGGCCCTGGAGGCGGTTCGCAAGTATAAATTCAAGCCCGCCCTGAAGGACGGCAAGACGCCGGTCCCGGTGATGATCAACGTCGAGATCAACTTCCGGCTGTACTGAAGGCCTCGCTTTACCGACCACTGTTCACTGACCACTGTTCACTGTCGTCAGTAACGGCTCCGGCTTGAGCGAGCCGTCGCGCTGCTTGACCAGCATCTGTACCTTGCCCTCGGCGGCGTCCAGCTCGGCCTTGCACGCGGCTGACAGGCCCACGCCCTCCTCGAAAAGTTTGAGCGAGTCTTCCAGGGCCAGGTCGCCCTTTTCCAGTTGATCGACGATGGTTTCCAGCTTTTTCAGCGAGTCTTCAAACGAGGGCATGGCGATTACTCCGAGAGAGGTTTGGGCAGCGCGCTGGCGATCACCTCGGCGGCGGCTGTGTAGCGGCCGAAGGGAGCGCTGACCTGCACGCCCTGGACGAATGGGCGCACGGCTTCCAGCATCTCCTGGGCGATGAGAATGCCCTCGCGCTGCGCCGCTTCGGACGTCTCGGCCTGGGCCATGCGCAGCATGATCTCCTCGGGCATCGAGATGCGCAGGTCGTTCTTCAGGTATTCGGCGTTGCGCAGGCTGACCAGCGGCCATATGCCGGCGATGACCGGAATCCGATGCTCCTCAATGCGCTTGAGAAAGCTCTCCAGCAGGCGCAGGTCGAAGACCGGCTGGGTGATGGCGTACTCGGCGCCGGCCTCCACTTTGTACGCAAATCGCTTCAGCTCCTGCTCGATGTCCGGTACACCGGGGTTGGCGGCTACGCCTATGGTGAAGTTGGTGCTGGCGCCGATCGCGTTGGCTCCAATGTCCAGGCCATGATTCAGACGGCGCACGATGTTGACCAGACCGATGGAGTCCACGTCAAAGACAGCGGTGGCGTCGGGATAGTTACCCAGCTTGGTTGGGTCGCCGGTCATGCAGAGAATGTTGCGCAGCCCAATCGACGAGGCTCCCAGCAGGTCCGATTGAATACGGAGGAGATTACGGTCGCGGCAGGTGTAATGCAGAACCGTCTCCATGGCGGTGTGTTGCTGAATCTGGATACAGAGGCTCTCGGCGCTCATGCGGGCCGTGGCGCGCGGCGAGTCGGGCACGTTGATGGCATGAACGCCGAGCGAGGCCAGCAGACGCGAACCCTCGATCTCCTTCGCGCAGTCGATGCCGCGTGGGGGAACGATCTCTACCATGGTCACGAAGCTGCCCTCGGCGATCAGCGCGCCGATGCGGGAACGCGCGCCCAGGGGGGCCGGCGGCGTTTCAGTGGTCAGCTCTGGCGCTTCGCCGGTGACTTCGACGCGAGCTCGCGCATCCAGGTCCCGCATCGCCGAGCGCATGGCGCGAATGTGATTGGGCGTGGTGCCGCAGCAGCCGCCCACGATCTGCACCCCGGCCTGGATCGCCTTGCGGGCGAAGCTGGCCATATACTCCGGCGAGCAGAGGTAGATGTTGCGCCCCTCGACGGCGCGCGGCATTCCGGCGTTGGGCATGGCCGCCAAAGGCAGCGTTGTGGCGGCGCGCATGGCCTCGATGGCCGTCAGCACCGTGGTCGGGCCGGTCGAGCAGTTCACGCCGATAGCTCCGGCGCCCCACTCAGTCAGCAGCGTGGCGGCGTGAGCGGGCGAGGAGCCGTCCAGGCAGTTGCCGTCATCGTCCACGGTTACCATCACCAGCACCGGCAGCTCGGGCGCGGTTTCGCGGGCAGCCGCAAGCGCCTCGCGCGCCTCATTCAGCGCGGGCATGGTTTCAATGCTCAGCAGGTCAACCCCGGCTGCGGCCAGAGCGGCAATCTGCTCGGCAAAGGCGGCGCGGGCTTCGTCCAGGCCGGTCTTGCCCAGCGGCTCCAGGCGCACCCCCAGCGGCCCCACCGCGCCGGCCACCCACGCTTCTCCAGCCTGCTTTTCCTTGAGGCGCTCGACGGCCTGGCGGGCAATGCGCACGCCGGCGGCGTTGATCTCGTTCACTTTCCCGGCCAAACCGTGACGCCCCAGCCGGAAGCGGTTGGCGCCAAAGGTGTTGCTCTCAAGTATCTCCGCGCCGGCTTGCAGGTACTCCTCGTGGATCGACAGGATCAGGCCAGGGTCGGAGAGGTTCAGTTCGTCGTAGCAGCGGTTGATGAGGACGCCGCGGGCATAGAGAACGGTTCCCATGGCGCCGTCGGCGAGAACGGGGCGGCTGGCGAAGATGTCGGCAAACTGGGACATTCTTTCTTCATGCTATGCCACGCG
>CAZQRX010000035.1:0-24401 GCA_964595845.1 uncultured Occallatibacter sp. | reverse complement strand
TCTTCGCTTTCAGATTGACCGGCGTGTCGCAGAAGAGCAGCTTGCCCTGATGCATTAGCGCGACGCGATGGCAGCGCTCGGCCTCGTCGAGGTACGCTGTGGAAGTGAGAATGGCCACGCCCTCCGCGATCAGTTCGTAAAGGATGCGCCAGAAGTCGCGCCGCGAAACCGGATCAACTCCGGTAGTCGGCTCATCGAGCAGAATCACTTTGGGGCGATGAATGAGCGCGCAGACCAAGCCAAGCTTCTGCTTCATGCCGCCGGAGAGCTTGCCCGCCAGCCGCGTGCGAAACTCACTCATGCCTGCGGCTTCAAGCAACTGCGTTGAGCGCGTGTTGCGCTCGGATTTATTGACGCCGAAGAGGTCCGCATAGAAGCGAATGTTCTCCTCCACATTCAGGTCTTCGTACAGTCCGAAGCGCTGCGGCATATAACTGAGCGAGTGCTTGGCGCCCTCCGGATCGCGCGCCACATCGAAGCCGGCGACTGTTGCTTTTCCTGCATCCGGCGGCATGATGCCCGCCAGCATACGCAGTGTGGTCGTCTTCCCTGCCCCGTCGGGACCGACCAGTCCGAAGATTTCTCCTGCGCGCACGTTAAAGCTCAGCGCATCTACCGCGCGCACGCCGGGAAAGCTCTTCGTCAATCCCTCTAACACAATCGCGGATTGGAGCGGGTCTGTCATTTCGGATTCGCTGGTGCGTTCGCATTCTGCTTGCTCGCGGCCAAATCGATACGCGCGTCGGCGGGCATTCCCGGCTTCAATTCGTGGTTTGGATTGTCGATGTCGATCTTGATGCGATAGACCAGCGTCACGCGTTCTTTGAAGGTCTGCACGCTCTTGGGCGTAAACTCCGCAGTCGATGAGATGAACGAAATGCGCCCATGATACTGCTTGCCGGGATAGGTGTCGGTGGTGATGACCGCGTCCTGACCCCAATGAACGCTGCCCAAATCGGTTTCGGCGATGTACGCGCGCAGCCAGATGTGGTCGAGGTCCGCAATCGTTACGACCGGAGAGCCGGGCGCAACAACTTCGCCGAGTTCCGCCTGGCGCACGGTCACGACGCCTGCCGATGGAGCGCGCAAAATGGAGTAACTCAGATTCACCTGCGAGAGTCCGAGACTGGCGCCGGCCTGATTCAGATTGGCGCGCGCAATTGCAATGTCTTCCTTGCGGCTGCCTTCGACGGCCTCGTTGTAGCGCTGCTGCGCAGCCTTGAAGATCGCCTCGGCGCGCTGCTGCGCGGTTGCAGCCAGGTCGCGCTCCTGTGCGGAGACCTCATCCCTGGCAAAGAGTTTTTGCGCGCGCTCGTTGTCGAGCTTCTTCTGCGTCTGATCGGCCTCGGCATCGATCATCGTCTGCTGCGCGGCCTTCACTTCCTGCTGGCGTGTTCCGGCCAAGGTGAGCGCGAGGTCCGATTCGCGCACGCCCACCGTTGCCTCGTCGATGCGGATGCGCTGCTTCAGGTCGGCGTCGTCGAGCCGCGCCAGCAATGCGCCCTGCGCCACCTGCTGACCCTCTTCGACCGGCAGCTCGACGATGCGCCCCGGCACCTTGAAGCCCACCAGGCTCTCATGCGCTTCGATGTTGCCGGAGAGCGTGAGCTGATTGACAGGCGCGGCCTTTTGCGTCAGGCGCGGATAATAGTACACGCCCGCGGCAGCAGCCGCGGCCAGCAGAATCACAATGGGAATTATTTTTTTCATCGCTTCAAACCTCTTCGCAGCTTCCGATTTCCGCCTTGCCGTCAATGATTCCCCATGAACTCAACAATGTTTTTCTCCGTATCGCCCATGGCGCGCGCCAGCGCACACTTCGCGTCCACGTGGCTGCTGACAGCTATGATGTAATTCTCTTCGGCACGGGCCAGCTCGTCCTGCGCGGTAATCACTTCAACATTGTTGGCCGTGCCCTGCTCGAATCTGTCCTGCGCCATTCGCAGTTCACGCCACGCCAGCTCCTGTCCATCGCGCGCCACGACCACCTGCTCGTCAGCGGAGTCCAGATTCAGCAACGCCTCGCGCAGATCCTCATCAATGCCACGGCGCAGATCGGCGATCTGATCGTCGATGCGCCTCACGCGGCTAGCCAGCTCCTGCGCCTCTCCATTGCGATCGCGGTCGAAGAGCGTGAAATCGATCTGGCCTTGAATCAGGCCCGTGCTCTTGACACCGCCGATGCTGCGTCCAATTTCGCCGAAGTTTCCGTTGATGCTCAACTTGGGAAGCGCGCGCGCATGGTTGGCGCTCTGCTGCTCGATCAGCCCCGCGCGCTGGCTCGATAGCGAGAGATAATCGGCGCGCTCGAGCAGCGCCGCGGGCGCGAGCGTTTCCATCTCCGGCCTTTTCAAAGGCCGATAGTCGAGCGGCTCGGCAAGCTCCAATGACGTGGCGGGATTCATGCCCAGATTGCGCGCCAGTTCGAGCAGCGATTGCTTGTGCTGGTTCTGCGCAATCAGCAGCGCCTGCTTGTCGTTGGCAAGCTGCACCTGTGCGCGGAGCACGTCCACGCCCGTCGCGGTTCCGGCGTCGTGCTTGTCTTTGGCCAGCTTGTAGAGCGCGGTTGAATCGGTGACGCGCGCTTGCGCGGATTCGGAGCGCGCCCATGCGGATTGCGCATTCAGATAGAGCGCGGCAACAGCGCGCACGATCAGATCGCGCGCATCGCGCTCATCCATCTTGCCGGCATCGACGGCAAGTTCGCTGGCCTTCAAGGCGCGATAGCTTGCGAGATCGATCACGTTCTGCTGCGCATAGACGCGGAAATCGTAGTTGGAAAAGGGCCCGACGACCTCGGGCATCCCGGGCAGGGAAATCCCAAAGGCGCGGAGATCGCGATTCTGCACATTGACATAGGCCTGGGCATTCACGCGCGGCAGCAGCGCAGCAGAGAAGCGGCGCTGGCGCGTGCCTTCAGCCTCATCTACCTTTGTGCCGGCAACCAGCACGCTCAAGTTGGCCTGAAGCGCTTTTTGAATCGCGTCCTGCAACGTTAGCCGATAGGGCGCCGGCTGCTGCGCGGTAATGGAAGCGCACACGAACCAGCCAGCCAGCGAAAGAAGAGCGGCGATGCGCAACTCTGATCTCATGATTTCTGCCCTCGACCGGAGAGGGTTATCGCTCTCCAGAAATGTTGAAAGCTGTCTTCAATCCATTCTTTGAGCGCGGACTCCCCGTGAGCCGACCACAGCAGGATCGTGCCCATCGCCGCCTGCATGAGCTGTGTCGCCACCTTTTCCTTTTGCAGGCGGGGATCGATCTCTCCGCGCTTTTGCCCAGCGGCCACAACCTCGGCGACCATCTTGTGGCCCTCCATCATATTGCTCACAATAATCTTGCGGACGCTCTTGCTTGCCAGAAAAGAGGAGATCAGCGCACGCGCAAGGTCGGGACTGCGTCCCGGCTCTTCGGCCAGCCGCAGCATCAGCCGGTGAAGCACAGTGTGAATCGTCATCCTGCCTTGCCCTGCTGCCGATACGGCTTCTCTCACCTTGCACAGTTGAATTTCTGGCATCACGCCCAGCACGTGATCCTTGGTCGCAAAGTAGTTGAAGAAGGTTCCCTTGCCTACATCCGCCGCTTCCGTTATGTCTTCCACCGTGACGTTGGGAAAGCCGCGCTCGGCAATCAACTGCAATGCGCAGCGGAAGAGTCGCAGGCGGGTTTCGGCGGCGCGGCGCTCTCGGCGGCCCGCATCCGGCGGAGGGGGCGGAGTGCCGGCGGCCAGAGCGGAGGCGAGCGCTGCCGCGCGCTCGCTCTGACTGCGACTCACATCTGAACGCTGGGCAAGTCTGACCATGGGTCATTTATAACGCCGAAGAGACGTTCTGTCAAGAAGCATCTTCCAAAAAGGGCAAATGCCTGATGAATTTGGTGGATTTGTCCTTGAATATGCCTGCATTGGCGGCCGATTCCAGCAACGGTTGATCGGCGATCAACGAAAGGCGTGCGCGATGAACTGCTCTACACCTTCCCGTTCATCGCGTAGAGAATCGCCCGAGCGGTCCATTCTTCGTCGGTGCGCGAGGAGATCATCAGGTCGTAGAGGTGCGGATTGTTCCAGGCCTTGCCGAAGTACTGTTGCAGATATTTTGCGCGCTCTTCATCGACAATGCGGATGCGCTGCTCGGCGTGGACGCCCTTGTCGAGGCGGCCGCGCAGGCGCACCAGACGATCCAGATAGGGAGCGTAGACGAAGACGTGGAATACGTCTGGCTTGTGCTGCAGAATGCACTGCGAGCCGCGGCCAACAATCACGCAACCGCCCTCGCTGTATGCCTCTTCGATGATCTTGCGCGAGATTTTCACCATCTCTTCCGCGTCGAAGACGGAATTCTCGCGTAGTTCCAGGCCGGCGGCCAGGGCGGCCGAGCGCATGGCCTGCTGATTGATGCGGCGCAGCCAGGAATCCACGTGCTCATCGTAGGGCCGCACCACCTTTGGATCCACGTGCGCCGCGTAGGCAATGGCGTCGATGATGTCGCGGTCCAGCAACTTCCAGCCGAGCCACTCGGCAATGGTTTGCGCGATGCGCCCGCCGCCGCTGCCGAACTCCCGATTGACTGTCAATACGCGGTAATCCACCTTACCCTCCCGCAATCCTTCAACAGTTTACGTTACACCCACCGGCTCGTTCTTTCCAGTGCGGGCGCGCACAGCCGGCACGCGCCTGCCGTACACTGGATGCGTGCGCCGGCGCGCCTGTACGGGCTGCGCGCGGCGCGCATTTCAGGAGGGGCTCATGAAGCGAATCGGCGTTCTCTTCGGCGGGGAAAACAGCTTCCCCGGCGCGCTGGTCGAACAGATCAACGCCCGCAACATCGACGGCATGCAGGCCGAGTTCGTGCTGACCGGAGCGGTGCGGATCGATCGGCCGCCGCGCTACGCGGTCCTCATCGACCGCATCTCCCACGCCGTCCCCTTCTACCGCGCCTTCTTGAAGCACGCCGCGCTGCATGGAACGGTGGTGATCAACAATCCTTTCTGGGCCTCGGCAGACGACAAGTTCTTAAACTACGCGCTGGCCTTGAAGCTCGGCGTCGCCGCGCCTCCAACCGTCATTCTGCCCCACAAGCATCTTCCCGCGGGCGCCACCGACCGCACGATGCGCAACCTGGAATACCCGCTCGACTGGGAGGCGGTCTTTGCCTATGTGGGCGAAGACGGCTTCCTCAAGCCCATCGATGGCGGCGGCTGGCGCGACGTGCATCATGTTCACAATCGCGAGGAGTTCTTCCGCGCCTACGACCAGACCCGCGACCTGTGCATGGTCTACCAGAAGGCCGTCAACTTCACGGAATACTTCCGCTGCTACGTGGTGGGCCGGAAGAAGGTGCGCATCATGGTTTACGACCCGTGCCGGCCGCACGCCGAGCGTTACGTCGAGAATTCGCCACCGGCCGCCAGAGGGCTGATGCGGCGCATCCGGCAGGACGCCGTCAAGCTCTGCCAGGCGCTGGGCTACGACTTCAACACCGTCGAGTTTGCCGTTGAGAACGGCATCCCTTACGCCATCGACTTCATGAACCCCGTGCCCGACGCAGACATGCGTTCGATCGGCCAGGCGAACTTCGACTGGATTGTGAAAGAGGTCGCCGATCTGGCGATTGCCAAGGCGAAAAAGGCGCCGAGAGCGCCGGAGCTGCGGTGGGCGGGGTTATTAGGCGCGGAGGCTGCTACTGCCAAAGCGATGAAGAAGAAAGTGAAGGCCGCAGAGATCAAGCCGAAGTAGGGATGGTATAACCACAAGCCTTTCGGACTCCAAAAGCCAAGTTGTGCGGCGCTTGTATGCACCCGGTCCAGGATCAACAAGTTGCCAGCCTCACTCCAGAATGACAAGCGATTTGCGGGCGGGACCATCTTCAGCGGCGAGCGCCAGCATCCTCCGATCCAGAGTCAATAGTCGTCCCTTTCTGTGGATGGCAAGGCCAAGCAGATATGCGTCCGTCAACGGCTTGAATCCGTTCAGTCGAGGCAGACTCTCAGTGTAAGCATCGTAGAGAGGCAGATCGTCGGCCCAGAAATGGTGGTTGGGATCCAGCCGCAAGCTCTCAGCCAGCCAATGAATGGCCTCGGCAGTGCGTGGCGCATTCTCGGAGAACCCTGGATTGGAGATGGTTCGCACCAGGCCGGCCTGGGTGATGGGGCAGGTTGCCCAACCCTCGTGCTCATGGCTGGCCATCCAGGCGCGGACCATCTTATGGAAGACGTGCGTATCCCAGAAGCGCGCAACCAGAATGTTCACATCCAGCAGCCAGACGCTCACTCGCTTTCATCCTCGATTCTGAGGGCGTGCTCCAGCGTGATCACCTCGGCGTCTTCGCCGGGAGAGAAGACGAAGAAGTGCCCGTCCCTGCGAACCGGGGTGGGTTGCTTCAACGCGCGCTTCAGCAGGACAGAGGTTGCCTCTCCTGTTGAAAGGGACCTTGCCGCCGCGTACTCCTTCACCTCTGCAAGAACATCGTCTTCAATATTGAGAGTGGTTCTCATCGGTTCCTCCTCACAGCGCCGCCGATTCTTCGCCGCACTACCCTTTTTTCGACCGTCATCAGATTCAGTATATGATGCAAATTCATCAATTACGCATCAATATGTCAATTTGATGCGCATTATTCTAGACGAACATGGGCATTGACGGTGGAGTCGGCATTACTAATTCGCACATTACTTTATGTGAAACTTTGGTGTCCTGTGAAGGGAGGAAAAACTCAGGTAAAGTGGTTATGACCCTCTATGGGTTCTGGATACTCACTATGAATACATTGAAGTCAGAGTTGCCGATCACACCTGCACGTTCCCGCCCGGCCGCTCCTCAGCAGGAAGTGCGTTGCGCGGTGCGTTTTCCGCTTGCGCTGCCCGTCGTCTTGACCTCCGGCAGTGATGAGATTGCCGCTGTTACCCGGAATGTCTCGGCCAGCGGCGTGGTTTTTGAGCTTGACAACCCGGTGCCATCCGGGCTGGAAGTCCGTTTTTCCCTGCGCATGCCCGGTGCTATTCTGGGTACGCCTCACGATGTTCTGGTCCATTGTCAGGGACGTGTGGTACGCTGCTCAAAGAACCAAAGTAACTATCGGGCTGCCGCCACGATTGACGAATATCAGTTCGCCGAACAGTGACAGCCAGAGTAGGCTTGGCAAATACCTGCTATGGACTTTTTCGACGATTCTGCTGATATTGAGACCCTCGACGCTTCGATCAAGCCGGGAACCATCCGTGTGATTCTTGCGGATTCCCAGGCAATCTACCGCGTAGGCATTCGCAAGGTCTTCGCGCTGGAAGACGATCTTCGCGTGGTGGCCCAGGCCGACACGCTGGAAAATCTGCGCCTGGCCATCGAGCGCTACCCCTCCGACATTGTTCTGCTGGAGGGCAGCCTGCTGACCGGCACAGCCAACATCATCCCCGAACTGCTGCGCGCCGCCCCCGATGTGAAGCTGATTGTGCAGGCCGTGGCCGCCGACGAAAACCAGACTGTCGAGCTGTACCGTCGCGGCGTGCGCGGCATCGTCAGCCGCTCCATCTCGCCCGACCTGCTGGTGCGCTGCGTGCGCCGCATCGCGGCTGGTGAAACCTGGATCGACAATCAATCGGTCAGCTGGGTCATCGAGGCCTATCGAGCCCAGGCCTCCGCCCTGGTGAACCCGCGCTCCCAGCCCAAGCTTTCGCCCAAGGAGATGGCTATCATCACCTGCATTACCCAGGGCAAGCGCAACAAGGAGATTGCCTACCAGCTGGGAACCACCGAACAGGTGATCAAGAATTATCTGCGCAAGATTTACGACAAGCTGGGCGTCAGCGACCGGCTGGAGCTGGCCCTCTATTGCCTGCACAACAAGATCATCAAGTCCGATACGGATGAAGAAGTGATGGCGCAAAAGGTAGTGGCCAAATAGGCGGAGTGCCGAGCGCCGCTGTCACCTCTTGAGCTAATGTGGCGCCTCGCAGTTGCCGCGCGCCAACTCCAACAAGCGAATCAGCTCCGCCAGCTCTGCCTGGCTCAGCCCTCCCAGCAACTCCCCCGGAGCCGCAAGAATCACCGGGTCCATCGCGTTGAGCAGCTTGAGCCCAGCCTCGGAGATCCGCGTCCGGACCACGCGCCGGTCTTGAGCGTCGCGCTGCTGGCGAATCAGCTTGAGCGCCTTCAGCCGCTTAAGCAGGCGCGTAATGTCCGGCTCGGCGGTGATCATCCGGCGGCCGATGGCCGAACAGGTCAGCCCATCCGGTTGCGCCCCGCGCAGAATCCTCAGCACGTTGTACTGCGTCGAACTCACGCCCCACTCGCGCGTCTTCCGGTGAAGGGCGCGGTCAAGGCAGTCCGAGGTGCGCAGCAGATTCAACAGCGCCTCTTCCTCCAGGCTGGCGAAGGGGCGCTGCTGCGCGATTTCCTGCTTGAGTCCTGCCATCGGTGGTTGATCCCCGGATGCATGAATTCGTTGTGAAATGACCTTTGTCTTTATCTCTACTCCTCGATAATCGCCAGTTCCCAGAGCCCGAGCGTCAGTTCGGCGGAGTTGGCGACCGGCTTGCCGTCGAGCAGGTTGGTTCCGGCGGCGTAGGCATAGGGCGCCTTCACCTCCGCTCCGGAGTAGTTGAAGTAGTAGTGCAGCCGCTTGCCCATGCGATTGACGCCGTGCCGCACATGAACGGCCGGGGGCAGCTGCTGATCCGCTCCGGTCAAGCCGAGCTTGTCGAGGACGCCGCGCAGAATGGCGGTTTGCAGCTTGTCGGAGAGGTAGGTCCCCTCGTAGAGCAGCGTGCCCGAGCCAAAGTCATTTTCGGTAATCGCCGGCCACTTGCCGAAGAAGGGATGGTCGTAATAAGCCAGCGGCCGGGCGTGTTCGAGTTGGAGAAACTCTGCCCAGTAGGAGGCTTTGTTACCGGAGCCAACGTGGAAGGGATCGCCCTTGAGAGCCAGCGGAGCCTCCAGGTTCGAGAACTCCTGGTAGCTGATGCCGGCAGCCTCGCGCAGGGGGCCGGGGGCGCGAACCCAGCGCACGGCCGTGTTTTCGTTGGCGAAACCGCTCTTGAAGGTCATCACCACGTGGCCGCCGTTCTTCACGTAATCCGAGATCCGCTGCAACAGCGCGTCGTCGGCGATGTAGAGCGCGGGAACGATCAGCAGCTTGTAGGCGGAGAAATCCTGCGTCGTCGGAAGCACGAAGTCCGCGCCGATATTCAGGTCGTAGAGCGACTTGTGCATCTGCTCTACCAGCGAGACGTAACCTTCGGGCTCGCCCGTCCAGCTGCGCGCCGGAACACCCCCGCCAAAGGGCATCGCCTTGATCGCATTCATCGAATCGCGGCTCCAGAGAATCGCCACATCGTTGTGCAGTTTGAGGCCCACCAGATGCGGGCCGATCTTCTCCAGTTCATGCGCGGTGCGGCTGACCTCGGCATAGGCGCGATTGGGCTCCAGATCGTGTGAGAGCACGCCCTTCCAGTAGGTCTCCTGGTTGGCATGAATCGAGGCCCAGTGCCAGTACTCGACCATGCTGGCGCCGTTGCTCAGATAGGTATAGACATCTTCGCGGATTTGGCCGTCGTAGGGCGGGAATTGGCTGCCCGAGGACCAGCCGATGGTCTGAGCGTTGGTCTCGGTCACCAGGAAATTGGCGTGCTTCAGCGAGCGGGAGAAGTCGCTCTGCAAGGCCTGAAACGATCCGTCGAAGTGGTCCTGAGTGCCGTGATAGATGTTGTCGGCGACAATGTCGAGGGAGCCGGCGATGGCTTCTTCATTGACGTCGGCCTTCATCATGCCGCCGTAGTCGGTGGTGATGAACTGGCGGGGCGAAGCACATTCGCGGACGAGGACCGACTGCCAGTGCAGAAAATCGGTAACGCGCATCTGGCTCCAGCGCGTCCATTCCAGCTTGTAGCCGGTGCTCTGTGCGCCGTCGCGGGTGGGAAGGTCTTCCCATGTGTGCAGGTTCTGGCCCCAGTAGTTGAGGAACCAGGCATTGCTGAGGGCTTCGGGCGTGCCGAACTTCTTCTCCAGATAATGCTGGAAACCGATGAAAACGTCGGGATTGGCTGCGTCGTAGCTGCCGGTTTCGTTGTCCAGTTGCCAGCCGATCACGGTGGGGTTGTCCTTGTAATGGGCGACGATGTGGCGGATTAGCCGCTCGGCATAAAAGCGATAGGCGGGCGAGTCGGTGTCCATGTTCTGCCGCATCCCGTAGGTGTTTTGCACGGGCTGTCCGCCAAACATGTCGCCGGTCTTACGCTGGGCGAGGATCTCCGGATGCTGGTGGGCCATCCAGGCGGGAACCGAGTAGGTAGGCGTGCCCAGAATCACCTTGATGCCGGCTTTGCCCATGGCGTCGACCACGCGATCCATCCAGGCGTACTCGAATCGCCCGTCCTCCGGCTCCCAAAGGCTCCAGGTGGACTCGCCCATGCGCACCACGTTGAGGCCGGCAGCCTTCATCAGGGCGACATCCTTGTCGAGCCGGTCAGGCGCATTTTGCGGCATGTACTCGTTGTAGTACGCCACGCCATAGAGCACGGTGGGGAAATCCAGTGTTGGAGCGGCGGCGGGATTGGTTTGCTGGGCGCCGGCGGCGATGCAGGCAAACAGGAAAACAACAGCGGCAGGAAATAGAAATCTCTGGCAGCGCAAGGTACGTCCTCTTTCCGAATGTAAAGCGATCTAACAATCTGATACCCCATGAGATCACTTTTACTCGAAGTACAGCAAGACCATCTGCGAATGAATGCCGATGCGCATCGTCGATTTCCAAGTCCCGGCGCCGCTAGAGGTACAGACCGGCAGCGCCCGGAACCAAGGAGGGGATGAATCGATTCACGGCAGTAAATGCCTACGACCTGTTTCCGGACCGAAACCGGCCCGGGTTATTGCTTGATAATCTCCAGCTCGATGGTCAGCTTGACCTCGTCGCCCACCATGACCGCCGGGAAGCTGGTTCCAATCCCGAAGGCGGTGCGGCTGATGGTGGTGGTGGCGGAGAAGCCGGAGTGCGCCTTGTGATCCATGCCCTCGACGGGCGTGCTGGGGCCTTCCACATCGAGCACTACTGGCTTGGTGACGCCGTGCAGGGTCAAGTTGCCGTTCACCGTCAGCCGGTTGCCGTTCTTGACCACGCCGGAGCTGGTAAAGGCCGCGGTGGGGAAGTTGGCCACGTCAAAAAACGCCGGGGATTTCAGATGCGTATCGCGCGGCTCCACGCCGGTATCCACGGTGGTGGTGTCGATGGTGACCGTCACGGTGGCTTTGGTGATGTCCGCCTCGTTGTAGACCAGGGTGCCTTTGACTCCGCCGAAACGGCCATGCACGTTGGAGACGCCGCCGTGGCGGATCGTGAAATCGACTTCGCTGTGGTTGGGATCGGTGGCCCAGGCGGAGGTTTGCGCCATGGCCATGGGAGCCGCCAGCGCCAGAATGCCAGTTAAAATTGCCAAACGCTTCATCGTTGAATCCTTTCGTTGCTGGGCCGTTGGGCCGCTGTGGGGGTTGTGGAGAGGAGAGACTCTTACCGAATGTGCGCGGAAACGGGAGATCCGCCGCGCGAAATCATCTTGCATAATTTCGATGCTGGACGATTGTTATGTGTTGCAACAATTATTGTCTGTTTCCTATAGACCATCTTTGGAAAGGAAGTTCGCGTCCCTGTTTCCTATTCCCTATTCCCTATTCCCTGTTCCCTGTTCCCTGCTATTCTCGCCTTGATGTCCATTCTGAACGACTTCCGGCGTCTTACCGGCCCCCAGCGGCACACTTTTGTGGCCGCCTTCCTGGGCTGGACGATGGATTCGCTGGATTTTTTCCTGCTCATCTTCTGCGTCAAAGCCATCGCCGCGGATTTCCATGCCCTGCCCTCGGCGGTAATGGGCGCGGTCTTTATGACCCAGTTCTTCCGCCCGCTGGGCGCGCTGGTTTTTGGGATGCTGGCCGACCGCTATGGCCGCCGCCCTGTACTGATGGCCAACATCCTGAGCTTCACGGTGATCGAGCTGGCCTGCGCCTTTGCGCCCTCGCTGGGCGCGCTGCTGGCCTTGCGCGCGCTCTTTGGCCTGGCGATGGGCGGCGAGTGGGGCGTGGGCGCGGCGCTGGCCTTCGAGACGCTGCCCGCCGCGGGCCGTGGCGTCTTCAGCGGCATCCTGCAGGAGGGCTACGCGCTGGGCTCGATCCTGGCCGCGGGCGCATTCGCTCTCTTCTTTCATACGATTGGCTGGCGCGGGCTCTTCATCCTGGGCGCGGCTCCGGCTTTGCTGGTGCTGTATGTGCGGATACGGGTCGAGGAGTCGCCCGTCTGGCTGGAAGGGAAGAAGCGGCGGCTGGCGCGCTCCACCGGAGACGCCCTCACGGTCAAGGCTGGCGATCTGGCCCGGCTGCTGGCCTTCCTGCCAACCTTTCTCTTCCTGATCCTGCTGATGACCGCCTTCATGAGCTTCTCGCACGGCACGCAGGACGTGTATCCCACCTTCCTCGCCACCCAGGCCCACCTCACGCCGCGGATCGTGGGGCTGATCGGCGTGCTCTACGGCTTCGGCTCCATCGCCGGCGGCTTTGTCTTTGGCGCGCTCTCGGAGAAGTGGGGCCGCAAGCGAGCCATCGTCACCGCCGCGCTGCTGGCGATTCCGGTGATTCCGCTTTACGCCTATGGCCATTCGGCCGTTTCGCTGGGCATCGGCGCGGTGCTGATGCAGTTCATGGTGCAGGGAGCGTGGGGCGTCGTCCCGGCCTATCTCACCGAGCTGTCGCCGGCTCCGGTCCGGGCCACGGCTCCGGGGCTGGCCTATCAGTTGGGCGGCCTCATCACCTCCTGGAACGGCAAGGCGCAGGCCCTGATCGCCGAGCGCACCGGCAACTACCCGGCCGTGCTGGCGGTTACGGTGATCGTGGTGGCGCTGACGCTGGCCGGGCTGACACTGATGGGGCGCGAAGCCAAGGGGCAGGAGATGACCGCGGCGTGAGGAATGCAAGGTCTGCGCGCTACCGTTGAAACAAGCCAATCAGCTCGCCGTGCGTCAGAACGTGCCCCTGCATGGCGGCCTCCACCTGCGCCCGCGTTGCTCCGACGGGCAGATTCAGCTTTGCATCCAGCGCATAGAGCGTGAAGATGTAGTGGTGCGGCGCGCCGCGCGGAGGACAGGGGCCACCATAGCCAAGGTCGCCGAAGTCGTTGCGGCCCTGACGGGAGCCGTCGGCAAGCTGCCCCTGGGTCGGCACTCCCTCGGGAAGCTCCTGTGTTTCGGCAGGCAGGCCGTAGAGCACCCAATGCACGAAGGTCCCGCCGGGCGCGTCCGGGTCGGTGACGATCAGCGCAAGGCTCACCGTTCCCGCCGGGGGCGCATTCCAGGCCAGTTGCGGCGAGACTCCCACTCCGTTGCAGGTAAACTTAGCCGGGATCGGGCTTCCTTCAGAGAAACTGGTACTGGTTAGATTCATTGTCTGCCCCCTCGCAATGGAGCCACGGCAACCGGTCAGCACCGCAGCCGCGAACATCAGCACAGCCGCAACACCCCACGCCGCCTGACGCGATCCATCGCCGATGCTCTTCCGGTTCTGACTTGTCATTGTGATCATTTGCGGTCCATTTCCTTGCAATCTTGCCAACGAAAAGGAATTCTATCGCATCTTCATGGCTCTTGGAATCCGAATATCGCGATTTCCAACCCTAGCTGCAAAACAAGAACGCGGCGAAGGTGGGGCACCCGGTTTCGGAGATGGGGCTCCCGACTGTTCCCTAGTCCCTATTCCCTAGTCCCTAGTCCCTTACGCGGGCCGGATCAGCTCGAAGCGGTCGCGGGTGCGGACCCAGGTGTTGCCGGCCATACGGCCTACGGCGTCGAGGGCCTCGGGATCGACGCGGAAGTCCTCGAAGAGATCCTCGCGCAGGTGAAAGCGGAGGATCTCGCCCAGCACGATGACGCCGCTGGCCGGTGCATGGCCGGTGTAGATGACCTGGAGGAGTTTGCACTCCATCTGAGCGGGCGACTGGGCGACGCGCGGCGGGCAGACGGCTTCGCTCGCGATCGGCGTCAGCCCGGAGAGCACGAACTCGTCCACCTCGAAGGGCGCCTCGGCGGCGGAAGCGTTGGCGGCGGCGGCGATCTCTTCGCTGACCACGTTGATGACGAACTCGCCGGTCTCCTCGACGTTGCGCAGTGTGTCTTTTCTTTGGCCGGCCTCTGGCGTATCCGAGGGGCGCAGCGACGGGCAGAAGAGCACCGTGGGCGGCGCGGAGCCGACGCCGCAGAAGAAGCTGAAGGGCGCGAGGTTGGCCACGCCGCCTCGGCTTATGGTGGAGACCAGCGCCACAGGCCGCGGCACGATGATGCCGGTCATCAGCTTGTAGATCTGCCGTTGCCGGCACTCGGCCGGATTGAAACTGAGCATGGAAGCTGCCATGCTGTTAGGTTAGAACATGGACGCGCCGGGCGTGATCGTTGTGGTGCGCTGCTGAATATTCGTCTGCTGTTAACATTCCATGATGCACAATCATAGGTAAGGGAGAAACTGTCTTGCCGCGCATACACTTTCAGATCCAGCTCGCCGAACTCAAGGACAAGCTGCTGGCCATGGCGGCCCTCTCGCTGACGGCGGTCGATTCCGCGGTGGACGCCTACCTGCAGCGCGACAAGGGCCTCTGCAAGTACGTCAAGCAGAATGAGAGGGCCATTAACACCGCGCAGCGCGAGTTGGATGAGATGGCCTACGATCTGCTGGCCAAGGAGCAGCCCATGGCCATCGATCTGCGCTTCATCCTGGCGGTCATCAAGATCAACAGCGACCTGGAGCGGATCGGCGACCAGTCGATGGGCATTGTGCGCCGCACACGGGAGATGCTGAAGCTCGATCCGGTCGATCTGCCGGTGGATATTGCGTCGATGGGGGAGTTCGCCGGGCGCATGATCCGCACGGCCTTGCAATCTTTTCTGGAGGGCGACGCGCAGTTGGCCAATTCAGTGCGCGAGATGGACGACGAGATCGATCACATGAACCGTCGCGCCCATGACGACCTGCTGAAGTTCATCGCGGAGCAGCCGGGCTACACGCAGCAGGCTATGCGCGCCATTCTGGTGGCGAAGAACCTGGAGCGCCTCGCGGACCACGCCGCGAACATTGCCACCGACGTCATCTTCTGGATTCGCGGCGCCGACGTGCGCCACCAGATGAGCTTGGCGGAGGAGTGAAAAAACAGGGAATAGGGAACAGGAAACGAATTCGGCGAAGGCCTACAGCATCAGCAGCGCTTCGAACTGCACCAGCGGCAACGGGGGGCTGAACAGGAATCCCTGGAAGGTATGGCAGCCCAGACCGGCGAGGAAGCCGCGCTGCTCTTCGTTCTCCACGCCCTCGGCGATCACCGACAATCCCATAGCGCGGCCCAGCGAAATGATGGTTTGCGCAATGGCGCCGCTGGTCGCATCCACCAGCATATCGCGCACAAAAGCCCGGTCGATCTTCAGCAGGCTGAGAGGCAGGCGCTTCAGGTAGGCCAGCGACGAATAGCCGGTGCCGAAGTCGTCCAGCGAGAAGCTCAGGCCATGCGCCTTGAGTTCGGTCATCTTGGCGATGATCTCCTCGATATTCTCGACCAGCATGCTCTCGGTGAGTTCCAGCTTGAGGTGTTTCGGGTTGGCGCCCGAACGCTCCAGGGCCGACAGTACCGTTGCCACGAAGCCCGGCTGGCGGAACTGCAGGGCGCTGATGTTCACTGCAAGCGAGAGATGGGCGGATTGCTGGTGGCCAGCCCAGGCGGCAAGCTGTTCGCAGGCGGCTTCCAGAACCCAATCTCCCAGCGGCAGAATCAAGCCCGTCTCCTCGGCTAGCGGAATGAACTCGCCGGGCCACACCAGGCCACGTGTTGGATGCTGCCAGCGGATCAGGGCCTCGGCGCCGATCAAGCGGCCCCGCGCCACCAGCGGCTGATAGTAAAGCAGGAACTGCCTGGCCTTGATCGCCTGGCGGAGATCCTCCTCCAGCGTGGCGCGAGCGTTCACCGCGGCCTGCAAGGCGGGAGAGAAAAAGCGAATGGTGTTGCGGCCCGCCGTCGTGGCTTGATAGATGGCGATGTCGGCCTCCTGGATCAGTTCGCTAGCGCCTTCCCGGTCTGCCCCAAAGACGGTAATCCCGATGCTGGCGGTCGTGAGGTACTCGCGCCCTTCCAACTGGAAGGGCAGGCAAATCGAATCCTGGATCTTCTCGGCGACGGCCTTGGCCTGGGCCGCCGCTTCCTCGGCAATCTCGCTCAGATCTTCGAGCATCAAGGCAAACTCATCGCCGCCGAAACGGCTCACGATGTCGGCTTCGCGGGCGCAGGTGACGATGCGCCGCGCCACTCCCATCAGCAGAAGGTCGCCGGTGATATGGCCGATGGTCTCATTCAACATCTTGAAGTTATCCAGTTCCACAAAGAGCAGCGCGCGCAAACGGCCGTCCGGGCTGCCGGCGGCCAGAGACTGGCGCAACCTCTCCAGCAGCAGGCGGCGATTGGGCAAGCCGGTCAGCGGATCATAGTAAGCCAGACTCCTGATCTCGTTTTGCGCGGCCTTGACTTCGGACAAATCCCTGGTAATCGACAGGATGCAGGGTACGCCGTCCACCTCCATCGCCGAGGCCGAGATCACCCCCCAGAAGAGCTCCCCGCTCTTCTTCCTGAACTGAACCTCCAGGCCGCGGAAACTTCCGTTTTCCTTCACCTGATTCGCCATCGTCATCCGGTCGTGTGGATCCGCCCATACTCCCAGTTGCAGCGAAGTTTTCCCGATGACTTCTTCGTGTTCATATCCCATAACGTCGAGAAATGCCTGATTGCAGTCGAGATATTTGCCGTCGTCCATGCGGTTGATATTGATGGCGTCGATGCTGGTCTGGAAGGCGGTGCGGTAACGCTCCTCGCTCAGCCGCAGGGCCTCGGCGGCCGCGGTTAAGAGATCCTGGGCCGCCTTGGCCGCGGAGATGTCATGTGCGAATGTAAGCGTGCATGCGCACCCCCCAACCTCAATCAAGGATGCTGACAGCCGCATCCATAATGTCTCCCCGTCCTTTCTCTTGAACAAGATTTCCAAATTCCGGCAACTGTCGTTCTGGAGGATCAGGTCGAGTAACTTCCGCCTATCGCCGGCATTCACCCAGATGCCAAGTTCCTCGGTTGTGTGCCCGATGACTTCGTTGCGCTCGTACCGTCCCGCATCGAGGAGTGCCTGATTGGCGTCGATGATGATCCCATCGCTCAGCTGGGCGATCAAGACCGCATCGGAGCTGGTCTCGAATACGGTGCGATAGCGTTCTTCGCTCAGCCGCAGCGTTTCCTGGACCGCGGCCAGGCTTTGCTCGATGGCCTTGCGGGCATTGATGTCTTCGGCCACGGCGATGTAGTGAAGCGGGTTTCCCGCGCCGTCGCACATCAGCGAGATCGTCAGCTTTGTCCAGCACAGACTGCCGTCCTTGCGTATATAGCGCTTCTCCAGAATCTCAGAGGAGGCGTCGCCGTGACGGATTCGATTGAGGGCCGCGATGTTGGCCGCACAATCCTCTGGCGCCGTGATCTGACCGATCGTCTTGTCGGAGATCTCCTCGGTGGTGTAGCCGAGCATCCCGGCAAAGCATGTGTTGCAGTGCAGGATATGGCCCTCGAACGAGGCATGAACGATGCCCACCGCGGCCTGCTCAAAGGTAGCCCGGTAGCGTTCCTCGCTGTCTTGCAGTTGCATCTCCCATTGCCTATGCACGGTGACGTCGCTGATGATCCCGCGCATTTTGAAGGGTTTGCCCTGTTCATCGAAGTCGAGCTTTCCCTGTCCACGCACCCACCGCTCGGCTTGGTCTGTTTGGCGAACGATGCGGTATTCCTTGTCGAAGGGCCTTCCATCGCCAATGACTTCGCCGGCGAAATAGGCAGCCATCATCGCCTGGTCGGCGGGATGTACCAGCGCCTCCCATCCCTCCACTGTGCGCGGATAGCGATCGTCGATGCCGAAGATCTCATCCAGCCGGCTGGTGCTGGTCCAGACTCCGCTGGGTACATCCAGCACATAGCAGCCAAGGTCTCCAATCCGCTGCGCTTCCTTCAGAAAGTCGCTGCTCTCGCGCAGTTCCTCCTCGGCGCGCCTGCGATCGGTGACGTCATGCACAATGGAAAACAGCAGCCGCCTGCCATTCGCCTCGACTGGAGAGGAATACACCTCCACCTCGCGTTCTTCGCCGCTGGCCAGCCGATGGCGGAAGTTGAAGAAGTTGCGTTCTTCGCTGAACGTCCGCTGCTGCTCCAGGGCAACCTCATGGGGCGGCAGCGTGTTGATCCGATTGACGTTCATGCCGATCAGTTGTTCCCTGGAATAGCCGTAATACTTCGAAGCAGCCCGGTTGGCGGCCGCAATCTCACCGGTTTCCGGCACAACCAGGATCATCACCGTGCCGTTTTGCTCGAAGAAGTTGCGGAAGCGGGTCTCGCTTTCCTGCAACGCCTGCTCGGCCCGTTTGCGCTCGGTGATGTCGTTCACGATGGCGCAGAGCATTTGCCGGCCGTCAACTTCGAAGGGCGAGGAATGAAGTTCAATCTCGCGAACTTCACCGCTGGCCAGGCGATGGGAGTAGTAGAAGCATGAGCACTCCTTACGCAGCGCCCGCTGCCGGTCGCGAGCAATCTCTTCAGGCGCGCTCAGGCTGATCTGGCGTGTGAACATGCCGATGAGCCGCTCCCTGGGATAACCGTAGAATTCGCATGCTGCCCGGTTGACGTACACAAACTCTCCGGTCTCCGGTACAACCAGGAACATGACCGTGCCGTTTTCCTCGAAGAAGTTGCGGAAGCGGGTCTCGCTTTCCTGCAACGCCTGCTCGGCCCGTTTGCGGTCAGTGATGTCTTTGCCGAAGACGGAGACGCCCGTAATGATCCCATCAACCACGATGGGGTTGAAGGCCAGTTCAAGGATGCTGGGACTGATCAGGGAATACTCGACCCGGAAGGGGCCATCGGAAATGGCGCGCGCATAAAACGACGGCCAAAGCGCCGCCCTCTCCGGCGGGAGCACCTCGTAATGGCGCATCCCCATCGCAAGCCGGATGCCAAAGGTCTCCTCGATGTTCTGCCGCAACGCCCCATTGAATGTTGTCAACCGGTAATTGAGGTCCACCGACCAGACCAGGTCCCGCGTGCTTTCGATCAGGGCCGTGAGATCCGCTTCCGCTACGCGGAGTGCGCTCTCTGCTTTCTTCCGCTCGGTGATGTTCTTGCCGAAGACGGAGACGCCGGTCGTCTCCCCATCGGCCACAATCGGGCTAAAGGAAATCTCGAGCGTTCGGCCATCGGCGATGGTATGTTCGGCGGAAAACTGATTTCCCGATAGCGCCCGCTCATAAAGCGGAAGCCAAAACACCGCGAGTTCCGGCGGGAGCAGCTCCCGAAAGCTCATCCCTGGAGCGACCGGACCGCCATAATTCCGCTCGAAATACTCCTTGAAGGCGCGGTTGAAGGTAATCAAGCGCAGGCGCGGGTCCACCGACCAGATCAAGTCTGCGGTACTCTCGATCAAGGCCGAGAGATTCGCTTCCGCTTGAATGCGCATTTCGACCCCTTTTACCCCGCGATATTTCCCTTCATTTCTCGGATTGCGCTGCCGGAGGGCGCAGACGCATACCAACCTTATCGGCTGCCGAAGGGGAATCCTGCAAGATGCACTGTCCCCGTTTCCCCTGTTTGCGTCTTCCATGCATCATGGCAGGATCGGCCTTCTAGAAACTACGTCACTCAAAAGAAACACCTTGAGTGTACGCCTAATGCAAGTATTTTCCACAGTATTTTAATTATTAATCATGGATTTGACAGAAAATGCCGCGTTCCGGGAAAAACGGCGTTTTAGGCGAAGCGCTACCGCTCCCATGTCCATCAATCGCGCGCGATCTCCAGCGCTCCGGTCAGGCTGGCCACGCGCTCGACTCCGTGGCCGCGGCACCAGGATTCGAGGCCCCTGGAGAGCCGTTCGACGGCGCGCGGGTCGGCGTAGCTGGCCGTGCCCACCTCGACGGCGGCGGCGCCGGCCAACATGAATTCGACCACGTCTTCCGGAGTCGTGATGCCACCCATGCCGATGATTGGAATGCTGACGGCGCGGGCGGTCTCGTAGACCATACGCAGGGCGATGGGCTTGATGGCCGGGCCGGAGAGGCCGCCGGTGATGTTGCTGAGGCGCGGGCGGCGCGTCTCGGCGTCGATGGAAATTGCCAGGAAGGTATTGGTCAGGCTGACCGCGTCGGCTCCGGCCTCGGCGGCGATTTTGGCCATGTGGGCGATGGAGGTTACATTGGGCGAGAGCTTGACGATCAGCGGCCTCCTGGATGCTGATTTTGCCCGGCCAACCAGGTATTCCAGCGATCCTGGATCGGAGCCGAAGGCCATGCCGCCGGCGTGGACGTTGGGGCAGGAGACGTTCAGCTCGTACGCCGCAATGCCCGCCGCCTGATTGAGCCGCTCGATGACCGCGATGTACGCGCCCACCGTGTAGCCGAAGACGTTGACGATGATGTTGCAGCGGGGATAGCGGTGCAGCGGCGGCAGCTTGCGGCTGATGAACTCTTCCACGCCCACATTCTGGAGTCCGATGGCGTTCAACATTCCGGCCGCGGTCTGGATGATGCGCGGCGCGGCATGGCCGGCCATCGGCTCCATCGAGATGCCCTTGGTGACCAGGCCGCCGATCCGCTCCAGCGAGACGATCTCCTCGAACTCGATGCCATAGCCGAAGGTGCCGCTGGCGGCAATGATCGGGTTGGCCAGCTCCAGGCCGGCCAGCGTCACTTTCATCTCGGGCTTCACGCGCGGCTTCTTCCTTAAACAGGGGTCAGAGATCAGGGGTCAGGGATCAGACCGTGGCCCCACGCTCATGATACTCGCCCGGCGCGGATGGATGCCGGATGCTATTCGCTTTGCGCTTCGGGATGTGCCCTATAGGTGAACCATTCGCCGCTGCGCAGTTCGTGGCCGGCGTCTTCGCGGCTCCCGATCCAGATGCCCTGGCGTCCATCGTGAAAGAGAAGATCGTCCCCGTTGCGGCCAACCAACTGCCCATAGTAATTGTTGCCCGGCTGAACGCAAGCCAGCTCGCGGCGCTGCCAATCGTACCTCTGGCTTTCGAAGAATTCAATCGCTTCGCTGAGCTGCCGGCGTTTCGCGGGGTCGGCAAGATCGGCGAGCAAGTGCTCCATCGGAGCAGGATTGCCGGCCTCATAAGCAATTGAAGCCGCAATCATTCGCTCTTTGCTTGCCAGAGAGAAATCCAGAGAGTGTCCGGCGTACAGAGCAAGGACTTCAAGAAAGCATTTTTGCGCGCGCCCATTGCCCTCCCTAAAGCAATGGATATGATTCAGCCCGCCGAGGAGAGCCGCGGCCTTTACGACGAAGGTCTTGCGAGTCAATCCGCAAAGAATACCGTCCGCCGCCAGCCGGTCGCATACAGAATGAAGTTCAGCCGCTATCTCACGGCAGCTTGTGAAATGAGTCGCGCGGCTGCCTTCGATCTTGGGTGCGTTGACGGTTCGCAATTCCCCAGCCCAAACGTAAACGTCTTGAAAGATGAAACGATGAATGGCCTGGAAATGCGCCGCGTCGAAGTTGCCGGGAATCGGGTTTGCGGCTAACTGCAAGAGGCGGAGCCACGTTTGCTCCGCCTCAAAGCCATCCAATTCTTTTTGAGTAGCGAATCCAGCCTTGTTGCGAAGAATGCCGGTATGCGGGTCGATGTAGGGATCGTCGAGTATAGCCACTCTGTTATGCCGCAACCATCTCACGCCAGCCACGAATGGCGCTGGAGCATTCCTCGAAGGTGATTTCGCCGGAGATGTAGCGCTCAGTCAGGGCGAGAAGCCGTTCCGTAGGCTCCAACCCTTCGCTCTGGTTGAGGCGAATGGCGCGCTGCACGGAAGCCCGTCTCCGCGCTCGCTCCTCTTGAGAGATTCCCTCTAAAACCAGAGTCGCCATGCGATCCCCTCTTGATCAATTTTATCACTGATCGGGCATGGCCGCGGAACCTTCCCGCGGCCATCTCCGAGCGTGCAAAATTATGCGCCGACCGGCTCGGTGACGTTGACCTTGACCGGCGTCAGCCAGCCGAAGCGGTCGGGCTTTAGGCCGTTGGCGATGCCGAAGAATTCGTCGCCGATCTTCTTGGTGATTTCGCCCGGCTTGCCGTCGGCGATCAGGATGCGATCAATGGAGCGGATGGGCTGAACCTCGGCGGCCGTGCCGGTGAAGAAGACTTCGTCGGCGATGTAAAGCAGTTCGCGGGGAAGGGAGCGCTCCTTCACCGTCAGCCCAAGGTGGCGGGCGATGGTCAGCACCGAGTCGCGGGTGATGCCGGAGAGCGCCGAGTTGGAGAGCGGCGGCGTATAGATGACGCCGTTGCGGACGATGAAGATGTTCTCGCCGGAGCCTTCGCTGACCAGGCCGTTCACATCCAGTCCGATGCCCTCGGCATAGCCGTTGATCTCGGCCTCCATGTGGATGAGCTGGGAGTTCATGTAGTTGGCGCCGGCCTTGGCCAGCGAGGGCATAGTGTTGGGCGCCAGGCGATTCCAACTGGAGATGCAGACGTCCGCGCCGCCGTGGCCGGCGAGGTACTTGCCCCAGGGGAAGTTGGCAATGTAGACCTCGACCGGCGAACCCTTAGGGCTGACGCCGATCTCGCCGTAGCCGCGCAGCGCGATGGGGCGGATATAGCAGGGAGCAACGCCATTGGCTTCAATCAGATCGACTACGCCGGCGCACAGCTCCTCGATGTTGAAGGGCAGCTCCATGCGATAGATTTTGGCCGAGTCCAGCAGCCGCTGCATATGCTCCGGGAGACGGAAGACGGCCGAGCCTTGCGGCTGGCCATAGCAGCGGATTCCTTCAAAGACGCTGGAGCCGTAGTGGATCACATGGCTCATCACGTGGATGTTGGCCTGCTCCCAGGGAATCAGATTGCCGTTGTGCCAGATTTTCGATGTGGCTTGAATAGGCATAGGGTTGGAATACTCCTTCGACGCTGCGAACGCGTACCCAATGAGAGTATCGCGCTGGAGGCGGGACTGTCACGGAGCGGTGTCTACAAGGCTCCCTGCTTCTATCGGTTCGAGTGTGAGGCGCGCCGTCAGCACCACCAGCGCGGCCCACAGCGTGTCGGCGGCCAGCAGATGCGCCACTTGCACCCACAGCGGAGCCAGCAGGATTACGTCCAGCAAGCCCAGCGTGTAGACCGCGGCCAGCAGCAGAAGAATCAAAGCGGTGAGGCCGCGATTGTCCCACTGCGTCCGGCGCCGCGCGACGCGCACCAGCAGCCAGATGAGCAGGAAGCTGGCGGCGAAGGCGATGCCCGGATGCGTCCAGCGCCAGCGCACCAGCCAGCCGCTGGCCGACGAAAAATCCTGCGCCAGCGCCAGGCCCAGCGACGTGGCCGGGAAGAGCGTGTCGCCCAGCGCGGCCAGCGAGCCGGTGACGCCCACGACCATCACCACGACGACGCTGGCGACGGCTGCGAAGGGCGCACGCAGGCGCACGCCGCCACGCAGAAAGCCCTGCTTCCGGCTGAGCAGGTGCGCGGTCAGCGTGAGCGCGGCCACCAGCAGCAGCGTGTTGGTCAGGTGCAGCGCCAGGAAGGCGGGACGCAGCGGCGACTGGCTCTGCGCCGTGTATCCCAGCTTGACCAGCAGCGCTCCCAGCAGCGCCTCAATCAGCGTAAAGGCGACCGAAGCCATAGCCGCCCAGCGCGCCAGGTGGCCGCGCGCCGTGCCGGCGAAGGTCCACGCCAGCAGGCCCACGACCGCGAAGAACGAAAGGCCGCTGGTGAGCCGATGGGTGAACTCGATCATCGTATTCACACTGGCCGAGTGCTGGATCACAACGCCGTTGCAGAGCGGCCAATGGTTGCCGCAGCCGGCCCCGGAGCCGGTGGCGCGCACCAGCGTGCCCCACAAAATGACGGCGATGAAGTAGCAGAGCACGCCCCAGGCAAAACGGCGCAGGGCAGGCGAAGGCAGGCGTTGCGCGGCGATGGAGACAGCGGTTGCGGACATAAAAGAAGCCTCCGGATGGAACCCCTCAGTGTAGAACAAGCGGTGGCAGATTCGAGTTAAGGTGATCCTCTTGCACGAATGGAATATGGCGTTCGGCATTTATAGCCCGTTCGAAACCATGCTGAACGATGTGGCCTTTTCGAACTATCGCCTCTTCGGCTCCCAGCATCGCATCCTGCCGGATGTTTCTCCCGCGCCTTGAGAACACTCTGGGGCTATAGCAAAACCACAATAGGTGTACCCAAGGCTACGACTCTAAAGTGTTGATTTCCTTAAGAAATAAACACCATTGATGAGGCTGTTATGGGCATGGGAATTGTGGTTTTGCTCTAGAGCAGTATCAAGATAGATATACCCTAGGAACGCAATCGTCATTAATGCTCAA
>CAZQRX010000034.1:0-24409 GCA_964595845.1 uncultured Occallatibacter sp. | reverse complement strand
CAGCTTGGTTCAGAACCTGTCAGAACCGGGTACAGCTATCATGATATTGCTCTAATAGTCGGTTTACCTCCGAACTGAGCAGCTATTGGTCACCGGTTTCGGAGAAATTGGTGCTCTGTAGCTGTCCGGTTTTGCATGAAATGGTGAGCTGAGACGCTACGGTTTTCTATGCTTCGGCTGCGAAGACGTCAGTAGGGAATGGGGAGAAGAACCGAAGAAAGGGCGAATTTCTCTGACCAAGGCGATTTTTTTAGAAATTCCTGACTATGGGGCGTGGACTTTTGCGTGTCAGCGGATTGGCGGGTCAGCGAGGTTGCTGACACGGGCTCCACTGGCAAGGCCGCTGGTTGGGGTTCGTGGTCTCCCAGGTATGAGAATCCGGAACTCCACCCCACGGACGAAGACATGTCCCTTCACCCCAGCGAGCAACGACCGCTCGCCGGGGATCCCGAATCCGTGGGGACCCCGGGCTTGGAGCACTCAAAACTTTGCGCAATCGGTGAAATGGCTTTAGCGTTTGTTTCCGACTGCGTGGCCGCGGCCATCCCGAACTTCATTTCCTTTGAAGTGCGAGACCTTGTCGAGACGCCGGGAAGGCTCGGCCTTCTCGCCGCGTTGCGGGGTTGCGCCTCTATAACCGTGTTCGGGATGATAACGGTTGTTCACGTGGCCGCGGAAGTTGTTATCGCCATGAAACCACGGGCCGCTGCCGATGAAGATACCGCCCGAAAACCATTCTGGTCCGTAGTATCCGTAGGGAGCGCAGTTATACGGTGCGGCGTCATAGTAGCCATAGGGGCAATCGGGCGCAGCGCCAATCTCCACGGCAATTTGAGCCGTTGCTTTGGGAGCGGTTGCCATCAGGAAGCATCCAGCAACAGCCGAGAGCAGAACAAGCTTGAATCCAGTCATGAATCCTCCTCAGGATTACGGGGCCTTCCGCGAGCGCCCCCCACACAATTCACCTTAGCGGCTGAGATTCTCATCGTCTGAGCAAAAGGGACCGGAGGCGATGTGGAGATCAGCTCGGGCGCGGAGTCGCAACGGAAGACAGAATCATGTATTCCATTCAAGCCGGATCGGTATGCTGAGGCTCCTGGGAAGCTCAAAGCGCAATTCCTCGCTTCATTGCATCCAGGCCTGTATCAATATAGTCCGTGTACAGATCCACAAATAATCTTTTCACCGTCTCGTTTTGCACTCCGTTTTGCTGGAGGAGCAGCGTGAGATCTTCAATGGTTTTCCGGTAAAGGCCCTGAATTCCTTCAAGACTCCAATCGCGACAGAGTACCGCAGTGGAACGAACAGCGCGATCCTCATCCTGATCGATCCAGTCATCAAGCATCTGCATGAGCAGTGAGGTATCGGCCATCCATCGCTGCTCCGCATTCCAAAGATCCTGGCGAAAGGCCTCGTATTCATCTTCAAGGCCCAGGTACGGTCCAACCACATACCACATACCGCTGATTGCGGCTTCAATTCCCGCCCAGCGGTAACCCATTCCGCTCGGATCTTTTTTCCGTGCCGCGGCCAGCGCCTCTTCCCGACAATACTTCTGGATCGCGGGCAGCATCACTGTATTCCAGTGATTCGCCTGCCAAGGGCTTTCTTCTGCGCGCAGGCTGACAGCGAGAGTCTGCAATCTGATCTCCGGACGAGTCACAGGCTCAGGCGCGGCGCTCAGAAGCAAGGCAATCCGCGCAGCCTCGTCCGGGCCATTCGCCGTGGCTTCGTCAAGCAACTGATCGATCAGGCCAATCATCGTAGCCATCAGCGCCAGTTGCCGGTGAACGCGCGCCGGAAGCAGCCAGTTCAAGAATGAGAAAATCACCGGACTCGCCGATAAAACCACCGCGCGCGGCAAGGGGATATGACGCGGGCAGCGGATCTGCATACGCAGCAGCAGCGGGCAGCGATCACTCACAGCAATCATCGAGTAGCAGGCGCGCATGTACATCTCCGCCAAGAATCGAATCTTTACGGCTTTGGCTGTGCCGGATTCCAAGGCGTCCGCGCCCAGCGCCGGCGGCACGTACCGCTGCCACTGCGCCGCAACCATCCTTTGCATCGATCGGCGAAGAGGAATTATGTCTTCAGGAGGCTTGGCGATCAGCTCTTCGAGCGTGCGCACACGAGCAGCAGCCGGACTCTCCAGTTCGGGCTCTTCACAAAAGGGCGTGCCATCCTTCTCCCTCACCATGCTTCAATTTTAGTGCGAGATGCGGGGCCTGCTTCGACAAGCGACAACTCTATCTTGCCGCATCGATTATGTGAACCGCTCAAAAGACACAGTTGCCGGGCGGAATCTGCTCTACGAACGGAACGCCCACACTCGCCGCACCCCGGCCTGGTGTTGTATTGTTCAATCCGTATGGATCACACGCAGAGCAACGCCCCCCGTCCCGCGCCCGAGGCCGAAGAGGTTTACCGGCGCTGGATTCAGTTTCTCGATGAAGAGTTCACCCGCCACCAGGCTCCGGAGCGGCGCTCGGAGATTGTGCGCGACCAACTGACCCAGCTTTACCTGGGGCGGCCGCACGGCGGCAAGCTGAATCTGACGCTCACCAGCGAGCTGCCGGGCAACGTGGTCTCGCTCTCGCTGGACCCGGAGAACGTGACACTCGAAGCAGAGCACTTTATCGACGCCGACCCCGAGCTCTTTGCCCAGCGCAAGCCGCTGCTCTGGTTCTGGCAGATGTTCGACCGCTCGCCGATTGGGATCAACCATTGGCTGGGGCTGCGCTTCCGCGCGATGCTGGGACGGCACCTCTTCGCACGCATCGGCGCGGGGGTGAAGATCTACCACGGCGTGGAGCTGACCTTCGGCTACAACCTGGCCATCGAGGAGGGCGCCACCATCCGCCACCACGCGCTGCTGAACGACCGCGGCGGCATCACCATCGGCAAGGGCGCGGTGATCGGCTCCTTCGCGCGCATCTACTCGCACAGCCACGCGGTGCATGACTACGGCGAGGTCTCGCTGGCCGCGACTGTGATCGGCCCGGCGGCGCGCATTGCCAGCCACGCGATCGTGCTGGCCGGCCAGCACGTAGCCGCCGGAGAGCTGGTGGGCAACTTCCCGGCGGACCGGGGCTAGAGCGCGGCCACGCCTTGCCCGGCTGACGCGGGACGATCCATATAGGGCAGCTTGCGCGCGCGGGCCGAGGAGGCTTCCGCATCCGGCGCTCTGGAGAGCAGCGCTCTGTCCTGGGCAAATGCCCCATCGAGAAGCAGGCTTTCCATCAGCGAGCTGTCCCAACGGCGCAATACGCTGTCCACAATGAGCGTCAGATCGGACAGAAATGTGGCGCGTTCCATGTACTCGGCGTCGAGCCGGCGTTTGGCGGGCAGGACGACCGTGTGGAAGAAGGATTCCAGATGATGCCTGGGTACGCGGTCGAGGATCTCCTCCTCGCAGGCGAAGGCGATGGTGGCCGCGCCGGTGATTCCCGGGCGGCAGGGGAGATCGGAGATCATATGCTCCGGCAGCTTGGGACGGGGGCCTACCAGGGTCATATGCCCGGCCAGCACATTGAACAATTGGGGCAGCTCATCGAGCTTCCAACGGCGCAGAAAAAGGCCGATCAAAGTGAAGTTCCGGTTGCCGGCGGTGGTGACCGGATCATGTTTTTTGTCCCTGACAATGAGCATGGTTCTGAATTTGATAATGGTGAAGGCGCGGCCCTGATGCCCCATCCGCTTCTGCAGGAAGAGAACAGGGCCGGGGGAAGTGAGCCGCACCGCCAGCGCGATCGCCAGCAAAAGCGGGAGTAACAGCGGCAGCACGGGCAAAACACAGGCACAGTCGAAGAGACGCTTGAAGCCCGACCGCGACCAGGGACTCAGCCGCCTGAGGACCAGATAGGGCGCCGCCAGAGCAAAGTTGCGAGCCGCGGAGCTCCTAGCGGTCCACTCCATCGTGCTGTGCGCCGGCCGCGGCGCAGGGCGGTTCATGGTCTGGCCTTCCAATGTCTGATGGGCGAGTGAATTTGCGTTCAAAGGAACCTCTCCGGGACTGGGTGAAAGACATCCGTGACGTTTGGGATTGTGGAAAACAAATGCGTCCCGTCTGTTGCGCAACTCTTGTTGCTTCTGTCTGGCCTGATTGGCGGAGGATTTCATAGGAAAAGCAAATCTTTCACCCTTGCCAACCTTCACGGAGACAGCGGGATGTGCATGAGAAGTTGCCGAAGCATTGACCAGGCGATTCCAGATCCGATCCCGCTCACACAACCGAGCTGTCTTCGCAGGAACCTTTACCTCCTTATCGGCAGGGGAGCCGTGCGCGGCCGCTTGCTGAAGATGATCGAAGCTATGCGTGTAGCAAAATGGGACAAACGCGGTTGCCGGTAGCAATATGGGACATGTGAAATTAACAAACGCTAAAGAAGAAACAATGATGGGAGATCGTATTTTTATTCGTGCTAGACTCCGTACATATGAAGGCCTTAACGCATGGAAACGGCGGCAGGAGTTACCGTTCCAGCTCTGCCCATGATCGGCCCGCGGCGTGGTTTCGCGCAGCCTTGAAGATAGGGCTTCTTCTGGTGATCGCATCACTTGCGCCGGTCGCGCGCGCCCAGCAGACATCGCAGCAGAGCGGCAATCCGGAAGGGACCGAGAGCCAGAGCGGAATGGATTGCTTCGACCCTTTGCTGGCCACCACGCCGGAGTGCATCGCACAGAGTCAGGAAGAAACCAATCCGCTGCTAACTCCGCAATCGCGCAGTTCGCAGCCGGGAGAATACAGAGATCAATCGCGGAATCCCGGTAACAACTACACCGACACGGAGAACTTGTCGCGGCAGCAACCGAATCGCAACCAGCCGCTGCCGGTGAAGCTGCCGCCGGAGGCGCCAACCGAGTTTCAGAGGTTTGTCGGTTCGACGATCGGCCAGGTATTGCCTATCTATGGAGCGAGCCTATTTGCCAGCGTGCCCACCACCTTTGCGCCGCTGGACATGACTCCTGTTCCACCCGATTATGTTCTCGGGCCGGGCGACGAGCTGCGCATTCGCGTCTGGGGCCAGGTGAACTTCCAGAGCAACGTGCGCGTGGACCGCTCGGGGGAGATCTTCCTGCCTCAGGTGGGCCCGGTGCATGTCTCGGGCATGCCCTTCTCGGCGCTCGATGAGCATCTGCGCGGCGCAGTAGGGCGTGTCTATCACAACTTCGATCTGACGGCGGATGTGGGTCAGATTCGCTCGGTACAGGTGTATGTGGCGGGTGCGGCGCGGCGGCCCGGCGTTTATACGGTGAGCGCGCTGAGTTCGCTGGTGGACGCGCTGTTCGCGAGCGGCGGCCCGACGGTACAAGGCTCGATGCGGCAGATCCAACTGCGCCGCGGGAGCGCGGTGGTCACAGAGTTCGACCTCTATGGCCTGCTGATTCACGGCGACAAATCGAAGGACGTGAAGCTGCAATCCGGCGATGTGATCTTCATTCCCCCGGCCGGCCCGCAGGCGGCTGTCACGGGGAGCGTGCGCAATTCCGCCATCTACGAGCTGCGGGAGAATGAAACGCTGGCCAGTCTTCTGGCCGATGCCGGAGGCGTCACCTCGGTCGCGGCGGAAGTGCGGGTTTCGATCGAGCGGATTGAGAATCATCGCGACCGGCATGCGATGGAGGTGGCCTACGATGCGAGCGGTCTGGCCACGCTGCCGGCCGACGGCGATCTGGTGCGTGTTTTTTCGATTGTTCCCCTCTACCGCAAGACGGTCATCCTGCGCGGCAACGCAGCCAACCCCGGCCGCTTTGCCTGGCATCCGGGGATGCGCGTCAGCGAGCTGATCCCGGACAGGGAATCGCTGATCACGCGGAATTACTGGTGGAAGCGGGCGCAGCTGGGCCAGTCCGTGCCGGAGTTCGATCCGATCCAGGGCTACGACAATCTGCGTCAGCCGGCGGAGAATCGCGCGATTCCGATCAAAGCTCTTCCATTGGAGGACGCGAGCACAGCGAATCCGGCGCAGAACCAGAATCAGAGTGTGAATCCGGCGCAAAACCAATATCAGAGCTATCCTAACGCGAATCCGGCGCAGAGCCAGAATCTGAGCGCGGAGCAGCGCTCCGGGAGCACGACGCTGGCCGCCGCACAGTCGTCTTCTGTTTCTCGCGTTCCCCTCCCGGCACAGCGCACCGAGATCAAGGCGCTGGCGCCGGAGATCGATTGGAATTACGCCTCCATCGAGCGACTTGACGCGGAGACGCTGAAGAACACGGTGATTCCTTTCGACCTGGGCAAACTGGTGCTGCAACACGATGGCTCGCAGGATCTTGAGCTACAGGCAGGAGATGTGGTGACGATCTTCTCAGAGGCCGATATCCGGGTGCCGATCGCTCAGCAGACAAAACTGGTCACGCTGGGCGGTGAATTCGTGCATGCCGGGGTGTACACGGTCCAGCCCGGCGAAACATTCCGGCATCTGGCGGAGCGCGCCGGGGGACTGACACCCGATGCTTACCTGTACGGCTCGGAGTTGACGCGGGAGTCGACGCGCGCCGTTCAACAGGCCAGAATCGATGAATACGTGCAGAGCCTGAGCATGGGAATCCAGCGAAGCAGCCTGGCGATGTCGGCGTCGCCGGCCAGCTCGGCGCAGGATATGGCCAGCGCCGCCGCGGCCCAGAACAGCGAACGAGACCTTCTTGCCGCGCTGCGGCAGATTCGCGCCACGGGCCGCATCGTGCTGCGATTTGCGTCCGACTCGAGCGGGACGAGCAGCTTTCCGGAGATCACCATGGAGGATGGAGACCGCTTTATTGTCCCGCCAGTTCCCGCCACGGTCAATGTGGTCGGCGCGGTCTACGATCAGAATTCCTTTCTGTACGCGCGGGGGATCAGGGCTGGCGATTACCTGAAGCAGGCCGGCGGTCCCAACCGGGATGCCGACCGGAGCCATGCGTTTATCATCCGCGCCGACGGCGAGGTGGTGAGCCACGACAAGGGCAGAAAAGCGTGGGGCGGCAGCGGTTTCGACAGCCAGTTGATGAGTCCGGGCGATACGATCGTGGTCCCTGACAAGACCTACAAGCCGTCCGCGTTGCGCGGCTTTGTTGACTGGTCGCAGATGTTCTCGCAATTCGCACTGGGGGCAGCGGCGTTGAGCGTGCTGAAATAGCAGGAATCGGGCAACAATGCTTGTTGAATGCAAGCAGGAATGCGCCGGTCCATTCCCTGGCAGGAGCAGATGACGACGAAAATATCGCTTTCCGGAGAGAGTGAGCACGCTGGAACCCGTACCGAACCCGGCGCAGCCGGGCAGGGCGCGGAAGAGTTCTACACTATCTCCCTGTTTGATCTTCTGATTGTCATCGCCGAGCGCAAGCGCTTCATTCTCTGGGTTACCGCGGTCTTCGCTTTGCTGGCGCTCGGAATCGCGCTGCTTTTGCCCAATCGCTACACCGCGACGGTGACGCTGATGACGCCGCAGCAGAACTTATCGATGGGCTCCCTGCTGGCCTCGCAGATGGGCAATATGGGAGGGATGGCCGCGCTGGCAACCGGAGGAAACCTGCTCAAGAACCCCAACGATACCTTCGTGGGCTTGTTGACCAGCCGCACGGTCGAGGATGCCATGGTGCAGCATTTCGGGCTGATGGAGGAGTACGGCAAAAAATACCTCTCCGATGCGCGCAGGAAGTTCGAGAAACGCACGAAAGTGGACGGTAGCGGCAAGGATGGCCTGATCCACATCTCGGTGGAGGATCATGATCCCAAGCGCGCCGCGGAACTGGCGAATGGCTACGTCGAGCAATTTCGCAATCTCTCGCAGCATCTGGCCATCACTGAGGCCTCGCAGCGCAGGCTCTTCTTTGAGCAGGAGCTTGTGCAGGCGAAGGACAACCTGGCCGCAGCCGAAGAGGCGCTGAAGCAGACGGAGCAGACGACCGGACTGGTCGAGCTGAGCAGCCAGGAGAAGGCGCTGATCGAATCGGCCGCAACCCTGCGCGCGCAGATTACGGCCAGGGAGGTGCAGATTCAAGGGATGCAAACCTATGCCACCGGTGAAAACGCCCAGTTGGTGCAGGCACAGCGGGAGCTGGAAGGCCTGCGCGCGCAGTTGGCCAGGATGGGCGGCTCGGAAGACAGCGCCAGCGCGGGATTTCTCGTCCCGAAGGGCAAGGTTCCCGAGGCTAGCCTGGAATACGTCCGTAAATTGCGCGACGTCAAGTATTCCGAAGCGATCTTCGAAATCCTGGCGCGGCAGTTTGAGTTCGCCAAGCTCGACGAAGCCAGGCAGGGAGCGCTGATTCAGGTGGTTGATCCCGCCGTTGCTCCCGACAAGCGATCCTTTCCATTGGTGATCCCCATCGTGATCGTATCCACCCTGGTGGGATTCTTCATGGTGATTTTCGCGGTTCTCTTTCAGGCTGGATACCTTTGCCTGAAGGATGATCCGGGAAATGCTCTCAAGTTCAATCATATCCGCAAGGCTTTTTCCTTCAAGGGATGATGCCTTCAATAATTCTTTCCGGAATTCTCATTCCTATCTGATATTGCGCGTTTCGCAGCGCCCCTGCGGGGCGCAAATCCTTGATGGCCCGCTTTCCCAGGATTGCGCTACGCTCCATCCTGGGCTACTATCACCCACTCCCTTCGGGAGTGGTAGACCGCGTACAAGCTAAGGCTGGGCGTTGGGAGCACGGGCAGGGAGTTGATTCTCGTGATAGAGAATTGAGATGTGGACCACCCGCAGTTCAATTTCGAAGCCAGCCAGCACTCCGAGCCTGCCGTTCTGAGCAGGGAGCGGGCGCACGGGCTGGCGCTGGAGGCGGGATTCGCCGAAGCTGGGCTGACCGCACTGCCTCACACTCACCAGGAGCGGGACGCGGCGCGCTTTGAGGAGTGGGTGCGGGCGGGGCGCGCGGGCTCGATGCGCTACCTGGAGCGGCGGGGCGAGGATGGGCGCTTGCTGCGCGTGCGGATACCGTTTCCATGGGCCCGCTCGGCTGTGGTTTGCTGGGCGAACTACAACAGCGGGCAGCCGCGCTCGACGGAGCCGGCGGCCGAGGGCGCGGGATGGATTGCGCGTTACGCCTGGTCGAGCAAAGTGGACGCGCAGGGCAGACGGCGGCCCAGCGACTATCACAAGGTGCTGCTGAAGCGATTGAAGGCGCTGGAGGCGCGGCTGCATGAGGAGCTTGGCGCCTTCGAGGCGCGTGCCTTCGCGGACACTGGCCCGGTAGTGGAGCGGGCGCTGGCGGAGGCGGCCGGAGTTGGCTGGACGGGCAAAAACACCTGCCTGATTCATCCTAAGCTGGGGTCGTATGGCTTCCTGGCGGTGCTGCTGACCTCGCTGGCGATCACAGCAGAAGATATGCCCGTGGCGCTACAGCCGGATCGTTGCGGAAGCTGCCGGCGCTGCCTGGAAGCCTGTCCGACCGGCGCGCTGATCGCTCCTTACCAGATGGATGCGACGCGCTGCATCGCTTACCTGACCATCGAGCATCGCGGGGCGATTGCGCCGGAGCTGATGGAAGGGATGGGCAGGCAAGTCTTCGGCTGCGACATCTGCCAGGATGTCTGCCCGTGGAATCGCAAGGCGCTGATTGGTGGAGATAGGGAGTTGGAGGCGCGAACGGAGCTGGTGAATCCGGCGCTGGAGGTTCTGGCGGCGCTGGATGAGGCGGAGTTCGAGGAACAATTCAACGGCTCGCCGGTGCGGCGGGCGGGATTTTGGGGGCTCAAGCGCAATGTGGCCATTGCGATGGGCAATAGCAGGATGGGCCGGTTCGCGCCCTGGCTGGAAGATTGGGCCGACGTAGCGGACGAGGGGCTGCGAAGCGCGGCTCGGAGGGCGAGGGAAAAGCTGAGGGGGTCACGATGAAGGGCGGGTGGAGCTGTCGTTTCCCACATTAGCACAATAGAACGAAACGCAGGTCCTTCGACTACGCGGCGCTCCGCTCAGGATGACAGTGGTTAGGCTGGGGGACCGAACCGTACACTAATAGTGATAATTCTTTACTAGAGAAAGGAAAGTTCACGTGGCTGAAGTTCTGAATTCCGATGCGCGGAGCGAGGCGGCGAGCGAGGCGCCCAGAGCCGTCGATGTGCCGGAACCGGCTAAGAAGTCCAAGTGGTACCGCTGGCGCAAGGACGGCACGGCGCTGGTGAGTTACCTGCTGGACAGCGAGGTGCATACCTTCGCCTTCAGCGTGGCGGCCAACGCGATTCTTTCTTTTATTCCTTTTACCGTGCTGCTTTTTACGCTCTCCCGGTCGGTTTTTCATTCGCCGATGATGGTGAAGGTCGTAGACGATATGGTGAATTATTTTCTGCCATCGGTGGCGAGCCAGGACTGGGTAGCGAATAATCTGGAGGCCGCGGCTGCGCACCAAGGAGTGCAGGCCCTCTCGCTGCTGATGATTCTGATCGCCTGCACGGGCATTTTTCTGCCGCTGGAGGTGGCGCTGAATCAGGCCTGGGGCGTGACCAAGAGCCGCAACTATCTGCAAAACCAGGTGATCGCCTTTGGCTTGGCAATCCTAATGGTAGTGCTGGGCATGAGCAGCATCCTGCTGAACGCGGCGGCGCGCGGTGTGTTGACGTTACTCTTCAATCACCAGACAAACATCAAATTCATCGATTTTCTTCTCAATTTTACTTTAAAAGGGACCGAGTTTGTAGTGCTGACCGCGACCACCGGCGTGGCCTCGATTCTGTTCTTCTTTTCGATCTATTGGCTTCTGCCCAACCGCAAGGTTCCATGGCGTTCGGTGCTGCGCACATCGATCTATACCGGAGTTATATGGCTGGTGGCGAGATATATCTTTGTGATTGTGCTGCCGCACCTTGACTTGAAGGCGCTCTATGGGCCGTTCTTTGTCTCAGTGGGGCTGCTCTTCTGGGCCTATGTATCCGGGCTGATTTTGTTTGCCGGAGCGCAGTTCAGCGTGGCGCGGATGGGGGAGAAGGGGAAGACTAGTTAGCTTGATGCATTTCTTTTATCTCGTCATGAACAAGACCGACTGAGGGCTGTGGTTTCCCAGCCTGCCGTAACAACAAGAACGCGGCGAGGGTGTGGTACTCAGGTTTCAATCATGGCAGCAATGGCCTAAATGTCGAGGTTCTTTACGTCGAGCGCGTTGTCCTCGATAAACTTGCGGCGCTTTTCCACGTCTTCTCCCATTAAAGTGGCGAAGATTTCCTCGGCTTCTACGAAGTCTTCCAGCTTGACCTGGAGCAGAGTGCGGCGTTCGGGGTCCATGGTGGTCTCCCAGAGCTGCGCGGAGCTCATCTCGCCCAGGCCTTTGTAGCGCTGCACCGAGTAGTCCTTCTTGCCCTGTTCGACGATGTGGGCGAAGAGCTCGCGGGCGGTCTGCTTTTCCACCGGCTCACGCAAATACTTTCCACCAGATTTCCGTATTGTTCCCGCTTCAATCTGCTGATTCAATTTTGTTCTTTCTTCTGCGTCCCCGGTTTCTTGTAACTCTTCGTCAATAGGGTTGTCTGGGTCGGGTTCTGGTATTCCTCTCTGAGCAGCCTCAGCTGCAGCCTTTTTCGGATCGGCCTCCGTAAATTCACCCCTAGCATACTCAATGAGGAAGGGCGGCTCGAGGAACTCCTTGATGAGCGAGTACTTGGACATCATCTGGCGGAACTCGGGGCTGGAGGCCAGCGTCCAGTCGATGCGGCGCTCGGCGCCCTGGGCATCGACGAAGGCGATGGACCAGGTATGGTGCTCTTCGTCCTCGACCGGCGCGCCGAGGGACTTGAACTGGAACTCCTCGGCCTGCTCGACCAGTTGCGCGTGGAGCTGAAGCAGCTTGGGGGGGACGTCGCTCTCGGATTTGGAGGCGAAATCGGCGCGATGCACGAATTCAGAGCGGGCCAGCAGCTCGGTCAGCTTCTCATTGCGGACGCGCTTGTCCACCTTCTCGACGAAGTCCAGGTACTCGCTCAACGTGCCCATGAAGCGGGTAAGGCCTGCGCCCTCGATGCGGCTGGCGAACTCGCCGTGGCGGACCACCATCCCTTCAGCCGCGCGGTTGACCATCACTTTGACAAACTCGCGCTCATCCTTGATGTACTGCTCGAAGCGGCCTTTTTTGATTTTGAAGAGCGGCGGCTGGGCGATGTAGATGTTGTCGCGCTTGATCAGCTCGGTCATGTGGCGGAAGAAGAAGGTGAGCAGCAGCGTGCGGATGTGCGAGCCGTCGACGTCGGCGTCGGTCATGAGGATGATTTTGCCGTAGCGGATCTTGGTGGCGTCGAAGTCGTCTTTGCCGATGCCGCAGCCGAGGGCGGTGATCATGGCGCGGATTTCCTCGTGGCCGAGCATCTTGTCGTAGCGCGCCTTTTCGACGTTGAGGATCTTGCCCTTGAGGGGCAGGATGGCCTGGAAGCGGCGGTCGCGGCCCTGCTTGGCGGTGCCGCCGGCGCTCTCTCCCTCGACCAGGTAGAGCTCGCAGCGCTCGGGGTTGCGCTCCGAGCAATCGGCCAGCTTGCCGGGCAGTCCGGCGCCATCCATCACGCCCTTGCGGCGGGTGAGGTCACGCGCTTTGCGGGCGGCCTCGCGGGCGCGTGAGGCTTCAATGGCCTTGTTGATGATGCGCTTGGCGATGGGCGGATTCTGCTCCAGGAACATGCCCAGGCGCTCGTTGACGAAGGCCTGCACGGTGCCGGCGATGTCGGAGTTGAGCTTGCCCTTGGTCTGGCCCTCGAACTGCGGTTGCGAGAGCTTGACGCTGACCACGGCGACCAGTCCCTCGCGCACATCGTCGCCGCTCAGGTTCTCCTTCATGTCCTTGAAGAGGCCGAGCGACTGTCCGATGGCGTTGATGGTGCGGGTGAGCGAGGTGCGAAAGCCGGAGAGGTGCGAGCCGCCGTCGACGGTGTTGATGTTGTTGGCGAAGCTGAAGACGGTCTCCGAGTAGCTGTCGTTGTACTGGAGGGCGATTTCGATCTCGACGTTGTCGCGCGTCGCCTCCATCATGATGGGCTTGTCGTGCAGCACGGTCTTGCCGCGGTTGAGGTGCTTGACGAACTCGGCGATGCCGCCGGCATATTTAAACTCTGCGCGGCGGGCTTCGCCGGTCTTGGGGTCGGCGGTGCGCTCGTCGGTGAGCGTAATCTCGAGGCCTTTGTTGAGGAAGGCCATCTCGCGCAATCTCTGAGCCAGGGTGTCGTAGTTGAACTCGGTGGCGGCAAAGATCGTCTTGTCGGGCAGAAAGTGAATTTTGGTGCCGCGCCGCTTGCTGAGGCCCAGCTTGCGCAGCTCGCTGACGGGATCGCCGCAACAGAAGTCCATCTCCCAGGTTTGGCCGTCGCGCCAGATCTCGACGTTGAACTCCTGCGAGAGCGCGTTGACGCAACTGACGCCGACGCCATGCAGGCCACCGGAGACCTTGTAGGTGGAGGCGTCGAACTTGCCGCCGGCATGGAGCTTGGTGAGCACCACCTGCACGGCCGGCATCATTTTGCCGTTGGAGAGAAGCATCATATCCACCGGGATGCCGCGGCCGTCATCGACCACGGTGATCGAGTTATCGACATGGATGACGACCTCGATATGTTTGCAATAGCCGGCAAGGGCCTCGTCCACCGAGTTGTCCACTACTTCATAGACCAGATGGTGCAGGCCCATTTCGCCGGTAGAACCGATGTACATGGCGGGACGGAGGCGCACAGCCTCCAGGCCTTCAAGGACCTTAATGTTCTCGCCGGTGTAGTTGCCGTTATCGTCGGGGAGCGGTGCGGTGTTCAGGGGATCAGTCGCCATAGAATTCCGTTCGCAAGGCCTTCGCTTCGATTTCCACAGGGGGCGCGGTGTCCGGGGTGCGGTTCCGGGCCGGGATATGGGGGCCTAACCAGTTGAAAGACAGGGGCTTTCGAGCGAAGTTGCCTACCATGATTTTAGCACGTTGGAAGGGGAGAAGCGAGGGAGAAAAAGGGGGTAATAAAAGAGGTTGACAGGGGTAAATCCAGGTTCTAAAATAACACGTCAGTAACCGATCCCGTTACTTATATTGTTTTTATATATCTTCATGAATGCACTTGACTTATTCTTGCTATAGGCCTATATTTCAGTTAGCAGGATAGGTAATTCCTGTCAATAATAATCCACCTGAGGTTACCAACGATGAAACTCGCCATTCGCATCTTCGTTCTGTCCATAGTTGTAGCCGGCGGCGCTGCCGCTGCTATTACGCCCAAGACCGCTCCCGCCCTCCCCAATCATCAGTCGGCTTCCGCGAGTATGCCGATGCCAGGATGCGGCCCCGGCCAGCCGGGCGGCTGTATCGTGAGCCCCTCGTCCAGCAAGTAGCAAGCTTAACCAGGGCCGCGGCGAGAATTTGTCGGGGGAGATCTCCACTTTTCTGTTGTGTGGCAGCGCGTTTCGCGTTATTCTATGATTGTTCTAAGAATGGCGGGAGGCGTGTGATGTCTTCACAGACTGCAATGTCCCTGTTAAGCGTGGCTGAATTTGCACTTTGGGCGGCCTTTGGCTACCTGTTTTGGACCCGAGATCTGCATCGCCGCTTCCCTGCCATGGGGATCTACCTCGCATTGCGCGTGGTTTCGATGCCCGTGCTGCTGGTTTTTTTCTATGGCCTGACGCGGCATTGGTTTAACGGCTACTCTTTTTCCCTCTATTACTATGCCTACTGGATTGTGTACCTGGCCAGCACGGTGACACTCTTCTTTGTCTGCATTGAGGTCTTTCGCTCCGCGCTTTCGGCTTTTTCCGGACTACAGAGGCTGGGAACCATGGCCTTTCGCTGGATCGCTCTGGTCTCAGCGATCATCGGCTTTTCCACAATCTCCTTTTCGCATCGGGAGATCCCCATCCTTGCCGATATTGTCAATCGATTGATGCGCTCCGTCAGCATTCTTGAGCTCTGCCTGCTGGCTTTTCTCTGTCTGAGTATGAACACATTGCGCCTCTCGGTTCGCGACATGGCCTTCGGGATTGCGCTGGGCTTCGGCCTGATGTCATCAAGCGACTTTATTCTCGCTTCATTTTGGTCTCGCAAGACTTCCCTGACAGATCCCGTGCAATTCGTTTCTGAGTCAGTGACACTGGTTTTGCTGGGCATCTGGATCGCTTACGCGGCTATGCCCGAGACGGTTCGCCGGCCGCTCGTGATGCCGGTCAACTCCACCATCCTGCGCTGGAATGAGATTGCCTCGGTACTGGGCTACACCGGAACCCAGGTGGCCGTGCAGCCGGCGGGCGGCTTCGTTCTCAACGATGTTGAGAGGGTCGCCGAAAGGATGCCTACCCGGAACCTGAAGTTTAGGGAAGAAGTATAGGGACCGGGGAACAGGACGCAAAGAGGCCACGGCTTAGCCGTGGCCTTTTTGCGTGAATCAGCGCCGAAACTACTCGGCTGCTAGAGGTTCGATGGAGGCAAAGCGTCCGTGTTTGCCGCGGTCGGCAAACTTGACCCGGCCGGTGACCTTTGCAAAGAGCGTGTCGTCGGAGCCGATGCCCACGTTAAGGCCCGGCTTGATGCGCGTGCCGCGCTGGCGCATGATGATCGAGCCGCCGGTGATGAGTTCGCCGCCAAAGGCCTTTACGCCCAGCCGCTGTGCATTGGAGTCGCGTCCGTTTGTGGAGCTGCCTCCACCCTTCTTATGTGCCATTGCCGAATCTCCTTTTCCAGCCTTCAGCTATCAGCTTTCAGCCTTCAGTTCTGCCCGCTTGGGCGAATCCTCTTTGTACCCGCGATTGCCAAGCTGAAAGCTGAGAGCTGACAGCTGTAAGCTCCTAGGCGGCGGAGTAGGTGACGCCGTCGGCCTCAATGGCCTTAATGCGCACCTCGGTAAAGTTCTGCCGGTGACCTTGCAGCTTCTTGTACTGTTTCTTGCGCTTGAGGTGGAAGACGAGGATCTTGTCGCCCCGGCCCTCGCCCATCACTTCAGCGATCACCTTGGCGGTGGACGGCTTGGCCACGGTTCCCGGCTCGCCGCTGACGGCCAGCACATCGCTGAACTCGATGGTCTGATTCTCGTCGGAGACCACGCTCTCGATCTTCACCACGTCGCCTGGCGCGACACGATACTGCTTACCGCCGGTGCGAATAACCGCGTACATAAACCCTCCAGCGCAAGTCCGACTCAGCCGGAGCACTCACGCAATCCAAAACTAGCTCGGGCGGAAACTTCCGCGCCGTGGTACGCTCTAGCCCTTCAACTTCCAGGGCGAACGTCTGGCTCCACGACGACAGGCAGGAATCGCCAAACTAGAGTAGTGTACCGGTTTTGGGGGCAGCAGGTCAACGTCCGTAATCCGTCCGTAAGCATTTGCAGACAAACCGCCCCCGGCCTCTTGCTTTGCACTCGGTTTTTTCCTTCCCCTGGTCCTCCCTCAACTGTGCGCCGCCAAGGGCAGCAGACGCAGGACCTGTTGCCAGTTGGTTAAAACGCCGCCACCCCCCGCGCCAGCCGCGGCACGCCGCCCAGGGCGGTCACAGATTCGTCCAGTGGTTCGGAATCGATCTCGAAGAGAAAATCCCTGCGGCGGGACTGGGCTTGGCTCTGTTTTTCATCTTGAATGCAGGGGAGCACCCGTTGGATATGCGACCCCGCTTTTTTTCCACAGATCCCACCTTGTCAACTCGCCCACGCGATCAACTCCGCTGAATCCTTACGGACGGATTACGGACGCGCTACAGCCGGTCAGGAGATCGACGCTACGCTTTTACCGGTACACAACCAGACGGTCAGAGACACAGGGAGCCTCTGATTAGGTTCCATTTCTAGTGAATCCTTCCTTTACATAGGTCTTCTTCTTGATTTGAAAGCAGATCGCTCTATTGACGCGTCCAGGCGCTGGATTCGCCCTTGCGGCGCAGAAGTGCGGCTGGGCAGGCCTTTCCTTAGCGAAAAGCGCTGCCGCTACTTCTTTTCCGGAATCGCTGGCTGCTAACCGCTTTTGTCATCTGCCGGATCGCCCTTGAAATCTGCGAGTCATCTTCCATGAGTGAGGCCGCCGAACTCTGCATCCGCCGGACAGCGGCGTAGTCGTTGGGAATCTTCCACTCAGCCGGCCTGGTGAGAGCCCCGGTAATATGCTCATCGGCGATCTCCAGGTTGAGAGGGTCGTACCGGTTGATCACGATTTCAACTTTGGGGCTGCCGGCGGCGGATAACAGTGCAATCACGCGATTTGAGTTACGCAGTTCCGCAAGGCCGACCTGCGTGACTAGATAAATCGTGGCGGATTCATCGAAGAGTAGCGTATTTTGCAGGTTGAGCTTCGAACCGGCATCGACCACCACATATTCGAAGTTCTGGAGGGCGACTTCCAGCAACGTGTCGATGGCATCCTCAGAGACCTGTGTGGGGGCCAGTTCGCTGGGCGCGGCGAGTACGGATAACCCGGAGGCATGCTCTTCCAGCAAGCCGGAGAGAAGACTCGAGTCGAGCCGCCTGAAATCCTGAAAAACGTTTTCAATGGAGTGTTCAGCCTTGAGTCCGAGGTTGATTGCCGCGCCCCCAAGGGGGAGATTGAGATCGATCAAGAGGGTTTTCTTCCCGGATTCCCGGGCCAGCGTAACAGCAAAATTGCAGGCCAGGGTGGTGACTCCGGAACCGCCTTTGGCGCTGAGAAATACGAGTAACCTGCCTTCCTCCCTCTTCGCCGGGCGGGAGGCCGAACGAAAGGCCGAAGCCCGAGCCAGAGCCTCGGTCATGGCGCCGGGATCGAAGGGCAGAGTGAGAAACTCGCGAGCACCGGCACGCATGGATCTGAGTAACAGGTCTGAATCGACCTGCGCCGAACAGACCATTACGGTTGCCAAGCCATTGATACAGATGCTCCTTACCAGCTCAAGGGCGTACTCCAGGTCACTGTCGAGGTCAACGAGGACGACGTCAAAGTCGCGATTGATGGTCCGCGGCGCATCGTTGAGGTCGGAAGGATAGGAGACGAACTCCTGGATTGGGCCAGTCTGGAACTCGCCCAAAGCGTGCAATGCGGCGCCGCGGCGTTCCTCGTCCGGGCTGATGACCGCAACGGACAAGACGCCTGCGCGATTGAAGGCAGGATCAACGACCTCCATGACTCTGGCCCTGGTCAGACGGCTGGCCATCTCCTGCGCGATGGGCGCGGCTGTCTCCGTGCCATTTACGCTGATCTGCGCGCCGGTCTCAACTTCCTTTCGGCCGCCTTCACCGGAGTGCTGCAACTGGGAATCACGTTCGGCCGCCATGTTCCCGGGACCCTCCTGTGATACCGGTATATCCTGCCCCATCGCCATCGCCCTCTGCCAAGTATTCTACTCAAGCAGGGTGTGAAACGGTACCTGGACATTGGTTTCTTGAAACAAATCTGCACTGATTGCCACAGGCGAACGCCAGAATCCGCGGACACAGCTGGTGCTGAGACTGTGTGATTGGGTCATTGTTCCTGAACGAATGCGGGCGTGGACGCCCGCACGACAGCTGGCCTGGAGGCCAACGCTACGTTACAAAGGCTGGCGCTACGTACCGAAGGCCGGCGATAAGGTCTCGAGGCTGGCGCTAAATTCCGGCCAAACCACAATCACACGGTTTCAATAGAATAGATTCCTTAGCGAAAGAAGCTGAACCCCTTCTTCTTTTCCGGGATGGCGGGCTGTCCGCTAACGGATCTGGTCATCTGCCGGATCGCCCTTGAAATCTCCGAGTCATCTTCCATGAGCGAGGTTGCAGTGTTCTGCATCCGCCGCACAGCGATGTAGTTGTTGGGAATCTTCCAATCAGCCGGTCTGGTGAAGGCTTTTGTAATATGCTCCTCGTCGATTTCCATGCTGCGAGGGTCGTATCTGTTGATCACAATCGAGAGTTTGGGGCTACCGGCGGTGGAGAGCATTGAAATCAGGCGATTCGAGTTGCGCAGATCGGGGATGCCGATCTGCGTGACCAGATAAATAGTGTCGGCTTCTGCAAAGAGAATGGTATGCTGCAGATCGAGTCTCGATCCTGCGTCGACCACCACATAATCGAACTCCTCACGCGCGACCTTAAGCAGCTTGTCGACAGCGTCATCGGGAAATTGCACGGTGGCCAATTCACTGGGCGCCGCGAGTACCGATAGCCCGGAACTATGCTTGATCAACATGGTGGAGAGAAAACTAGCGTCGAGCCGGCTGGAATTCTGAAGAGCGTTCACGGTCGAGTATCGAGGCTTGATACCGAGGTTTATAGCCGCATCACCGAGCGGGAGGTTGAGATCGATCAGGAGGGTTTTCTGTCCGGATTCCTGGGCCAGCGAAACAGCATAATTGCAGGCCAGGGTCGTGACACCGGAGCCGCCTTTCGCACCGAGAAATACGAGTAAACTGCCGTCGGCCTTTTCCTGTGGGCGGGTCACCGAATGAAGGGCCGATGCCCGGACCAGAGCCTCGGCCATGGCGCCGGGATTGAAGGGCAGAGTGAGAAACTCGCGAGCGCCCACACGCATGGCTCTGAGCAAAAGGTCTGAATCGGCCTGCGCCGAGTAGACCATAGCGATTGCCAAGCCGCGGATGCTGATGGACTCCACCAGATTAAGGGCAAGTTTCGGAGTAGTGTCCAGGTCAACGAGGACTATATCAAACTCGCGATTCAGAGTCCGGGGCACATCTTCGAGGTCGGAGGGATAGGAGAGGAACTCCTGGATTTTGCCGGCATGGCACTCTCCCAAAGCGCGCAGGGCAGCGCTGCGGCGTTTCGCGTCCGGGCTGATGACCGCAATGTACAAGTCGCTTGTGTCAGGGAGGAGAGGATCAGCTATGTCCATTCCTTTGGCTTTGGTCAGACTTTTGATCGTCAGTGTGACAGGCGCTCCAATATGCGCGACGGTCTCGGCAGACGTTTTGTCGACGTCTCCGGGCTGCTCGTGCACACCAGCAGCGTAGTCGGTCGAAGAGGATTCATCGTGGATCGCCGCATCCGCATTTGTCCCGATCGTGATGCGGATGCCCTGCCCGGCAAGAGTAGTGTTCACTCTAAAGTTGATCTCGCCGACCAAATCGCGCTCTTCCAGCAGTTGGCGAAAATGGCGGATCGCTGCCTCATTCGGCGCGGGCGCCACGCCAAGATCGACTCCAACGAAGCTGCGCAGCACGGGCGACTCATAGAGCGCATCCTCCGCGCCGGGGTCCGAGAAGTTGAACCACTGCTGCAGGAAGTAGGTCCGTAGCAGGATTGACAGGCCCCCCGGAGGCTGACTTTCTGCCGGCAGAATATGCGACTCCATGAGAGCCAACAACTCTTCCCATGGCATCACCTGCTCCATCCGGTCGAGAAACAGTTCCCGCTTGCTCTTCCGGGCAAACTTTTCGGAGCCTTCCTGTGATGCCAGTATTTCCTGCCGCATCGACCTCGCCCTCTGCCAACTATTCTATCCATACATTGCACAAAACGTGAGTACCAAATTGTCCTCCAGTCTGAATGAGGGCTTGTTTTTGAACTGAGGGGCAGCACTGAAAGGAATTTTAGACGGACGGGAGGGGAGCTTGCGGGCAGCGAATCCTCAGGAAGAGATCCACAATGGGACGGCGAAAAGTCGTCAGCCACACGTCGCCTCAGGGAGAAAGCTTGCGTTGATTTTGCGGCACTTGCGTCACTCTTCGGCTGCGCTGAGAGCAGGTAAAAAAGTCGCACCCTATCAAAACATAAACTTAATCAGAGATTCCTTAAGTCAAATGGATAGCCATCCTGTACCAGAAGGCGATCTTCACTCTCGTCCAACACAAGAGGAGCCTGACCGCGGTCTGCCTCCATCACGTCCGCGGTCAGCGAGCCGGCGGGGCGTTTGAGGAGCACGGCGATTCCTCCGTTCAAACTCTCCTAACCGCACCCGGCAAAATGCTGTCTAATGGTTCGCATGGGCAAGAACGATCACGCGGCGGTCCGGGCCATTCTGGCTGGAGACAAAGAGGCTTATGGAGCGCTGGTCGAGCGCCATAGCCATAGCCTCTTCCGGGTTGCATTCCGGATCACCGGCAATGAAGCCGATGCAGAGGATGTGGTGCAGGAGGCGTTCCTGCGCGGGTATCAAAAGCTGGAGAGCTTCGAGGCCCGGTCGAGTTTTGGCACCTGGATATACCGCATCGCGGTGCGGGGCGCTCTGGACAGAATCAGCCGCAGCCCGGCAGTCAACTTCAGCCGCGTGGCCGGGACGACCGATCCGGAGCAGGACGAAGTGCAGGTGGCGGATACAGCCGCTAGCCCCGAGCGCCTATTCTTGAGCGGCGAGATCGGAGCCATGCAGGAGTTTGCTCTGCAAAGCCTGACGGCCACGGAACGAACGGCCTTTGTGCTGCGGCACATGGAAGATTGCAGCACCGAAGAGATTGCCGCAGCGCTGGGCGTCGCGCCCAATGCGGCCAAGCAGGCGGTCTTTCGCGCCATTAAAAAACTGCGGAGCCGGCTGGCTCCCTTGAGGGTGAACCTATGAAGCACTTGAATGAACAGGAATTGATCGAGCAGTACTACAAGCAGGGCAAAGCCCGCGCCATGCGGCACCTGGAAGATTGCGCGGAGTGCACCGAAGATTTTGCGGCGTTCAAGAGCGATCTCGATGCTCTGCGATCCGCAGAGCTTCCGGCACGGGATGCCGCGTATGGCGAGCGTGTATGGCGGTCGATTGCTCCCTGTCTGCCCGTATACGAAGCGCGCCGGCGGAGCTGGCTGCGCGGCGGCGTTTGGAGAGGCCTGAGTTATGCCTCCGCCTGCGCGGTGCTGGTTGCGGGCGCATTCATTGCGGGGCGCGTTTGGGAGCACAAGCAGATACGGACAACGGCGGGCGCCAATTCTACTACAGTTCCTCAGCCGGCAGCGCCCCCTCAGCAACGGCTTGTCGTCGTCGTATTGAGCGACTATCTGGAGCGCTCGGAGCGACTGCTGGTCGAGTTGAAACATGCCGACGCCGGCAGCGAGGAGATGGTAACACCTCTGCGCAACGAAGCCCGCAGCCTTCTGGCGGCCAATCGTGTCTGCCGCCATAATGCGGAGAAGGACGACGATCCGGCTTTGGCCGCGGCTCTGGCTCGCCTGGATCATCTGCTCGTCGAATTGGCAAACCAGCACGATGGATTGAACGCCGCGGCTCTCGGCCGCCTGCAAGAGGAAATGAACTCGGGCAGCTTGCTCTTTGAAGTGCGCGTCCTGCGCTCCAGGATTCCGGATCAAAAGCCGGCCGCGAACAAACGGCCGAATGGAGGCACTATATGAAAACCAAAGCGATGCTTTATCCCGCACTGCTAGGCGTTTTGCTGTGCGCGCCGGCCGCCGGCTATGCGCAGTTCTCACCGGGGCAGAGCTTTTCCGGGGGCATGGCTACGCCGGGAATCGATGCCGCCCTGATTGCGGCCAGTTCGCCGGAGAGCAGCCTCTACGCGCAGGGAGCGAGCGCCCTCAACGAAGGCCGGTGGGCGGATGCGGAGTCGATCTTCGCGTCGGTTGCCGACCAGAAGGGCGAGCACGCCGATGGCGCTCTCTATTGGAAGGCCTATGCCGAGAACAAGCAGGGGCGCACACAGCCCGCGCTGGATACCTGCGTTGCGCTGGGCCGCGAGTTTCCCAAGAGCCTCTGGATCGAGGAGTGCGGCGCGCTGGAGATCGAAATTCGCGCGAAGAGCAATCAGCCCGTCCAGCCGCACAGCAACGATAGCGACGACGTGAAGTTGCTGGCGCTCAACGAGCTGCTGCGGCGCGACGAGGACGCCGGCCTGGCTCAGATTCAGGAGATTCTGAATGGCGATTCCTCGGAAAAACTTAAAAAAGGCGCGCAGTTTCTTCTCGGGCATCACTATTCGGAAGCTACCTATGCGCAGATTGTGCGCATCAGCCGTGTTGAGGGAGATGTGCGCATTGAGCGGGGCGAAGAGGCGGAGCGGAGCACGGGAGCCAGCTGGGAGAAGGCCGTTCCCGGCCTGCCGCTGGAGACGGGCTTCAACCTGGTGACCGGCGCGGGGCGCGCGGTGATCGAATTCGAAGACGCTTCGAACCTCTATCTGGCCGAGAACTCGGTGCTCGCCTTCAACGACCTGCACACCACGGAAGGCGTCCCTTACAGCTCGATGGCACTGCTCACCGGCACCGTCTCGCTCCATCTTCGCCCCGACATCGCCGGCGAATGGTTTTATCTGAAGACCCCCACGGACACCTTCGCCGCCAAGTACCGCGACAAGGTTGACGTGCGCATCAGCAGTTATCTGGATGGAATGGCGCTGACGCCGCTGGCCGGCAGTGAGCTTCATATCATCGGTTTCTCGCCGCAGGATCTGGCGATCGGCCACACGCTGTACTTTCGCAATGGCGGCCGCATCAAAGAAGCCGGCCCCGGCGATTCTGGCGCATTTGCCGAGTGGGATCACTGGGTGGAAAATCTCGTCAACCAGCGATCGGCGGCCATGGAGGCGATGATGAAGGCCTCGGGATTGACGCAGCCCATCCCCGGACTGGCGGAGCTGGATGGACAGGGGAAATTCTTTGATTGCGCACCGTACGGCACCTGCTGGGAGCCGAATGACGCCTTCGCGCGTGAGCAGGAGAGCAACCTTCAGCCCGAGGCGCAGCCGCCTGCCGGTGATGCCTCCCCGCATCGGGCAACGACGGCGGGGTATGGCTCCGCCGCGTCCATGCCACCGCTTGGATATGACGAGTTCTTTCCCTGCTATCCTCTCGACTCTTCCGTATACAACTTTTATTGGGGAGACGATTCCGGCATGGCGAGGACCATCGATTATTCCAATGCGTTGAACCCATATTCCGATTCTTTGAACCCAATGTCTTTCCCATACTATTGGGCCGTCTGCCACGCTGGAGGATGGATTCACCGCGGGCATCGATACGTCTGGGTTGCGGGCCACAAGCGGCATCATCAGGGCGCGGGGCGCTGGGTCAAGAACGGACACAAGACTGCCTTCGTCCCGGTTCATCCCTACGATGCCAAAGGCCGGCCCCCGATCAATCGCAAGGAAGAGGTTCTGGCGTTGATCCACAAGAATGGTTTCGGGCTTCAGCGGACGCGACTCGATTTATCCCAGCCCGTCAAGATCCTCGATGGGCCTCCCAGGGAGTTCAGCAAGGCGTATTATCCGGCGCTTGCCCACGCGGAGACTCCGTCGATGGTCGCTCACCCGATGATGGATGCGCTTCTCGGAATCAATAGAGAGCAGGCCAGATCTGCGGGCGTCCCGCTGAGCTTCGACCATAAGTCGCAGAGCTTCATGATGGAGAGGCAGGTGATGCAGGGAAGCAGGAGCGTCAGCATCGCCGCGCCGATCAACAACAGCAGAGGCAATCTGCAGTCGCGGGCCGATCACTTCAGTGGCGCCAGCGGCGGCTACCCTGGCGGCGGAAGCTCTGGAGGCGGCTATCACGGTGGCGGTTCCAGCGGCAGCTCCAGCGGCGGAGGTTACCACGGCGGTGGAGGCAGTTCCAGCGGCGGCTCCAGCGCAGCCAGTTCCAGCAGCGGTGGCTCGCATC
>CAZQRX010000033.1:0-25349 GCA_964595845.1 uncultured Occallatibacter sp. | reverse complement strand
GATGGCCATCATCGCGGCCATCGCCACGGCGATTGCGCTGCCTTCCATCGTTGCCCTGGCCCGGCTTTTCCAGAGCCAGTTGTATGGCGTCACCAACTTTGATCCGCTTACATTGTCGGTAACAGTTACTCTCATCGCGGCGATGGCAGCCTTGGCCGCCGCACTGCCCGCCCGCCGCGCCGCAACCATTGAACCCATGCAGGCATTGCGCTCCGAGTGATACTCAACAGTCGAGGAGAAAGAACGATGAACACGCTGCTTCAGGACCTCCGCTACGCGCTGCGCCAGTTGCGCAAATCGCCGGGATTCACCTTCACCGCCGTGACCGTACTGGCGCTCGGGCTGGGCGCGAACATTGCCGTCTTCACCGTGCTGAACGGAATACTGCTGCGCCCGCTGCCCTATGCGCAGCCGGATCGCATTGTCGAAATCAAAGGCGTCGGGACCGAGCCGTATTACATGATGAGCTACGCGAACATGCTCCAGTTGCGCGATGCAGTGGGCGCGAGGATGCGGATCGGCGTGGTCATGAATCGCTCCATGGCCAGCATCGTTTCACCAGGAGGCCGCTACCAGGCAATGAAGGTTGAGGTCACCGCCGGCTTGCCTGCAATGCTCGGCGTGCAGCCCATTCTCGGCCGTTCCTTCCGTGATGACGAGAACGATCCGGGCAGCAATCGCGTGGTGCTGATCGGCGAGGAGGTGTGGCGCAAGTTCTATGCTTCCGATCCACAAATCGCCGGCAAGACGCTAGCCATCAAGGGCCAGTCCTACACAATTCTCGGCGTCATGCCCAGAGGATTTTCGTTTCCCTTTCACGAAGATATGCAAATCTGGTCGCCCGCGGCAATCAATCCGGCCAGCCGCTCTTCAATGAGCGGCGATCAGGCGGCATGGGGAGAACTCTATGCGCGGTTGCCAGACGGCATGACGATCGCGCAGCTCACGGATCAACTCACCCGTACGCAGGCAATTGTCTCGAAAGAATCCACGGATGGCCCTTCCATACCTCCCCACATCGCGGTCACGGAGTACCAGCAGTCGCTGAACCAGCAGGTCCGCAAGCCGCTCAAGCTGCTCTATGCCGTTGTCTTCGGCATCTGGGCGCTGGCCTGCCTCAACGTGACCAGCCTCATGCTGGCACGTGCTGTTTCGCGCACGCGCGAACAGGCCGTGCGCGCCGCGTTGGGCGCCAGCCGCGCTCGCCTGCTGCAACAAACCATTGTCGAGAGCCTTCTGTTCAGCGGCATCGGCAGTGTCTTCGGATTGCTCCTCGGCCAATCCGCCATCAAGCTGCTTTGGCATCCAATCAGCCGCAATCTGCCGCTCGCCAGCGCCATTCATCTCGACTGGCGGGTCGTTGCCTGCCTGGCGGCGCTTACGCTCTTCACCGCGATCCTTGTCGGCGTCTTCCCCGCTCTGCGCGCCACGCGCCGCGATGTGCAAGGCGGCCTTCACGGCGTCACAACTACCGCATCGGCCAGCCAGAGTCGCACGCGCGAAGCGCTGGTAGTGGCGCAGCTCGCACTTACCCTCGTCTTTCTTGTTGGTGCTGGATTGTTCTTGCGCACCATTATTGCGCTGCGCTCGGTGCCTCTCGGCTTCACACAACAGAACGTGCTCACCGGCGGCATCATCATCAATGGCGGCTCGCATCAGTTGGAGGACAACGAAGGCAAGCCACAGGACGCCAACATCGTGCGCACCGCCTATCTGCCACTGCTCGACAAGCTACATGCTATTCCGGGCGTGAAAGTGGCTGCGCTCAGCTCGGTGCTGCCCTTGCGCGCCGAGTTTGCGGTAACTATTTCGGGGAACGTCGATCACAAGGAGGTTCCGCGCGGACAGGAGCCGCGAGGCGATGGCCGATTGGCATCGCCGGGCCTTGTGGATGCGCTGGGAATCCCCATGCTGCGCGGCCGTTTTTTTACCGAGGACGACACGGCTTCCGCTCCTCCCGTGGTGGTCGTAAATCAGGCCTTTGTCAACAAGTACCTTCCCGGCGTGGATCCCATTGGCCACACCTTCTACATGGGCAAGGGCCGGTTCGCCGATATGCGCATTGTCGGCATCATTGCAGACTTGAAGCAGCGCAAGGTCACCGATGTCACCAGGCCGGAGATTTATTTCTGCCTGGCGCAGGTTGAGCCGGGAACGCCGCTTTACGGTATCGCGACAGCGTTCATTCAAGTAGCCATTCGCGGCGCGGTTCCGGCCGATTCGCTGCGCGCGCAATTCGACAAAGTCCTCCACGAAGTCGCTCCCGACGCCACCACCACTGACGTAAAGACTATTCACGAAGCGGTCGAAGACTCCTTCGGCAGTCAGACTTTAATTGCGCATTTGCTGGAGAGCTTTGCCGCGCTGGCACTGATGATTGCCGCTGTAGGTCTTTATGGGCTGCTCTCCTTCGCCGTGGCGCAGCGTACGCGCGAGATCGGCCTGCGCATCGCTCTGGGCGCGCCGCAGGCTAACATTCTCTCGCTCATTCTTCGCCGCGCGCTGTTGCTTGTGGGCGCCGGCCTAGCCATCGGCGGTGTGCTCGCATGGTTTGCCGCCACGGTTACGCGCAGCTACATCTTCGGCGTGCAGGCTCATGACGTCCTCACCTTCACCGTGGTGGTTGTAGTGCTGGCCGCTGCATCTCTGATTGCGGCCTGGCTGCCTGCCCGCCGCGCAGCTTCCATTGATCCTAATCTTGCTTTGAGATCGGAGTAACACCATGATCGAGCTGAAAAACGTAGAACGCAGTTACCAGACCGGACCCACGGAAACCTGGGTGCTGCGCCGCATCGGTATCACCATTCGCGAAGGCGAGTTCGTCACCGTGATGGGTCCGTCGGGCGCGGGGAAGTCGTCGCTGCTGAACATTCTCGCTCTGCTCGACGACGGCTGGAAGGGCGAGTACTGGTTCGGCGAAACCGCCGCGCACAAGCTCAATCGCAAGCAGCGCGCCGATCTCGCACGCCAGCGCATCGGCATGGTCTTTCAGAGCTATCACTTGCTGGACGACTTGACAGTCGCCGAGAACATCGACCTGCCGCTCTCTTATAAGAATCTGCCCGCCAGAGAAAGGCAGGGGATGGTGGCCGACATACTCGACCGCTTCCAGATCGTCGCCAAGAAGGACTTGTTTCCTTCGCAGCTCTCCGGCGGGCAGCAGCAACTGGTGGGCATTGCGCGCGCCGTGGTTCACGCTCCCGCGCTGCTGCTGGCCGACGAGCCAACCGGCAACCTGCACTCCACGCAGGCACGCGAGATCATGGAACTCTTTTGCGAACTCAACCGCGCCGGCACGACGATTGTGCAGGTGACGCATTCGGATGAAAACGCGCGCTACGGCAAACGCATCATCGAACTGCGCGACGGATGGCTCACGCGCGATGAATTGCTGCCTGCAAGGGCAACGGAAGTAGGCGTCAAGTGAATCAGTTCAAGTCCAATTCGGCTCTCGGCATAAAGGCCGCTGTTGCCATTCTTCTCTTGCAGGTAAGCCTGGCGTTGGCTACTCCACCGGCTGCCGCTCAACAACCGTCCCAGGCTCAAGCGCAGAATCCGGGGCCGAACCAGCAGTCTCAGACAACGACGCCGCCCGCACAAACTGTGCCGGAGGCTCCTTTGCCCGCGACGAATGGCGCCACCGCGGCGCCTGTTTCGTTGGCGCAGCAGATCCAGCTGGTGCAGCAGCAGTCGTTTGCTCCGCCGCGGCCGTTTCACGTGCCCATGCCCCACTCGCACAAACCGCTTGCGCCCTATATGCCAAGCACCGCGCCTGAACTGGACCTCAGCAACTCACCGCGCCTGCAGAACCTTATCCGCGATGGCAAGATCTATCTTTCCCTGCGGGACGCGATCGCAGTGGCCATCGAGAACAACCTCGATCTGGCCTACTTCCGCTATAACTTCCCCATCGCTCAAACCGATATCCTGCGCACCAAAGCGGGCAGCCCCGCCAACGGCGTCAACACCGCCATCGTCCAGGGCACCCAGGGCGGGTTTGCCGCTTCCACCGGCGGCGGTGGCGGCTCATCGGGATCCGGATTCTCCGCCGGTAATGGCGGCATCGTTACTTCGACCCTCGGCGCAGGCACCAGCGTTTCGTCATTCGATCCATACCTTACCTTCAGAGGCTACGTCGATCACACCGTCAACCAGGAGGCTAACCAGTTCACTGAGGGCGTGCCGGTTCTGAAGACCAACACAATTGAGGTTCTGTCGAACTACTCTCAGTCGTTTCCCATCGGCACCAACCTCTCGATCAACTATCTCGGCCAGCGTGTCGCCAGCAACACCCCATACAACGGCATCAATCCCGAGCTGTATTCCAACTTTGCTGTGACAATCTCCCAGCCCATTCTGGCCGGCTTTGGGGTCGCCACCAACGAGCGCTTTATCCGCATTGCCAAGCGCAACTCCCAGATCACCGACCTTGCCTTCAAAGCACAGGTGATCGCCACTGTGACCCAGGTCGAGAATATCTACTGGGATCTCGTGAATGCCTACGAGAGCGAACAGATCAGTGAGCGCTCTCTCGGCTTTGCCAACAAGAATCTCTCCGACGATCGGAAGCAGCTCGAACTCCAGGCCATCCCAGCGATGCAGGTGATGACGGATCAGTCTGCCGTGGCTCAAGCCGAAGGCAACCTCACGGTGGCGCGCGCCAGCCTTCGGCTGAACGAACTCCTAATGAAGAACGCGCTCACTAAGGTCGATGATCCCACGATCGACGAGATGCCGGTCATTCCGCTCGACCTGCACGGAGAGCCCAACCCGAATGCCGGCAAATCCATCGATGAACTCATCTCCGAAGCCGAGAAGAAGCGCCCCGAGGTTGCTATCTACCAGATGCAGGCTGAAGTGCAGAAGCAGGCCCTGAAGGACATCAACAGCGAGCTTTTGCCGACTCTCAACGTGTATGGCTCCTACGCCGGCGCAGGCACAGCCGGTCCCAAGAACCCAACCTGCTCCCTCGGAACCGAATGCGTCTCCGATCTGCCCACGGGCTTCGCCAGCATGTTCGCGAACACATTCAATTACTCATCCCCGGAATACCAGGTCGGGATGACGCTTTCCATTAATCTGCGCAACCGCCAGGCCAAGGCCGATCAATTCCGCGCCGTATTGCAGTACCGCCAGAGCCAGATATCCTCCGAGCAGCAGCAGAAAGGCATTCGTCTCGATGTTCGCAACTCGAAGTTTGCTCTTGAACAGGCTCAAGCCCACGTTGTAGCAGCCCAGAAAGCGCGCGACCTTGCCCAGAAGACCTTCGACATTACCAAACAGGAACGGTTGCTCGGTGCGAAATCCGGCCTCGATACGCTGAACTCGGAAAGCGCGCTGGCACTGGCCGAGTCCGCTTTGGACGCGGCACAAACGGCCTACGAGAAGGCGAAAGTAGATATCGACCGCGCCACCGGCGAGACGCTGGAGCGGACAGGGGTCTCCATTGACGACGCGAAATTGGGCGTTGTAACTCATTAGCCGTAGAATCACGAAGAGGGACCATGCTCGCTTCAACACAAACCGTTTTGCATCGCGCCGCCGAGCCGATCGTTGCAGCCGCTGGGTTCACCGGCGAAGACTGCGGCATGGATCGCCAGCGCGCGACCGGGTCGCTGTTTGAGGACTACGGGATTTCGATTGCCGACGCCGAAGCCGGCATCGTGGAGGCAGGCCATCTCCAGTAAAGTAGAGCCAATTCGCGTTCTGGTTGCCGACGATCAACCGCATATTCTGGAGGCCGTCGAACTGCTGCTGGTCCCGCAGGGCTTCGCCGTGGACTGCGTGCGCTCGCCCCAACTGCTGCTGGAAGCGCTGGGCGAACGCGACTACGATGTGCTGCTGATCGACCTCAACTACACTCGCGACACTACCTCCGGCCAGGAGGGCCTGGACCTGCTCGCCCGCATCCGGGAGTACGACGCGCGGCTGCCGGTCATCGTGATGACCGCCTGGGGCAACATCAATCTGGCCGTCGAAAGCATCAAGCGCGGTGCGCGCGACTTCATCCAGAAGCCGTGGGAGAACGAGCGGCTGCTCTCGCTGATCCGCGTCCACGCCGAGTTGCATCAGGCCCTGCGCCGCGCCCGCCAGCTGGAGATGGAAAACCGCCTGCTGCGCTCCGAAGGGATGCCGGAGTTTGTGGCCGGCGCGCCCGCCATGCAGCCAGTCCTCGAATTGATCGCTCAGGTCGGCCCCTCCGACGCCAACGTTCTCATCACCGGCGAGCACGGCACGGGCAAAGAGATCGTCGCCAAACTGCTGCACGCCGCCTCGCAGCGCTCGCGCATGGCCCTGGTCGCGGTCAATGCCGGCGGCCTGCCGGAGGGAACCTTCGAGAGCGAGATCTTCGGCCACGTGAAGGGCGCCTTCACCGACGCCCGCAGCGACCGCATCGGACGCTTCGAGCTGGCCAACGGCGGATCCCTTTTTCTCGACGAGATCGCCAACGTCCCACTGCGCCAGCAGGCCAAGCTGCTGCGCGTTCTGGAGACCGGCGAACTGGAACGCGTCGGTTCCTCGCAGACCCGCCGCGTCGATGTGCGCCTGCTCTCCGCCACCAACGCCGATTTGCATGAAGAGGCCAAGGCGGGCAACTTCCGCGAAGACCTGCTCTTCCGCATCAACACCGTGGAAATCCACCTGCCCGCCCTGCGCGACCGGCGCGAAGACATCCCGCTGCTGGCGCAACACTTCCTGAGCCGCAACCGCGCGCGCTATCGCAAGCAGGTAGACGGCTTCTCGCCCGACGCCATGCAGCAGATGATGCAATATGCGTGGCCGGGCAATGTGCGCGAGCTTGAACATACGGTCGAGCGCGCCGTGCTGCTCTGCCGCGGCGAACAGATCGAGCCGATCAGCCTGGCCATCGCGCCCGCGCGCTCCCCCGCTACATCGTTTGAGAACATGAGCATCGACGAGGTCGAAGCCCTGCTCATCCGCAAGGTTCTGCGCCGCTGCGACGGCAACATCTCCAAAGCCGCCGATGCGCTCGGGCTTAGCCGCGCCGCGCTCTATCGCCGCATCGAGAAATATGGCTTCTGAGAGAAAAGCGCGCCGCGGCAGCTCGGCGATCCGCCGGGCGTGGCGTTTTTGTTTTTTTTTGGCGCTGCCCACGCTGATCTTTGCCGGCATCTTTCTCTACCAGGGACAACTCTCTTTTGCTCCCGCGATTCTGCTCGTCGGTTGCCTGCTTCTCTATCTGCTGCTGGTGGCCGCGGCGCTTATTGAAGGCATGGTCCGGCCCTTGCAGACGCTCTCCAACGTCGTCGCTTCGCTGCGCGAGGGCGACTACTCCTTCCGCGCGCGCGGGGCCGGCTCTGAAGACGCGCTGGGCGAGCTGGCCACCGAGATCAACGCTCTCGCCGATCTGCTGCAAAAGCAGCGCGTCCGTTCGCTTGAAGCCACGGCCCTGCTGGCGCGCATCCTCGAAGTGATGCACACGCCGCTGTTTGCCTTTGACCGTCATGACCGGCTGCAACTGGCGAGCAATTCAGGCGCACAGTTGCTGGGCCGGCCCCTGACCCGCTGTTACAACCAGAGCGCGCGCGAACTCGGCCTGCAAGAACTGCTGGCCGCGCCCGATCAAACCACTCACTCCTTCGGCGCAAAGCCTACGCGCTGGCTGCTGCGCAAAGCGGCCTTCCGCCAGGACGGCGCGCCCCACACGCTGCTCCTGCTGGCCGATGTAAGCCTCCCGCTCCAGGAAGAAGAACAAATGGCCTGGAAGAGGCTGATCCGGGTTCTTGGCCACGAGCTTTCCAACTCGCTGGCGCCCATCAAATCCATCGCCGGCAGCTTGCTGGAGCGGGTGGATTCCCTGCCCGGCGACGAAGCAACGCTGCGCGACTTCCGCCGCGGCCTCGGTGTTGTCGAGAGCCGCGCCGACGCGCTGCATCGTTTTGTGCAGTCCTATCGCAAGCTAGCCCAGCTGCCCCCGCCACAACTCCGGCCGGTTTCGCTCGGGCCGTTGCTGGAGCGCGTCGTGCATCTGGAACAGCGCCTGGCTGTCCAACTTGAACCGGGACCTCCGCTCGTGCTCAGCGCCGATCCCGATCAGTTGGAGCAGATGTTCATCAACCTGCTGGCCAATGCCGTGGACGCCTCGCTGGCCAATGGCGCTAATTTAGCGTGTGTCAGTTGGCGCGTCCCCGGCGCCGCAGCTCTGGTCTCGATTGAAGACCGCGGCCTGGGCATCGCCAACGCCGAAAACCTCTTCGTTCCCTTCTACACCACCAAGCCCGCCGGCAGCGGCGTTGGCCTGGCCCTGGCGCAGCAGATCGCCCGCGCCCACGGCGGTGAAATCAGTCTGCTCAATCGCGAAGACGGCCCCGGCGCGCGCGCCACCGTCCGCCTGCCGGCGGCTGGCGCGGAGTGAGCGCAGGTTGAACGATCCTTGTCCGGTTTCGGACAACGATTTTCGATTCCGTACAAGATGCGCATTCGCGGGAATCGTCTTCTGAGCGTATTGCCTTGCAATTGAATTACTTGCATTCGTGATGGTTTGGCAGGGTACGTGCATCTGGAAATGTGTGCCCTTGTGCGCATGGAGGCCTCCATGGGGAACCTGTTGCAGGATCTTCGCTTTACCTTTCGTCAGCTCGGGAAGGCGCCGAGCTTTGCCGTGACCGCGGTGCTGACGCTGGCCCTGGGAATTGGCGCAAACACGGCCATCTTCAGCCTGGTGAACACCATCCTGCTCAAGCCGCTTCCGGTGGAAAATCCCGGGCAGATTACGGCTCTGGCCATGAGCCAGAACAAGGGACCTTCGCAGAGTTTTTTCTCCTGGCCGGAGTTTAACGACCTTCGCGCGCAGAGCCAGCGCTCGTTCAGCGAGGTTTTTGCGAACAGTCTTGGCATGGATGGGCTTGCCGTAGCAGGGCAGCAGCCGCAACGCGTCCTCACCTCGTATGTCAGCGGCAACTTCTTCGCGGCGCTGGGGCTGAAACCTGCGGCCGGGAGGCTGTTTTTGCGCGGTGAAGGCGAGGTTCAGGGCAGCGACCCGATTCTTGTACTCGACTACGACTACTGGATGCTGAGATTCAACGGCGATGCGAGCGTAGTGGGCCGCACAGTTACGATTGACGGGCGTCCATTCACTGTGGTGGGCGTGGCGCCCAAGGGCTTTCATGGGGTGCGAAGTTTTGTCTCTGTCGCGGCCTACATGCCGATTTCGCAGATGGGGGCCGCGGGGATTCCCGCCGATTACTGGACGAACTGGCAATTGCGGGGTTTCAGCCTCTTCGGACGGCTTCGCCCGGCAGCCGGCCTGCGTCAGGCTGACACGGAACTCAGTCTGATTGCGCAGGATCTGATGCGGCAGCACCCGGATGCCGAAAAGAACATCGAGATTTCAGCCTTGCCGGAGCCGAGTCTGCGCATCCAAACCGGCGATCCCAAACAGATGTACGTCATCTCGGGGATTTTTTTATCCCTTGCCGTCATGGTGCTCTTGCTGGCTTGTGTCAATGTGGCAAACCTGGTTCTGGTGCGGGCCACCACGCGCGAGCGCGAGATGGCCATTCGCACGGCGCTTGGCGCGCAGCGTTCCCGCCTCGTCGTCCAGATGATCACCGAGAGCGTTACGCTGGCGCTGATGGGCGGTATGATGGGTGTCGCTCTCGGCATGTGGGCCAGCACCGCGCTCAGCCACATCAATGCGCGCGCCGATCTTCCCCTCCGCCTGACCTTCGATTTCGATTGGCGCATCTTCCTCTATTCCTTTGCTATCGCCCTGCTGGCCGGCGTTGTTGTGGGCATCGCGCCCGCCCTGCGAAATGCGAAGAGCAACATCAATGCGGTATTGCACGAAGGCAGCCGAGGGGTTTCTCGCGGCCGTCACTGGTTCCGCGATACGCTCGTGGTTCTGCAAATAGCCGGGTCGCTGGTGATGCTGGTTGTCACTGGCCTGTTCGTGCGCAGTCTTTCCGCCATGCAGACGATGGACCTGGGTTTCAAACCGGATCAAGTGCTGAATCTCTCCGTCGATCCGGACGAGATCGGGATGAATGACACGCAGACGCGCATCCTGGCAGACAACATCCTGGCCCGCCTTCAGCAAATCACCGGGGTGGACTCCGCGAGCCACGCAAGCGAGGTTCCGCTGGGTTACTTCAGCAACGGCGGCGATACGATGGTCCTTGATGGATCATCGGCTCCAGTCGATACCTCCGCATTCGGCGCCGGATACAATGTTGTCACGCCTGAATATTTCAATACCATGGGCATCGATATTCTGCGCGGACGCGCCTTCACGGCCGCGGACGATGAACACGGCAGAGATGTGGCTGTGATCAGCGAGAGCACGGCAAAAAAATACTGGCCCAATCAGGATCCGATCGGCCGCATCTTCCGGATGGGAAAAGACAAAACTCGCAAGCTCGAAGTTGTCGGCATCGCGCGCGACGCGGAATTTCAGCTCTACGGCGGCGGCAAGTCGCGGCCCTATTTTTTCCTTCCCTACGCACAGCACTTTGAAGCGAACAGCCTCATGACATTCCATCTGAGGACGCATGGAAATCCCCTGGCTATTGCGCCAACGGTCGAGAAAACGATCCACGAACTTGCTCCGCAGCTTCCCGTGTTTCAGGTGGAAACTATGCGCCAGGGCCTCTATACGCTCGATGGCCTGCTGCTCTTTCAGATTGCGGCCTCGCTGGCTGCGATCATGGGCGGTTTGGGACTGACGCTGGCGGTGATTGGTCTTTATGGGGTTGTCTCTTACGCGGTAAGCCGGCGCGTGCATGAGATCGGATTGCGCATGGCGCTGGGAGCCAGCCGAGGCTCCGTCTTCAAGATGATCTACCGGCAATCGATTGTGATTGTCGCTGCCGGGCTGGGAACTGGCCTGGCCGTAGCTTTGCTGGCTGCGCAGGCCGTAGGCAGCATCGTCGTGGTCAGCGTGTGGGATCCCGTGACGTACGTGATTGTGGGGGGTGCCTTGACGCTTGCGGCGCTGGGCTCCTGCTATTTGCCGGCGCGCCGTGCAATGGCGGTGGAACCGATGGTGGCGCTGCGCGAAGACTGAAACAATCGCTGTTTCATTCCGCAACACCTGCGCTTGCTATCATCGACACAGGCTCCCGGCAGCAATGTATCCGGGCTCCCGCTGAGGTTCGTCCCGTTGAATTCCGTCACACAGGCTGCGGTCCAGCCGGAACTAGCCGCGCCCGCCACTGAAAGCGCCCGGCAGGCCTCGAGCCCGGCGCATATGCACGTGCCCAGCCCCGGCGCAACGGCCACGCTCATCCATGACCTGCGCGAGCTCTTCAAGGTCAAGGTCGTCGGCCTGGTGCTGGTCACCGGATGGGGGGGCTTCTATCTTGGCTCCATGCAGTCGGGCATCACCAGCATGCAGCGCGGCCTGCTCGACACGCTGCTCGGCATTGGTCTGGTCTCGGCTGGAGCCGGCGCGCTGAACGAGGCTCTGGAACGCAAGATCGACGCCCGCATGAAGCGCACCGCCGACCGGCCGATGGCCACGGGCCGCATCTCGCTGCCCCAGGGCGTGCTGGCCGGCCTGGCCGCGCTGGCCTTCGGCGCGGTGTGGCTGGCGCTCACCACCAACCTGCTCACCGTGGCGCTGGCTCTGCTGACCGCCTTCACTTATGTGGCCATCTACACGCCGCTCAAGCGCGTGACCGCGCTGGCTACCTTCATCGGCGCATTCCCCGGCGCGATGGGCCCCATGCTCGGCTGGACCGCTGCTCGCGGGCAGATCGAGTGGCCGGCCGTGGCCCTCTTCGCCATCCTCTTTGTCTGGCAGTTTCCGCACTTCATGTCGATTGCCTGGCTCTACCGCGACGACTACGCCCGCGCCGGGATTCGCATGCTGCCGGTCGTCCAGCCAGACGGCTTCTCAACCGTCGCTCAAGCGCTCTTCTTCGCGGTCGTGATGATTCCCGTCAGCCTTGCGCCCTGGCTGCTAGGCATGGCCAGCGTGACCTACGCCATTCTGGCAGCCGCGCTGGGCCTGCTTTACCTGGCGTACACCATCCGCTTCGCCCGCATTCTCCGCGTAAAGGACGAGGATGAAAGCCGCAGGCTGGCGCGCGATTTGCTCAAGGTCAGCGTGCTCTACCTGCCGCTGCTCTTCACTGCGTTGATGCTCTGCGCCAGCACGAAAGCCTGAGGATTCCATGACGACCGCAGCCCGCTAACTCGCTAACCCGCGATCACTGCGAAGCAGTGGCTAACTTGCTGCTTTTGTTATAAAACCGCTTCTTCCAACTATTATGTTCTTTGGAAGCCATGACGACTGAAGCCCCATCGTCGAACACCCGCTCCGCCATCGCCGCCATTCTCGCCGTCAGCGCGGCGGCCACGGCCTTTCTCTTCTGGCTGATCTACGTCCATCCCGCCACCGCGTCCAGCACGCAGTACGCATTTCTGCCCGCGCTCAACGCCGCGCTCAACGGCCTCAGCGCCACCGCTTTGTTGATTGGCTACACCTTCATCCGCGCCCGCCGCATTCCGGCGCACCGCGCCGCGATGATCACCGCATTCGCCTTTTCCACGCTTTTTCTGGTCAGCTACATCCTGCATCACGCGCTGCACGGCGACGTTCGCTACCCGGCTCACGCGGCGCTGCGCATGGTCTACTTGCCGCTGCTGGCCAGCCACATCATCCTGGCCATCGTCGCTCTGCCGCTGATTCTGGTCACTTTTTTCTTTTCGCTCACCGGGCGGATTCCACAGCACCGCAAGGTCGCCCGCTGGACCTTTCCGTTCTGGCTCTACGTCTCCATCACCGGCGTCGTGACCTGGGCGATGCTGCGCCTCGCGCAAGGATAGGAGCGACAATGCCCACAGTCAACCCGAACCCGACCAACGACGGCACCCGCCAACTGTTGCAATGGGGCGCGTCGATGCTCGGCGCGGGGCTTTTAGCCGCGGTGTTGTTGGAAACCCTGCTAGGCGGCTACTCGCCCACCGGCGCCCACACCAACGCCGGCTGGTTTGCCCTGATCGTCGCGCTGATGTGCATTCCCTTTGGCGGCCTGCTGACCGCGCTGGGGGCGGCCAAGGCTCTGCGCAACCGCGCCGATTCCCGCAGACGCTGATTGTCTGCTATGCTTTTCGTTGACTGGAGAACCAACATGGCAAGAAGCATCAACAAAGTCACTCTCCTGGGAAATGTAGGCAAAGACCCGGAGATTCGCTCCACCCCCAGCGGCGTCATGGTCGCCAGTTTCGGCCTGGCCACCAGCGACCGCTTTCAGGATGCGCAGGGCAACTGGCAGGATCGCACCGAATGGCACAACCTGAAGGCCTTCAAGCGCACCGCCGAGATCGTCCGCGACTACGTGAAGAAAGGCTCCAAGCTGTACATCGAGGGCAAGATTTCGACCAACAGCTGGGACGACAAGGAGACCGGCGTAAAGAAGTATCGCACCGAGATTCTGATCAATGAGCTGGTGCTGCTCTCCGGCCGCGAGGAAGGCTCGGGCGGCGGCGCGAGCGCGGGCGGCTACAGCCGGCCGGCAAGCACATCGACTTCGTCGGCCAGCTTCGACCAGAAGCCCCCGGCAGCCGCAGGAGCGCCGGACGATTACGCCCAGCAAACCGAAATCTCCGACGACGACATACCGTTCTGACGGCAGAGATCAGTGGTCAGTTGGGCGCACCAGAGCCTGTCCTGTTCATGTCGAAAGGTCTGTATATTGGGACCTTTTGGATTGATCCATGTGAGGAGAGTACGATGCGCGGCAAACTGGCGGGCAGATTGACGTGGGAGCCGGCCGGCGAAGGCATTAGCGTGGTGATTCCGGCGAGGCTGGACTGGTGGATAGCGCCCCTTGCAGTTTTTCTGTCCGCAATAACCGAAATCGATTGGTTTTATCTACCAATCACCCTTTTTGATGGCAGATTATCACCGCTGGTTTGGATTTATGTCATGCCTCCGGCCGCATTGGCCTGTATCTTTGTGTGCTGGTTCCTGTGGGGCATGACAGGCAAAACAATCTTGGTGGTGGACCCCTCCGAACTTAAGCTTGTGCGCCGAGTAATCGGTATTGAGTGGGACACACGCAGATTTGCTACTTATAATGTAGTGAATCTGAGGTACATATCTCCCGAGTGCATTTGGGCATTCCGAACGGACACCGATCCCGTTACAAGCAAAATCCAGTTCCAAACTAAGGACAAAACGATTCGGTATGCGAGAGGCATTACGGAGAAAGAAGCCTGCGCGCTCATTGACAAGATGATGGGGGTTTACAAGTTCCCCAATAGCAGCGAATTGGATAAAAAGGGATTTGCACAATGAGGACAGACTAAGCCTCATATTGTTTCTCTGCCTTACCCACTGTATCGAAGTCGCAGTCTGTGGCTTCGGCGAGTGAGGCCAGAGTGGTGGCCAATTCCGGCGTCCAACTTGCCGAGACAGACCTCTGACCCCTGATCCCTGTCACTCCGTCTTCATCAGCGTGCCCAGCAGCGAGTCTCTGCGTTGGTTGGCGAGCTGTTCTACGTTGCCCAGTCCGCGCAGCCAGACGAAAACCGCGGCCCCGGCCAGCGCCAGAAAGGCCGGCACAGCCATCCACGGAGTGTGAAAGAGCCAGCACAGCGCGAAGACTACCGCGCCCACGGCCATCACCACCAGCAGCAGCAGCATGCTGGAGAGCGCGTTGGCTTGCGATCCGCGCTGCCGCGTCATCCGTCCCGGATGGATGCGAAAAGGCATTTTGAGCGAAAAAATGTTGCCCACGGCAAGGCAGCAGGGCAGGGCAAAGAGAACCCAGGCGGCTGTGGCCGCCACGGTCACGCCCCGCGGCCATCCCAGGCGCAGAGTGGTCAAGATGCCGACCAGCAGCGCATCCAGGAAAAAGAGCAGGGAATGAAAGAGATTTTTGGCCAAAAAGACGGTGCGGATGGGCGTAGGAGAAAGAAAAAGCAACTGAATCCCCGCTCCCTCGGCGCCCAGATTGTTGGAAAACATCTGCGTGAAGCCCATCAGCGCAAAGGCCACGTAGAGCGGCAGCGCGTACTGGAATGAAATCCCCGCCCCCGCAGCGTTGTTGCGCAGCAGGCTGGCCAGCACCAGCACCATCAACAGGGGCGCGCCTATCGCCCAGAGCAGCGGCAAGGTGCGCATTAAACTGCGCGCCTCCTTTTCCATCAGCGCGGCAATGGGGCTGGAACCGCCCAGCCGCCAGCCGCCCTCGCGCCGGACAAGACTGGCTCGAGCTGAGGAAGTCTTTGCCCGGCTCGTTTCCCGTTTCGGCACCGAACCCAGGTTTTCGCCGCGATACTCCGCCTTCAGACGGCGGGCCAGCACGCTCCCCGCGGCCAGCACCCACAGCCCCAGCACGCCCAGCGACGCCAAGGCCCCTACGGGCTCCAGTATGCTGGCCTGCCGCAGCGCGCGCGCGGCCAGCCCCGGCGGCAGAGCCTGTTGCACGGCGTAGGCGGTCTTCATCCAGGGCGCAAACTCGGTCACCATCCTGCGTATATTCTCGGCCCGCTCCTGGGGAGTTCGCGGCTGCTGATGGCGCTTCTGGTGCAGCGCCGGATTCAGCAGTTGCAGGCTCAACAGGAAGATCATGAACAGCGCGCCCACAATCTCCCGCGTCTTGCGCTGCGAGAGCCAGCGGTCGATCCAGGCAAAGACGGCGCGCACTAGCAGAACATTGAAGGCCGCAAACGCCGCCAGCGCCAGCGCCGTCCAGGCATAGAGCTCCGGCCGCGCCATCGTGATGCCCACCCAGATGCCCAGGCAGCACAGCGCGCCGATGATGGTGGAGAAATCCGCCAGCCCAAAGACCACATACAGCAGATAGTACGACCGAAAGCGAACCGGGAAGCGCAACAGGATTCCCAGGTCAAACTGTTCCTGAAACGAGGCCAGCATTACCGGACCCACCTGCCAGAGGATGCACACAGCCCAGAAAACGGCCGGCAAAAACTGCCATTTTTCATCGGAAGCCAGTGCATAAGCGCCCGCGCCCATGATGGTGCCCAGCGCCAGCCCCATGAATGCATAAAGGACAAACGAGACGGTGCGCGCGCCCAGCTCAAACGCGCCCCCTTTGGAGCGCAGTCCGTTCACGAACATATGCCAGCGCAGGGCGGCCATGGCCGCATACTGCGCCCGCGCCGAAGCGCTGAACGCTCCCGCGCCGGGGCCAACCCCATTCAAGCCAGCCATGACAGCTCCTGCGCCGGCTCCAGCCCGCCCGCTCCCACAATCGAGAGAAAGATCTCTTCCAGTGTCAGCCGCTGCTCCTTGGCGGCATCCGGCAGTGTGGAAACGACTCCAGCGTGCAGTTCGGCCAGCGAGCCGTCGGCCACCAGCCGCCCTTTGCTGATGATGGCCACGTGGCTGCACAGACGCTCCACAATCTCCAGCACGTGCGTGGTTAAAAAGATCGTCGCGCCGCGGTTGAGCATCCCTTGCAGCATATTCTTCAGCATCCCCGCCGCAATCGCGTCAACGCCCTCGAAGGGCTCGTCGAGAAAGAGCACCTTGGGCCCGTGAATCACCGCCGCCGCCATGGCCAGCTTCCTCTGCATTCCGTGTGAGAAGTCGGTCACCAGCTTGCGGCTCTCGTTGGCCAGTTGCATGAACTCCAGCAGCTCCTCTGTCCGCTGGCGGGTAGTCTCGCGGTCCAGCCCGTACATGCGGCCCACAAAATGCAGGTATTCGGGCGCGGTCAGCCGGCCCAGCAGCGCCATCCCCTCCGGCACCACGCCGATCTGCCGCTTCAGCTCGAGCGCGCCGGCCCCGAACGGCTGGCCCAGAATCTCAATCGTTCCTGCCGTCGGCTCCAGCAGCCCGGTGAGCATCTTGATAGTGGTGGACTTGCCCGCGCCGTTCGGTCCCAGAAAGCCGAAGAACTGCCCCGGCGCCACGCTCAGCGTGACATCCTCAACGGCCGTCAGCGCGCCGAAGCGCCGGGTGAGGCCATGCGTTTGAATCGCCGCAATTTCCATTTGCCAGCAAGCATAACAAGGTTGGCTGACAAATCAAAGTGGTTCGGCAATCCACGGCAGGCGCAAAACCATTTGCCGTTGCCAAAACCGAACCGGCCCAGGAAAGGAATTGACTGCCTTTTTGCTATCTTCTTGAGCAGTTCCACTCGCTTCTGCAATTTACGCCGGCAATCAACCCGCTAACTTGCTAATTCGCTATCGCCGCGAAGCGGTGGCTAACTTGCTAACTCGCTATCACCGCGAAGCGGTGGCTAACCTGCTAAATGGTTAACCACTCCCAGCGTGTTTTGGCGAAAGTATGGAGTAGAACCAACTCTCAACCAGCTTTGTTGATGAGAAGCCAGGTACCTTCTGTGCAATCCTATCGCGGTTCTTTAGTTACCGTAGAGGAAGGCTGATGAATTCGGTGGCTTTTTCAAGATTAAGCCTCTCTCCAGGATGCTGGAGATATTATTGTTACTGGAGAACCGCTTTAATTCAATCCCTTGCCATCGAGAATCTGCTGCATATATTTTTCAACTCGTGACTCTCGCGTCTTGGATTGCTTGGGCGCGGAAAAGTACAGAATGTAGGCTTTTTGCCGTCCTGGCGTCAATGCTTGAAAAGCAGTTTTCATGGCTGGAATTTCATCCAGTTTCTTTTGAAGCTCTTCGGGAATCTTGTATTCCGAATGCTTTTTTAATATCACTTTCAACCCGGATCTTTCCACCTCAATGGCCTCCTGAATATAAGCCTTCAAAATGGCTTCCATCGCAACGATTTCGCGAAGACTTGTGAGCCGGATCAAACGCCCGGCCTGCGTATGCTCCCCTGGCCTCTTCAAAATCCCATGGGCATCCTTCAACAAGGCTCCCTTGAAAAATAAAAGCGAGCAATATTCTTTGAATTTACCGATTAGAACGATGTTCCTATTCTGAAACGTGTAACAAGGCTGACCCCATTTCAATTCTTCGGTCAGTTGACAGTCAAGGATGATCCTTCTTAATTCCTGCGATTCTTCCCGCCACTTTTTAGCTTTACTTAAATGTTCATCCACCTTGGGATTCATCCGAACCTCCTTTTCGTCTTCGGCTATGCAGCGATGCAAGCCTCCTGAAGGCCGTAACTGCGCTTGTTCCCTCAAAACATAGACGTTTCAGACCATACGAGGATTCAGAATCATAATCTGCCGCCGGCAAACGGGCTCGCATGTGCCGCGCAAGCGGCGTCTGCCCCACCGCAGGTGGCTGCCCCACCGCAGGTGCTGCAAGCGCTATCCTAGAGTGTCCGGCCAAACCGGCCGTCGAGGAACCCCATGCCCGAAGAGACCGCTTCCGTTCCAGTCGTAACAATCGCCACCATCGGCCAGCACGAAGGCCAGTCCGTCACCCTGCGCGGATGGCTCTACAACCTCCGCGAGAGCGGTAAGCTGCTCTTCCCCATCTTCCGCGACGGCACAGGAACCATCCAGGGAGTGGCCCACATCAAGAGCGTGCCGGCTGAAGTCTTCGAGGCTCTCAAGGGCCTGACGCAGGAGTCCAGCGTCATCGTCACCGGCAAGGTCCGCGCCGACAAGCGGGCGCCGGGAGGCTACGAGCTCGATGTCGAAGGCCTCCAGGTCGTCCAGCGCGTGCCGGAGGCCGACCCCTACCCCATCACCCTCAAGGAGCACGGCGTCGATTTCCTGATGGACCATCGCCACCTCTGGGTGCGCTCGCCGCGCCAGTCCGCGATTCTCCGCATCCGGGCCGAGATTATGCGCGCGGCGGCCGAGTACTTCGATACAAACGGCTTCATTCGCACCGACCCGCCGATCCTGACTCCGGCGGCCTGCGAGGGCACTTCCACGCTCTTTCCGGTCGATTACTTTGGCGACCCGGCATATCTGACTCAATCCGGGCAGTTATACATTGAATCCACAGCGCTTGCGCTGGGCAAGGTTTATAGCTTCGGCCCCACCTTCCGCGCCGAGAAATCCAAGACTCGCCGTCACCTCACCGAGTTCTGGATGATCGAGCCGGAGGTCGCCTTCATGGACCTCGACGGCCTGCTCGAGTTAGCCGAAAACTTCCTGTCGCACATTGTTCAAAGCGTTCTCAAGAATCGCGCCGCGGAGTTAGTTGTTATTGGCCGTGATCCCGCCAAACTCGAATCCATCTGCCCGCCTTTTCCCCGCCTGCGCTACGATGAAGCCTGCGAGACGCTCAACCAGGCCCACAAGGACGGCCACTTGGAAGCTCCCTTTGAATACGGCAACGACTTCGGCTCCCCGGATGAAACCTGGCTTAGCTCGCAATATGACCGCCCGGTCATGGTCCATCGCTACCCTGCCAATGTGAAGGCCTTTTACATGGAACCCGACCCCGCCGACGCGCGCTACGCCCTCTGCGTCGATGTGCTCGCCCCCGAAGGCTACGGCGAAATTATCGGCGGCTCACAGCGCGTTTCAAGTTATGAGTTATTAAACTCCCGCATCGAGCAGCATAACCTGCCCAGGGAAGCCTTCCAGTGGTACCTGGATCTGCGCCGCTACGGCAGCGTCCCCCACTCAGGCTTCGGCATGGGCATCGAGCGCGCAGTAGCCTGGATCTGCGGCCTGGACCACGTCCGCGAAACTATCCCCTTCGCCCGCACCTTGCACCGCATCTACCCCTGAACTCACCCTTTAGACGGATGCCCCGGCTCTCGTCTTTGCAACCCTGGTACACGCCAATCGGTGATGCAGATCACTGTCTGTCCCAAGCCTGAGCGCCAATCATCGATCATGTACGGTTAGCGTCCGCGCGTGTGGAGGCATTGCTTGAGTCCGTCCCGATTGCCCAGGTTGCGCAGGATTTCGCAGATTGTTTTTCTGCTGCTCTTTCTCGGGTTGCTGTTCTTCACCTCGTGGAGCCTCTTTCCCACCGCCGGAACAGAGATTCATCTGCGCCCGCCGGTTCGGCTCTTTTTCGAGTGGGACCCGTTGGTGGCTTTGGTCAACGCACTGGCCGGCCACGCGCTCTATCGCGGCCTGATCTGGAGCCTGCTGATCCTGGTGCCGACGCTCTTTCTGGGCCGCTTCTTCTGCGGCTGGATCTGCCCGATGGGCACGCTGCAGCACTTCGTGGGCAATATGCCCTCGGAGGCCAAGCGCGGCAAGCAGCGCATCGAGTCGAATCGCTACAAACGCTGGCAAACCTGGAAGTATCTTGTGCTGATCGCCGGCCTCGTCGCGGCCTGCTTCGGCTCGGCAGCTATCGGCTGGCTTGACCCATTCAGCCTGCTGGTGCGCTCCTTTGGGCTGTCATTTCTGCCGGCGATCAACGCCGCCGCGCGCGCAATCTTCACTCCGCTCGAACACAGCCACATCGCGGCGATCAAAGCGGCCGGCGGAACGCTGCACGCGATTCTGCAAGTCCTGGTACTCGATCTCCGCCAGCCGCACTACCAGCAAGGGCTGGTGCTGGGGATTCTGTTTATCGCGATTCTGGCGGCCAGCCTGCGCGTGACGCGTTTCTGGTGCAGGGCGATCTGTCCTCTCGGCACATTACTTGGGGCGGTCTCGCGCTGGTCGATTCTGGGGCTGCACAAAGACCCTGCCGCCTGCGACAAATGCAATCGCTGCCTGCTCCACTGCCAGGGCGGAGACGATCCCATCGGCGGCGCGCCGTGGCGCAAGGCCGAGTGCCTGATGTGCATGAACTGCCTGGGCAGTTGTCCGCACGACAGCCTGCAATTCAAGTTCTTCCGCAACGAACATGAAGTAGCATCGCCCGACCTGGGCCGTCGCCGCACTCTCACCGGCGTTGCCGCCGGCGCGGCGATTGTTCCCTTAATGCGCGCGAACACCGGCCTGGGCAAAGGCCGCCACGAACGGCTGTTGCGCCCGCCGGGTTCGCTCGACGAGCCGGAGTTTCTCTCGCGCTGCATTCGCTGCGGCGAGTGCATGAAAGCCTGCCCAAACATCGCGCTGCATCCCACGCTCGATCAGGCCGGGATTGAAGGTCTATGGTCGCCGACGCTGGTGCCGCGTATCGGTTACTGCGAGCCCAGTTGCGTGCTTTGCTCGGAGGTCTGCCCCACCGGCGCGATCTGGCAGATCACACCCAGGGAAAAAGGTTGGGTCGTCGGCGTGGGCGCGCAGCAGCAGAGCCAGCCGATTCGCCTGGGCACGGCCTTCTACGACCGCGGACGCTGCCTGCCGTGGGCGATGGCCACTGAATGCATCGTCTGCGAGGAGTGGTGCCCGGTCTCGCCCAAAGCGATATATGTCGAGGAGGCGCAGGTCATCGATTCCGCGGGCAACACCAAAACGTTGAAGCAGCCGCGCGTCGATCCCAGCCGCTGCGTGGGCTGCGGCGCCTGCGAGTATGCCTGCCCGTTGCAGGAGCACCCCGCCGTCTACGTCACCAGCATCGGCGAGAGCCGCTCACCAAGCAGCCAGATTCTGCTCAACAGAAAATGAAGGAGAATAGATCGTGATCGTTCGTTCTAATGGATGGATGCTAGCGGTTTTTGGCGGGGTCTTCGCGGCATTGATCGGAGGGTTGGTTGCTGCCCTGTCGTCGAAGGGCAAGAAGTAGCCGTTCGCACCAGCATCGGCGAAAGCCGCTCACCGAGCAGCCAGATTCTGCTCAACCGAAAATAAGGGAGATTTTCCGTGAATAATCGTTTAATGAAATCGATGCTGGCCGTTGCGGCAATAATTCTTGTCGCCGCTGCCGCCGGTACAGGATGCAAGAAGAAGATTGTCGATCCATTCCCCGCGTCGGGCGCTGTAGCCGGCTGGGAAAAAACCAGCGAGACCCGCGTCTTTGCCGCCAAGGATCTGTGGCAGTATATCGACGGCGACGCCGAGCAGTACCTCTCGGCCGGCGTGGTCTCCACATCCACCTCCGACTACAAATATCAAGGCCAGTTGGAGGCGACGGTGGACGTATACACGATGAAGGATGCGGCCGGCGCGAGCAAGATTTTGGAGAAGGGACAAGCCAAGGACGCAAAAACCGTTCCACTGGGCGATGCCGGCGTGGCCTATGCGCAGAGCGTGATCTTCCGCAAAGGCCCATCGCTGGTGCGCATCGTTGCCTATGAGCTGACGCCCGACGCACAGCAGGCGCTCATCGAGCTGGCGCATGGCGTGGAAGCGAAACTGTAGCCATGCTTGATCGCGCCGGGAAAGCGAGAGTTGACCAATGAAGAGCCGCCGTGATTTTTTGAAGACCGCCGCCACGGGAGCCATGCTGCTCGGCTCGCAGAGCAAGTTGGGGCTGGCCGCGATCCTCGACCCGCGCAAGTCCAAAGTCGTGGTTGCCCGCGATGCCGCGCTGCACTCGGCGGAAGGACAACTGGACGAGAAGCGCGTGGCTGATCTGCTGGATCGCGCCATTGCCGCCTTCACGGGCCGCGACAATCCGGTCGAGGCGTGGAAGCGCATCGTGCCTGTGGGCAAGGTCATCGGCCTCAAAGTCAACGGCATGGGCGGCAAGCCCATCGCAACCCATCTGGCGCTGACGCTGGCCATCTGCGAGCGGCTGCGTCAGGCCGGCGTCAAGCCCGGCGAGATCGTGGTGTGGGAGTGCCGCCGCGGCGATTTGGAGCGCGCCGGCTACACGATCTCGACCGACCGTAATCGCATCCGTGTCATCGCCACCGATATGGAGGGCTTTGGCCATGAGGAGCAGCCCTCCACCTTCGGCTCGGTCCGCGTGAATCTGGCCAGGATACTTACCCGCGAGTGCGACTTCGTCATCAGCCTTCCCGTCCTCAAGGATCATGACCGGGCAGGCGTCACCTTCTCGCTGAAGAATTTTTATGGCGCCATCCAGCATCCCGATCAGCTTCACGCCAACGCCTGCGATCCGGCCATCGCTGACCTGAATCGCATTCCCGCGCTGCGCGACAAATTCCGCTTCACCATCGGCGACGCCATGGCCTCCATTTATCAGGGAGGTCCTGTCTTCCGCCCCGAGCATCTCTGGTACCCCAACGCGCTCATCGTCGGTCAGGATCCTGTGGCCATCGATACCGTCGGATGGAAAATGGTGGAACGCAAGCGCGCCGAGATGGGCCTGCCGACGCTTGAGTCCACGGGTCGTCCGACCACCTTTCTCTCTTCCGCCGCCGACGCAACGCATAACCTGGGCACCAACGATCCGGATCGCATTCAGTTGATGGAGATTTAAGGAAGCTCTGATGTCATCGATGTTATGAAAGGGCACGACTTCACAGGATGCAGAAAAACTCGATAAAGAGTCCAGAAGCGTCAGGGCACGACTTTAGTTGTGTCGTAAAGGATGCAAAATCAAAGCGGGCTTTAGCCCCTGAGGGATGGAAAGGAATGCAATGAATAACCGCCGTGATTTTTTGAAGACCGCAGCCGCGGGAGCCGTGCTGCTCAGTTCGAACAGCAAGCTGAGCTTTGCCGCGGCGCTCGATCGGCACACCGAGACAGGCAAATCCAAAGTCGTGATCGCGCGCGACCCCGCGCTGCATGATGCCGGCGGGCAACTGGACGAGAAGCGCGTACAGGCTCTGCTCGACCGCGCCATCGCCTCCTACACCGGCCGCGACAAGCCCATCGAAGCATGGAAGCGAATCGTGCCCGTGAACCTGGTCTCCGCGGACAAGGTGATCGGCCTCAAGGTGAACGGCCTGGGCGGCAAGGGAATCTGCACGCACCGGGCGCTGACGATGGCGATTGCGGAGCGGCTGCAACAGATCGGCGTCAAGCCCGGAAACATTTTGGTGTGGGACCAGAACGCCCACTTTCTGGAGGCTTGCGGCTTCGCCATCAACACCGATCGGAGTCACATCCGCAGTTACCCCAGCGACCAGGCGGGCTTCGAGGAGCAGCCGATGACATGGGGCACGGTCAATGTCAAACTCACCAAGATTCTCTCCCGCGAGTGTGCGATGGTGATCAATCTGCCAATTCTCAAGGATCACCAGATGGCGGGCGTTACCTTCTCGATGAAGAATATGTACGGCGTCGTGCAGCGGCCGTTTGAACTGCACGCCAACGGCTGCAACCCTGCCGTCGCCGACCTGAATTGCATTCCCACCATCCGCGAGAAGGTTCGCTTCACCATCGGCGATGCGATGACCTCGGTTTACGATGGCGGCCCGAGCTTCCATCCGGAGCGCCTGTGGCAGCCCAATGCGCTCATCGTCGGCGAGGATCGCGTCGCCCTTGATCACACCGCGTGGCAGATGATCGAACGCAAGCGCGCCGAGGTGGGCATGGAGACGCTCGAAGCCGTAGGCCGTCCTCCGCGCTACATTGTAACTGCTGCTGACAAAGCTCACAATCTGGGCACCAACGATCCGCAACGCATTCATCTGATGGAAGTCTGACCGGGGAGGATCAACATGGCCGCGGAAACCGATCGCAAGCCGGAAGAAATGCAAGGCGCCGCCCAAGGCCTCACGCGCCGCGAGGCTCTGCTGCAACTGCTGCGCTTGGGCGGTGTGGCGGCAGGCGCAACGGGCGCGGCCGTCTGGCTCAACAAGCACAGCTTCCGTCCGCTCCCGTCGCAGGCCGAGCAGGCGTGCCGCGACCATCGCATCGCTTCCGATCCGCAATGGCCGCATCTCACCGTCGTCCAAGGTGGCGAGCCGCGCGCGCTCGCGGCTCAGGCGCTCGACAATCTAGGCGGCATTCGCCGCTTTGTCAGCCGCCAGGACGTGGTCGTTATCAAGCCCAACATCGCCTGGGACCGTACGCCGGAGCAGGCCGCCAACACCAACCCCGACCTTGTCGCCGAGGTGGTGCGCCAGTGCTGGCAGGCCGGAGCCAGGCGCGTTATTGTCACTGATGTAAGCTGCAACGAGGCCCGCCGCTGCTTCCATCGCTCCGGCATTCAGGCCGCCGCGCTGGCCGAGCGCGCCGAGGTCATCCTGCCCGATCCCGAACTCTTCCGCGAAGTGGAGGTGGGCGGCGTGGTGCTGAAGAGCTGGCCCATCTTCACGCCCTTCCTCGAAGCCGATAAGATATTCAACCTGCCCATCGCCAAGCATCACGTCCTGACCGGCGCAACGCTGGGCATGAAAAACTGGTACGGCATCCTGGGTGGAGAGCGCAACCGACTGCACCAGCAAATTCATCAGAGCCTTGCCGATCTGGCCAGCTTCATGCTGCCCACCCTCACGATGCTGGACTGCTACCGCGTCCTGCTGCGCAACGGCCCCACCGGCGGCAACCTCGAAGACGTAGCGACAAAGAAGACCCTCGTCGCCGGAACCGATCCGGTGGCCATCGACGCCTATGCAGCCAAGGCCTACTGGAATCTCGACGCCGCGCAAATGCCTTATCTGGAGATGGCCGCCGCTCGCGGCCTCGGCACCGTGGACTTCGATAAGTTGCAGTTGAAGGTCAGCCAGTTGGGGTAGCCACCTGCGGTGGGGCTAGAGCAATATCATGATAGCTGTACCCGGTTCTGACAGGTTCTGAACCAAGC